>CABUQG010000013.1 GCA_902493535.1 uncultured Collinsella sp. | reverse complement strand
AGGCCCTTGCGGCCTAGTCGCTATTTAGGGCGTCCAAGATTTGGGGCGCAGTTCACACGCGCTGCAGGGTCTTTTTGCATGTCATGTTTAGTTGTTGCCAACGCCTTAGAGAGCGGCGACGACCTCGATCTCGACCAGACCGCCAGCCGGAAGGGCGGCAACCTGGAAAGCGCTGCGCGCGGGGAACGGAGCCTCGAACTTGGAGGCGTAGATCTCGTTCACGGCAGCGAAGTCGGCAATGTCGGCCAGGTAGACCGTGGTCTTGACGACATCGGCAAACGTAGCGCCGGCGGCAGTCAGCAGGGCCTCGACGTTAGCAAGGGACTGCTTGGCCTGGGCCTCGACGCCCTTGGGCATCTTGCCAGTTGTGGGGTCGATGCCCAGCTGGCCGGACAGGAACACCATGTTGCCGGTCTGGATACCGGGGGAATACGGTCCGATGGCTGCGGGTGCGTTATCGGAAGACACGACGGTCTTGCTCATGTTTATCTCCTTACGGTTAACTAGAAAGCGTGAGCGCGGCGTTCGCACCGGGAGGCACAGTTCGGTCTGAACACCGCGCTTGATTGGGATAGTACTCAAGGTTTCCGCGCGATGCAAGATTATTATCACGCTGCGAGAATATTTTATCGCCCAACGGCGCCCGTTGGCAGCTGAACGGTTCTCCACGGGGTCAGCCAGCCCAAGCTGCTGAAGACTTTATCCCGCTTGGAGCACGGGCATCGCCTGCCGCAACGGCGCCACTATACTTTTGAATATCTGAGCATTTTGAAAGGCAGGATATGACCGCAACCGCCAGTCGAACCACCAACCGCAGACCCGAGCTCTTGGCCCCCGCCGGAGGCCCGGAGCCCTTTGCCGCCGCGCTCGCTGCCGGGGCAGACGCCATCTACTGCGGCATGGGCAGCTTCAACGCCCGCCGCAAGGCAACCAACTTTACCGACGAGGCCTTTGAGCAAGCCTGCCGCGCCGCGCATCTAGCCGGGTCGCGCGTCTACGTCACGGTAAACATCGTCATCAAGCAGTCCGAGATGAGCGATGCACTGCAACTCATCCGTCGCTGCTCCACGCTGGGCGCCGATGCCTTCATTATCCAGGACTGGGGTCTGTTCTTTGAGGTCAAGCGCACCATGCCCGGCATCGAGACGCACATCTCGACCCAGGCGAACATCCATGACGACCGCGGAACCCTTTGGTGCCGCGAGCAGGGCGCCGACCGCGTGACTCTCTCGCGCGAGCTCTCCATCGACGAGATCGCCGCCATTCACAACGCCGCGCCCGATGTGGACCTCGAGGTCTTTAGCCACGGCGCCATCTGCTTTTGCTACTCGGGTCTGTGCCTGCTGTCGAGCTTTGCCATGGCGGGCCGCTCGGCCAACCGCGGCATGTGCGCTCAGCCCTGTCGCCTGCCTTACGAGCTGATCGACGAGAACGGCCGCTCGCTCTCCCCTGCCGGTCGCGAGCGCGCGCTATGCCCGCGCGACACTAACACGTCGCAGCTTGTTCGCCGTCTGTATGACGCCGGCGCCGCATCGCTCAAGCTTGAGGGCCGCATGAAGGCTCCCGATTACGTGTACTCCATCGTCGATGTGTACCGTCACCAGATTGATGACATGCTGGCCGGGGTCGCCGTAGATAAGCACGAGGACGCCGCTCGCCAGCGCCAGCTCAAGCGCTGCTTTAATCGCGACTTTACGCACGCCTACCAGGATGGCACCTCGGGCGACGAGATGATGAGCTACGAGCGCTCCAACAACCGCGGCCAGATTGTGGGCACGGTGCTGGGCAGCCGTCTGGCCAACCGCGATGTACGCGGACTAAAGCCCGACGATCGCCGTCGCCGCGCCGCCATCGCCCGCATTGAGCTGCTTGAGCCCGTGGGCAAGGGCGACCTGCTGGAGCTTCGCCACAATAACGAGTTTGACCAGTTCCTGACCACCATTGCCGCCGATGATGCCGCTGCCGGCGATGTTATCGAGTGTCGCGTGCCCCGTAGCATGCCCGAGGGCTGCCGCGTGCGCGTGATTCGAAGCCAGCGCGCCATTGACGCCGCCGGCGCCGCACTCAAGCGCGATGTGCTGCGCCGCCGCGCCGTAGACGTGTCCGTTGTGGCGCGTCTGGGCGAGCCGTTTGCCGTTACGCTCACCTGTTGCGACGATCCTTCGCTTACGGCCACGGCCACGGGCTTTACCGTCGAGGCCGCCAAGACCCGCGCGGTCGAGGCGTCCGATCTGGTTGAGCACGTCGGGCGCATGGGCTCCTCTCCCTTTGAGGCCGCGAGCTTTGACGTTTCGCTCGACGCCGGCTGCGGTATGGGCTTTTCCGCCGTGCACAAGGTGCGCGCCGCCGCTTGTAAGGCGCTGGAAGAGGCCATTCTGGCACCGTACGAGGAGCGCGCGAAAACGCTCGAGCTGCCGGCGATTGTAACCAGTAATTCCCGCCCCGCGCCCGAGCACTACCGCGATGAGCCGCAGATCTGCACCACCGTCACCTCGCTCGAGGCCGCCGAGGCCGCCCGCGCGGAGGGTGCAACGCGCATCTACATGACCACCGATGCGCTCGAGGCAGCCGGTGTCTCCCCCGCCGATGCACTTGAGCAGGGCATTGTACCCGTACTCGACGAGGTCTGCCGCACCGTCGACCACGAGCGCGTTGACCCGTGGGTTGTTGCCGGTGCCACGGTCGATATTGGCAACATCTCTGAGCTCGCGCTGGCCGCCCAGGTTGGCGCCACGGCGGAGGTCCGCTCTTGCCTGCCGGTGCACAACACGCCCTGCATGGAGGCGCTTGCCGAGCGCGGAGCCGGTGCGTTTTGGCTCTCGCCCGAGATCACACTCGACGAGATTGTCTCGCTCGGCGCCGCCGCGCCCGCGGCTCTGGGCATCACCGTCTTTGGCCGCCCGCGCGTCATGACAAGCGAGCATTGCATTCTGCAGGTTGCCAACGGCTGTATCCACGATTGTGCCAGCTGCCGCCTGCGTGCCCGCAAGCTCTCGCTCAAGAATATCGACGGAAAGGTCATGCCCGTCCGAACTGACATCCACGGCCGCTCTCGCCTGTACGATGCCTACCCCATCGACCTCACGCCGCAGGTACCGCAGCTGCTCGACGCCGGCATCCGTCGTCTTATGGTGGACGGAACGCTGCTCGAGGCCGATGAGATTGGCCGTGCCGTCGCTCGCGTCCGTCGCGCCGTCGAGGCGGCTCAAGCCGGCCGCAAGCCCGCCGCCCGCCTGCGCGGGGCGACTTCGGGCTGCATGTTTGTGGGAATCAGCTAACCGAAAGGCTTACACGTGAACGAAGAACCTCAAGTCCTCTACTGCGATGCCTGGCTCATGGCCATCGACAAGCCCGCCGGCATGATCGTCCACGGCGACGGCACCGGTGAACGCACGCTCACCGACTACGCCAGCGACCTGCTGCTGGCGATGGGCGACGGCTTTGCCGCGACCGACATGCAGCCGCTCAATCGCCTGGACCGTGACACCACCGGCGTGGTGCTGTTCTCGCTCGACAAGCAGACGCAGCCCGCCTTTGACCAGATGGTCATCGACCACGCGTTCGAAAAGCACTATCTGGCGCTCGCCGAGGGCAAAATCGACTGGAACGAGAAGCTCATCGACAAGCCTATCGCTCGCGATCGCCACGATAGCCGCAAGATGCGTGTCGGCGCCAGCGGAAAGCCCTCTCAGACGCGCGTCAAGGTACTCAAGCGCCTTAAGAGCCGCCGAGGCCTGCCCGCGCGTTCGTATATCGATGTTGAGCTGCTCACCGGCCGCAAGCATCAGATTCGCGTGCACCTGGCCAGCGAGCGTCACCCCCTGGTTGGCGACGACCTGTACGGAACGCCGCGCCCCTGCGGCCTGATGCTCCACGCCCACAGCGTGTCCTTCACGCATCCCGTAACCGGCGAGCACATCCACATCGAAGCCCCCTGCCCCTGGGAGCCCTAAAACCCGCCAATAAGGGACAGGCACCTTTGTGGCGGGTTTGCCGCAATGGCTCAGCCGTGGCGCCAAAACGTCTCGATCTGTAACAGTTAAAACCCATTTTCCGGTCTGTCTGTTACAGATCGAGACATTCGAATCTCCCTCAAGGAAAAATCTCAATCTATAACAATAACTCGGCAAAATCGGTCCCAGATGTTACAGATCGAGACAAAGGGACGGCGCGGTTCGGAAGAATCTCAATCTGTAACACCTAGCCCACTTTTAACGGTCCAGTTGTTACAGACTTAGACAAACCGGCAGACAACGAAAAGCGGCAACGCCCGTGATGGACGTTGCCGCTTTTCTATTGAGAAAACTACTCGGTTTTCGTTACTAACCACCACAATGGGGACAGGCACCTTCGTGGTGGTTTTGGCCTTGTCTCGCTGTTAGACAGTGATGACGTTGTCCATTGCCCGGTACTTGGCGGGGACCTCGCCCGCAGTGATAATCGTTGCGTCGCGGAAGTCCGCGAACTTGACGGGCGCCACCATGCCAAATTTACTGGCGTCCGAGATTACAAAGCGTTTGGCGGTATGGCGCATCGAGATACGCTTGACCTGTGCTTCCTCGATATCGGGCGCCGTGAAGCCCTGCTCGGCGGCAATGCCGTTAGAGCCCCAAAAGCCACAGTTGAAGTTGTAGCGGTCTAAGGTTGCCAAGGCATCGGGGCCAACGAGCGCCTCGGTCTCGGGTTTGAGCTCGCCGCCCAACACCACGGTACGCATGCCGCGCAAAGCAAGGTGCTGAGCATGGAGCACGGAATCGGTCACATAGGTGACATCTTCAAGGTGTGGAAGATGCTCGATGAGCCTCAGCGTCGTCGAGCCCGAGTCGATGTATACAAAGCTCTCGGGCTCCACAAGCGCCGCCGCACGGGCGCAGATACGCTCCTTGTCGTCGTTATGGAGGTCGCTGCGCTCATTAAGCGTTAGGTCGCGCGTCACGTGCGCGCGCTCAAGACTCGTCGCTCCACCGTGGACCTTGGCGATGCGATGAGCTCGGTCGAGCGTCTGCAGGTCGCGCCGAATGGTAGACGCCGTCACGCCCAGGGCTTCGGCAAGCTCCGGCACGGTAACCGAGCCGGCCTGCTGCACCATCGACACGATCGCGTTGAGCCTATCTTCCGCAAGCATCGCTTACTCCTCCTCGGGGTACACAACTCCCCAATCGGCGCGGAGCTTGGTCATAAGCTCCATAACATCAGAAGCATAATCCAGCAGCTCGCGCTTGGAGTCGTCGCCAGCAACGGCCTTCTCCAGGTCGGCCATCTCATAGCACAGGGCGTAAGCCTCGGTGCCGGCGTGGACCTCCTCGCGGTGGCCGTCCGCAGTCCACACGATGGTCGCGTGATCGGCACGCGGATATTCATTGACCTCGATGTAGCACTTGTCGAAGCTGATGACCGAGCGCTTGGGCTGCTTGGAGTGGAGCGTAAGGCTCACGACGCCCAGCTGCTGCTCGGCATTTCGGCAGACGATGCCACCCGCGACGTCAACGCCAGTCTCGCAGGTGTTGCCCAGCGAAACGACCTCAGCGGGCTGGCTTGCCATAAAGAGGCGCATGACGGACAGGGCATAGACGCCAATATCGAGCATGGCACCGCCAGCAAGGTTGCGATTGTAAAAGCGGTTGGTCAGGTCGCCGTACTCCTTGTAGCTGCCAAAGTTGAGCTGGGCGAGGTTCATGCGTCCAAAGTCGCCGGCATCCATGCGGCGGCGCAGCTCCTGATACAAGGGCATGTGGAGCACCGTGGTGGCATCCATAAGGACCACGTTGTGCTCGTCGGCGATGGCACGGGCCTCGTCGAGCTCGGCAGAGTTGAGGGTAATGGCCTTCTCGCAGAGTACGTGCTTACCAGCTGCCAGAGCGGCTCGCAGGTAGGTGATATGCGTGTTGTGCGGCGTGGTGATATAGACTGCGTCAATGTTCGGATCGGCGTAGAGGTCCTCGACCGTTTCATAGACCTTCTCGATGCCATATTGCTCAGCAAAAGCCTGAGCCTTGGACAGCGTGCGGTTGGCGACGCCCGCAAGCTTGCGACCGGCCAGCGCGAGAGACTGGGCCATCTGGTTGGCGATAACGCCGCACCCGATCACAGCCCAACGAAGCTCGGGAGCCGTAAAGATATCATCGGGGAATGGCTTGTCCTGGACCGAAGTGAACGCTGCTTTTGCGGCTGCTTCGGCGTCGAGCGGAGCCTGTTTGGAATCTGCCATTATGTGCCTCCTGAGTCATCGGAAGTCCTTCATTTCCAACAGCCTTATATTCGCACAAATGCGCGCGCATTTGCTTGTATTTGCGTGTTTATTTGTTTATCGGTCATTATTTAACCATAGTTAGCAGATATTTGCGCGGCCATGCGCATCATCGCGCAAGACTCTGCGCGTAAATGCGCATGCGACAAACCTTGTGAAACATATAGGGGCGGAGCACCATAGCCCTAAAGACAGAGCCAGCTGCATTACTTCACCCCTCTGGGGGCACCAGACATCAAAGGACTGTCCCTAGGTGCCGCTTTCGTTGAAGCCTATCCCAGATGGCCAGATATACAAATCTAAAGACTGTCCCCATCAACTAGCCGTTTAAGAACATCCCCAACGACAAGTCATTTAAGTCTGTCCCCAATGAGTAGGGATAGAAAAAGGCCCGGGTGCCTTGGGGCATCCGGGCCTTTGCTAGCAACTTGATGTTGCGGGCAGCTTAGAACTTGTGGCCGCACTTCTTGCAGACGCGCAGCTTGTTCTTGCCGTCCTTCTCGTGACCGACGCGGGTAACCTTACCGCACTCGGGGCAAACGAGATTGACGTTGGAGGCGTCGATAGGAGCCTCCTGCGAAACGATGCCGCCCTGCTGGTTGGCAGCGTTGGGCTTGACGGCCTTCTTGACGACCGAAACGCCCTCGACAACGACCTTGTTCTCGGCGGGGAGAGCACGCAGGACAACGCCCTGCTTGCCGCGATCCTTACCAGAGAGAACCTGGACCTTATCGCCCTTCTTGATATACATATATCTCCCCTAACTACAGGGTCTCGGGAGCGAGCGAGACGATCTTCATGTACTTCTTGTCACGAAGCTCGCGAGCGACGGGCCCGAAGATACGGGTGCCGACGGGCGAACCATCGTTGTTGATGACAACGCAGGCGTTCTCATCAAAGCGAATGTAGGAGCCATCCTTGCGGCGGATCTCCTTAACGGTGCGAACGACGACGCAACGGACAACGTCCTTCTTCTTGACGTTGGCGCCAGGGGTAGCCTCCTGGACAGCACCGATGAACACATCGCCGATGCCTGCATAACGACGCTTGGAACCGCCAAGCACCTTGATGCAGCGAATCTTGCGAGCGCCGGAGTTGTCGGCGACGTTCAGCATGGTTTGCATCTGAATCATGGTAGATGTTCCTCCGAACTAAGAACCGAAGAGAGGTGCGCAGCCTTTATACGGCCCGTGGTATGCAAGCCAGGCATACGCACATCTTCGGAAACGTACAAGTCGTAAGAGCGACTGCTTATTTAGCGCGCTCGACGACCTCGATGAGGCGCCAGCGCTTCATCTTGGACATAGGACGGGTCTCCATAACGCGGACGGTATCGCCCACGCCAGCCGTGCACTCCTCGTCGTGAGCGTGCAGCTTCTTGGAGCTGGTCATCATCTTGCCGTACTTGGGGTGACGCTTGCGCTCGGTGATGGTGACAACGATGGTCTTGGCACCGGAGACGGAGGTAACGACACCCGTACGGACCTTACGCGAGTTACGCGAATCAGTCATGTTCTCTCCTTAGGTCCTACTCGGCGACAGCGGACTTCTCCGCTGCGATCTCGCGGGCGCGCTGCTCCGTGAGGACGCGAGCGATGTCCTTCTTCACGGTGTTGACGCGAGCGGTGTTGTCCAGCTGGCTGGTGGCCATCTGGAAACGAAGGTTAAAGAGCTCGGCGCGCATTTCCTTCAGCTTCTCAACGAGCTGAGCGTCCGAGAGCTCACGAATCTCTGCGGGCTTCATTAGTTCTCCTCCTTGGCGGCGGCGGCGTCCTCAGCAGCCCACTTGGCCTCGAGAGCGGCCTCCTCAGCCATCTCCTTCTGGATGCGCTGCTCAGCGTTCTTGGCAGCAACAATCTTGGTCTTGATGGGAAGCTTGTGCTGTGCAAGACGCAGAGCCTCGCGAGCGACCTCCTCGGGCACGCCCTTGACCTCGAACATGATGCGGCCGGGCTTGACGACGGCCACCCACTCCTCGGGGTTACCCTTACCAGAACCCATGCGAGTCTCGGCAGGCTTCTTGGTGATGGGCTTATCGGGGAAGATCGTGATGTAGACACGACCGCCACGCTTCATGTAGCGGGTCATGGCAATACGAGCGGCCTCGATCTGACGGTTGGTGATCCAATGGGCCTCGAGAGCCTGGATACCAAACTCGCCGAAATGCAGCTCGGTATTACCCTTGGCCTGGCCCTTCATGGAGCCACGCTGCACCTTGCGGTGAAGAATACGCTTAGGGGCAAGCACTACTGACCCCTCCTCTCGGAGTTACGACGACGAGGACGGGAAGAGCCCTCGAGTGCAGGGTTGGGAACAGGCTGGCCCGGGAGCTTCTCGCCCAGGTAGATCCAGACCTTCACGCCGCAGGCACCCATGGTGGTGCTGGCGACAGCCGTGCCGTAGTCGATCTTGGCGCGGAGGGTGTGCAGAGGCACGCGACCCTCACGGTACCACTCACGACGGCCCATCTCGGCACCGCCGAGACGACCGGAGCACTGGATACGGATGCCCTTGGCGCCGGCCTTGCGGGCGGACTGGACAGCCTTGCGCATAGCGCGACGGAAGGCAACGCGGCCCTCGAGCTGCTCAGCGATGGACTGAGCAACGAGGTTGGCGTCGAGCTCGGGGCGCTTGATCTCGACAACGTCGACGGAGAGCTGGCCCTTGGAGACGCCAGCGACCTTCTCGAGCTCGGTGCGGAGGGTATCGATCTCGGCACCCTTCTTACCGATGACAACGCCGGGGCGAGCGGTGAGGATGATGACCTTCACCTTGTCGCCAGCGCGCTCGATCTCGACGCGGGAGACAGCTGCGCGGGAAAGACGCTTCTCGAGGTACTTGCGGATCTCGAGATCGTTACCGAGGGTCTTAGCGTAATCCTTCTCTGCGAACCAGCGGGAGCGCCAGTTCTCGGTGATGCCAAGACGGAAGCCGGTGGGGTAGACTTTCTGACCCATACAGCTTTACGCCTCCTTTCGAGGAGCAACGACGACGGTGATGTGGGAAGTACGCTTCAGAATGCGAGAAGCGGAACCCTTGGCGCGGGGACGGATGCGCTTAAGCGTCGGACCCTCGTCAACATAGGCAGCGGCGACAACCAGGTTGTCGGCACGCAGACCATTGTTGTTCTCGGCGTTCGCAACGGCGGAACGGAGAACCTTCTCGACATCCACGGCGACGGCGCGGTCGCAGAAGTGGAGGATGTCGAAGGCCTGAGCGACAGGCTTGCGGCGGATCAGATCGACCACCAGGCGGGCCTTGCTGGGGGAAACACGCACGTACTTAGCGACGGCGCGAACCTCGGTGGCCTCAGTTTCAATAGACTTAGTTGCCATTTACGGTTAACCCCCTATTTGGCCTTGTGGCCACGGAACGTACGAGTCGGCGCGAACTCGCCGAGCTTGTGACCAACCATGGACTCGGTAACATACACGGGCACATGCTTGCGGCCGTCGTGGACGGCGATGGTGTGACCAACCATCTCGGGGAAGATGGTGGACGCGCGGGACCAGGTCTTCACGACGTCCTTCTTGCCAGCCTCGTTCATCGCGGTGATACGCGAGAGAAGGCGAGTCTCCACGAACGGGCCCTTTTTGAGACTTCTGCTCATAAGTGCTTTCTCCTAAAACTCGGTATCCGAAATTACTTCTTACGGCGACGAATGATGTGCTGGTTCGAGACCTTCTTCTTCTTGCGCGTACGAAGGCCCTTCGTCGGCTTACCCCAGGGGGTAACAGAGGGACGACCAGAGGTGTGGTTCTTGCCCTCGCCACCGCCGTGCGGGTGGTCGACAGGGTTCATGACGGTACCGCGGACGGTCGGGCGCACGTTCATGTGACGCTTACGGCCGGCCTTGCCGATGACGATGTTGGAGTGATCGGCGTTGCCGACCTCACCGACGGTGGCGCGGCAGGTAACGAGGATGCGGCGCATCTCGGAGGAAGGCATACGGACGATAGCGTACTTGCCCTCCTTACCCATCAGCTGGCAGGAGTTACCGGCGGAACGGGCGATAGCAGCGCCCTTGCCCGGCTGGAACTCGACGGCGTGGATGAGCGTACCGACGGGGATGTCGGCGAGGGGCAGAGCGTTGCCCGGCTTGATGTCGGCGTCAGAACCGGACATGACGGTCTGACCGACCTCGAGGCCCTTGGGGGCCAGGATGTAGCGCTTCTCACCGTCAGCGTAGTGCAGCAGAGCGATGCGAGCGGAACGGTTCGGATCGTACTCGATCGTGGCAACCTTGGCGGGCACGCCGTCCTTGTTGCGCTTGAAGTCGATCACGCGGTAACGACGCTTCACGCCGCCGCCCTGGTGGCGGGTGGTGATGCGGCCGTTGTTGTTACGACCGGCCTTCTTGGGCAGGGGCTCGAGAAGAGACTTCTCGGGCTTGGTGCAGGTGATCTCGGAGAAGTCGGAGATCGTCTGCCAACGCCTACCAGCGGAGGTCGGCTTAAGGTGCTTTACAGCCATTACAATCCCTTTCAATAGGAATCCGTTAGCCATCGCAGACAGGGATTCGAGGTTCTGCCTCGGGTGCGATGACACCGGACGTATACACGGCTCCGGGCGTGTCCATTTTATACGCCCAAAACCTTGAGCTCTAGCCTCCCCTATTTGGGAGGCATGAGCTCACTCAACAGCAGCGAGTCTTAGGCCTGGTTGCCAAAGACCTCGATGGTGTCGCCCTCGGCCAGCGTGACGATGGCCTTCTTCCAAGAACGGGTCTTGCCGGCGACATAGCGCACGCGCTTGGTCTTGGGCTTGACCGTCAGGGTGTTCACGCGAACGACCTTGACGCCGAAGATCTCCTCGACAGCGTCCTTGATCTGATACTTGTTAGCATCCTTGGCGACCTCGAACGTGTACTTGTTCTGCTCCATGCCGGAGAAGGAACGCTCGGACACGATCGGACGGATGATGATCTCGTGGGCGGTCATTTAAGCAAGCACCTCCCCGAAGTGAGCGGCGATGTCGGCGGGCATCAGCACGGCGTTGTTGTTGACGAGATCGTAGGTGTTGGCCTCGTCGGCAGTGATGATGAACGTCTTGGGAATGTTGCGGAACGACAGGTAGGCGTTGACGTCCTCATCGCGAACGATGATGGTCAGACGCTTGCCCTCAAGGCCGAGAGCCTTGAGCATGGCAACGGCAGCCTTGGTGGAAGGCTTCTCGAAGCCGTAGTCGTCGACGAGCACGAGCTCGCCATCGGCCAGCTTGGCGGACAGCGCGGAGCGCATAGCCAGCTTGACCTCCTTGTTGTTCATACGCTTAGCGTAGGAACGGGGCTTGGGGGCGAAGACAACGCCACCGTGACGCCACTGGGCAGCACGGATGGAACCCTGGCGGGCACGGCCGGTGCCCTTCTGACGCCAAGGCTTCTTGCCGCCACCGGAAACCTCAGAGCGGCCCTTAGCGGACTGGGTGCCCTGACGCCAAGAGGCCATCTGGCACTTGACGATGTGGTGCATAACGTGGATGTTCGGCTCGATGCCGTACACCTCAGCGGCGAGCTCGGCCTCGGCGACCTTCTTGCCCTCGCTGTTCTTTACTTCAAACTTTGCCATTTAAGTGTTCTCCTTGGTATGACGCTGGGCTAAATGGGCTGGGCCCTTAGGCCATACGGATGGCGACGAGACCATTCTTGGCACCCGGGACAGCGCCCTTGACCAAGATGAGGTTCTGCTCGGCATCGATGCGGACAACGGAAAGGTTCTTGACGGTAACGCGCTCGTTACCCATGTGACCGGCCATCTTGACGCCCTTGAGGACGCGCGCAGGATAGGCGCACTGACCGATAGAACCGGGGTGACGCTGGAAGTGAGAACCATGCGTCATAGGACCGCGGCGCTGACCCCAGCGCTTGATGCGACCCTGGAAGCCCTTACCCTTGGAGGTACCGATGACGTCGACCTTCTCGACATCAGCGAAATCAGCGACGGTGACGACCTCGCCGACCTTGTGCTCCTCGCCGTTCTCGACGCGGACCTCACGAAGGAAACGGACAGGCTCGACGCCAGCCTTAGCGAAGTGACCAGCCATGGGCTTGTTCACGTTCTTGGCCTTGATGTCGCCGAAACCGATCTGGACGGCGTCATAGCCGTCGGTTGCCTGAGTTTTAACCTGCGAGACAGCGCAGGGGCCAGCCTGGATGACCGTGACGGGAACGACGTTGTCGTCCTCGTCCCAAACCTGGGTCATGCCAATCTTGCGGCCGAGAATCATGCTGATCAAGATATGATCCCAACTCTCGCGTGGTCTTGGGACAATGCGTACACCACCGAGCGTACGCCCCTAGAGGACCACTACTTACACGACGTGCTCCCCAGTCTTGTATTGCGCCCAGACTACCTGACAACCCTATTAAGCAGGCATTTTGTCCAGCCAGAATACTCCCCTGGTTTCACACAGCTGTTTAGTATACACGGCTGCGGGCGTATCCATCGAGATTCATATTTCACTCACATTGTTTACGCAGGTAAAGTGCGTGGCACGTTCCCAGTGTGCGGCGGAGGGGGCGGGCCTGAGACATATTAAGGTTGCTGCTCTACAGTCCTGCTCACGACGGAGAGCACATTAAGTGCTCTCCTGTTCGTGCGGAACTCGCGACAACCTTAATATGTCTCAGGCCCGCCCCCTCCGCCGCACACTGGGAACGCCACGTTGATGTCTGCTAAACCTTGCTCGCTCAGGCTAATGACTTTGTTGGGGGTCCACTATTTGCTGGAGGGTGAACTTGCATTGGGACGGTTCGCCTTCTGCTTGTGGCTTTGCCTCATCGAAATCGAAGATCATGATGGCGCAGTTGGGGAGTTTTGTTGGGAGCTCGAAGCCCTCTGGGGCTGCGGCCTTGATAAATTGGCGGCTGGCGCTGCCGTGGCTTACTGCTAGAAGGGTTTCGATGCCCTCGGAGCCCATGATATTGGTAAGCGCATCCACCATACGTTCTTGCAGCGTCTGGCTTCCTTCTCCTCCGAAGGGGACCAGGTCCTCGCCCGGATCCCAGACGTCGGTGGGCAGCGCGCCGTGCGGGCCTTCTTCGAAGGAGCCGTAGCAGCGCTCGATAATGCCTTCGCAGGGCTCGGCTGCTGCGTCCGGGCCGAGGAGCTCGCATGCGACGAGACTTGCCGTGTCCATGGCTCGGCCTAAGGGTGATGAGACCACTTTGTCGGGGACGACGCCGTGGGCTTTGAGCCATGCGGCTGCCATCCCGGCTTGCTGACGGCCTAAGTCGGTGAGCGGTGAATCGCAGCGGCCCTGGACCAGCTTTTTGACGTTGAACTCCGTCTGACCGTGGCGGAGTAGATACAGCTTCTTCATGCTCTCCCCTTCTGCATAACCTGCTTTGCCGGCATAGCCTTACTCGTGGGTATGCCCTACGTAGTCTTCGTCGATCGTAATCTTGGCAATCGACTTGGGATATTCCGATTCGACCCGTTGTGTCAGCGCGTGCTTTACGTCTTCGGCACTCATCTGCAGATCCGAGGGACGCACGCAGTCAAAGATCACGTTGGTGTGCGTAGGACCCGGCACGCAGCGCAGGTCATGAATCGAGAGGCGGCTATCGATCTCCTGGGCCATGGCGTGAATGCGCAAGCGCATGCTCGCCAGCTTGGGGTCATCGGTCACGATGGGATCGTAGTGAAGCGTAACGATCATGCCGTCTTCGTCCCTAAACGACTGCTCGATGTTATCGAGCGTGTCGTGACTTTCCAACGGGCTGTCCTCGGCCGCCATCTCGGCATGCGCACTTGCAAACTTCCTGCCCGGGCCGTAGTCGTGAACCATCAAATCGTGAACGCCCAAAACGCCGGGATAGCTCATGATCTTGTCTCGAATGTGCTTGACCAGCTTAGGATCGGGCGACTGGCCCAAAAGCGGGCTCACCGTATCCTGGATGAGCTCAAAACCGCTCCAGCCAATATAGGCGCCAACGGCAAGGCCGACCCATGCGTCAAGATTGATGTGCGTCACCTGCGAAACAATTGCGCACGCCAACACGGCGCCTGTGGCAAGGACATCGTTCTTGGAATCCTGCGCGGTCGCATGCAGCGTCTCGGACTCAATGCGATCGCCGAGCTTTTGGTTGAGGGCCGCCATCCACAGCTTTACAACCATCGAAAGTGCCAGGACCGCCACCAGGGCAAGCGAGAACTCGACAGGCTCCGGGTTGACAATACGCTCCACCGAGGACTTCACCAGTTCGATGCCAATCAGCAGCACGAGCGCCGCCACGACCAAACCCGAGAGATACTCGTAGCGACCGTGGCCGTAAGGATGCTCGGGGTCGGCCGGCTTGCTCGCCAGCTTAAAGCCCAGCACGCTCACGATATTCGAGCTTGCATCGGACAGGTTGTTCATGGCATCCGCCACAATCGAAACCGATCCCGACAGCACGCCAATTACGCCCTTCGCAGCGCATAGTGCCACATTGGCGAGAATACACACCACGCCAGCTAACGTGCCCACACGCGCACGGTCGCCCTGCGCACGCTTAACAATCCACTCGACCATCTACATCCGCCCCCACGGTACTACCTATATATCTATTGCTCAAACGGATTGTAGTGTAGCCACTTTGTCCCCCAGATACAAAAAAGGCCGCAACCCACACGGGCCACGGCCTTGGAATATGGCAAAGGAATCGTCCTTGTGTCGCACAGGTTTACGCGCTTGCTTCGGCCACGCTCTTCGAGGTTTCGGGTGAATCGGCTCCGTCCCCCGTCGTCTGTCCCTTCGCCGGCACCACGCCAAAGCAGTAGCTCAGCGCCGCAGACACCGCAAATGCCACACCGCCGGCAGCGCAGCACCACAGCAGGTTCGAGATGCCGCCCGTGGCAAAGCCAATGACCATAAGGACATTCGTCATGCCGATGGTATAGGCCGTAACGTGGCCCACGGCCGCAACAAGGCCTCCGACGGCGCCGCCAATGGCCATGCACGTCAGGCACCTGCCATATTTAAAGCCGCAACCGTACAGCGCCGGCTCGCTTACGCCGCCAAGAACACCCGAGATTGAATAGCCCAGCATGAGCGCCTTCTCGTCCTTATCCGCAACGCGAAGCGACGCGCCAAAGGGCATGCCCCAAACGGCGAACGTTGCCATCGTCGCGGCGATCAGGATGCACGAATCCGTTCCCACACTCATAAACTGCGCATAGGCGAACGATAGGACAACGTTGCTGACGCCGGCGATCTTTAGGAACTCCCAGCCCGCAGCAAGCCCCATGAGCGTGAGCAGCGACACGATGCCACCGGAATTGCCAAGCATAAACATAAGCTGGCCCAACAGCATGCCCAGATAGCTGCCCGCCGGCGCCGTAATACACAGCGAAACCGGAACCATGACAAGCATGGTCGCAAACGGAACGAACGAAAACGCCACGGCCTTAGGGATAACGCGCTTAAAGAAACACTCCACTCGCCATAGCACGGGCACCGAGATGAGAACCGGAATAACAGTCGTCGTGTAATCGTTGACCGGCGCAGGAAGCAGACCATACACGGAAGTCATCGATGCCCCCGTCGTCGATGCGGCATCGACAAGCTTGAGTAAATCGGGTGCAATCAATACGCCGCCCAGCATCATGCCCAGCTGCTCCGAGCAACCGAGCTGGCGGGCGGCCGCCCAACCAAGATAAATGGGCAAAAAGTAGTAGCCGGCGTTATAGAGCCAACTGTAGAACAGGCGATAGATATCGGAATCGGCAGACCACAGGCCCAGCATGCCTTCGCCCATAATGACAGCGACGGTGCGGAACAACGCCGCGCAGACAATAAACGGCAGCGCCGACATCATGCTTTTGGACAGATAGTCCACCACGGCCATGGCGTTTGATGAAACCGACGTTGTAAACGAGGTGTTAGAAACTTGTAGCATGGAATGCCTTTCCCAATATGACATGCGGGCTGTCCCTTTGTCACATCGTGCGGTATCGACCGATTGCGCGGTACTTTTCGTAGCGGAGGTTTGTGAGGGTCGCGTCGTCGAGCTGCCCAAGCGTATCGAAGGCATCAAATGCCGAGGACATGACGGCACCGGCGATCTCCTCATGCGACAGGCCCTTATCGTCAACAATGCCGTCGATGATGCCGAGCGCCAGCAGATCGGGGGCCGTGAGCTTAAGCGCCTCGGCGGCCTCATCCGCACGCTCGGTATCCTTCCACAGGATCGACGCACAGGCCTCGGGGCTCACGACTGAATAGGCCGAGCTCGAGAGCATCAGGATGCGGTCGGCCACGGACAGCGCCAGCGCGCCACCAGAGCCGCCCTCGCCTGTCACCACCGAGACAATCGGTGTCTTAAGGCCGCTCATCTCCATGAGATTCTGAGCAATCGCCTCGCCCTGGCCGCGCTCCTCGGCACCGATGCCGCAAAACGCGCCCGAAGTATCGACCAGGCACAGAACCGGTCGACCAAACTTTTCGGCCTGGCGCATAAGGCGACGCGCTTTGCGGTAGCCCTCGGGATGTGCCATGCCAAAGTTGCGACGCATGCGCTCTTTGGTCGTGGTGCCGCGCTCGATGGCGATGACCGTTACGGGGCGCCCGTCTTTCCAGCCAATGCCAGCCACCACAGCGGCGTCGTCGCCAAAGTAGCGGTCGCCGTGCAGCTCCACAAATCCATCCAGTCCCAGCGAGATCATCTCGCCTGCCGTGGCGCGATCTGCCGAGCGGGTCTGTTTGACAATCTCGAGCGCGGTTTTTGGTGCGCCCGAGCGCTTGAACAAGTGTCCCAACTTTTTGCCGTGGCGACCCGTATGCACAATCTCGTGCGGTGCCCCCAGGCCGGGCACGTGCCCTTCGTGCAGCGCCAGCAGCTCGCCCACCGTGAGCGCAATCTCGCCACGCGGAACGACGGCATCGCAAAAGCCGTGCTCCAGCAAAAACTCGGAGCGCTGGAATCCCTTGGGCAGGCGCTTGTGCATGTTCTGCTCGATCACGCGCGGGCCGGCAAATGCCGTCAGGGCATCGGGCTCGGCCAGGATAATATCGCCCTCCATGGCAAAGCTCGCGGTTACGCCGCCGGTCGTGGGGTCGGTGAGCACCGTGATATACAGGCCGCCCGCCTCACTGTGGCGCCTAACCGCCGCAGAAATCTTGGCCATCTGCATAAGCGATGTCACGCCCTCTTGCATGCGTGCACCGCCCGAAACGGTAAAGCCGACAACTGGCAATCCCAGCTCGGTCGCATGCTCAAATGTGCGACAGATCTTCTCGCCCACCACGGAACCCATCGAGCCCATCATAAAGTTGGCGTCCATAAAGAAGAGCGCCGTATCGCAACCGCAGATTTTGCCCCTGCCGCACACAACGGCATCGCGCTCGCCCGAACGCTCGCTCACGCTCTTAAGCTTGTCGGCATAGCTGGGAAACGAGAGGAAATCCTCCGACGCCAGATTGGCATCCCATTCCTCAAACGTGCCCTCGTCGACCGTCATGCGCATGCGCGCGCGACCGCTCACGCGAAAGTGTTTGCCGCAACGAGGGCAGACCTCGAGGTTGTCGTGCAGGCGTGCCTCATCGATCACGCGGCGGCACTCCGGACACTTGATAAACACGTGGCGCGCGGGAAACTCGGCGCACGACTCGGTCATCGGCCCCTCGAGGACGTTGACCGTCTTCGCTTTTCTATTCATCAGCATAGAGATGCCCCATCAGATCGGTGTGGTACATGCCCGACAAGAACTCATCGTTTGCCAGCACATCGAGCTGCAGTTCGCTGTTTTCGCTCACGCCCTCAATCACGAGCTCGCCCAGGGCCGAGCGCATCTTGCGAATGGCGCCGTCACGCGTGGGCGCACACACGATGAGCTTGCCAAGCATGGAGTCGTAGTACGGCGGAACTTTAGCACCGGTAAACATGGCGGAATCCCAGCGCACGCGCGGACCACCCGGCACACGCAACGCGGTGACCGTTCCGCATGACGGCAGAAAGTCCGGCGTCTCGGCATTGATGCGGCACTCCATGGCGTGGTTGCGGACCGGCATGTCCTCCTGCTCAAAGGGCAGAGGCTGGCCGGCTGCCACGCGCAGCTGCCACTTGACCAAGTCGGTATCGGTCACAAACTCCGTAACCGGATGCTCCACCTGCAAGCGCGTGTTCATTTCCATAAAGTAGAAATTGCCGTCGTCCGAATACAGGAACTCGATGGTACCGGCTCCTTCGTAGCCGACGGCACGAGCCAGGTCGCGTGCCGCCTTGTGCATGCGAGCACGAATGTCGTCGTGTCCGTCGAGGCACGGCGCGGGGCTCTCCTCGATTAGCTTTTGGTTGCGCCGCTGCACCGAGCACTCGCGCTCGCCGAGCGAAAACACATGGCCCTGCTTATCGGCCATAATCTGTACCTCAACGTGATGCGCCGGCGCGACGAACTTCTCCATGTAGCACTCGCCGTCGCCAAAAACGGCCTCGCCCTCGGCGCGTGCTTCAATAAAGGCCTTTGCCGCATCTTCCGCGCGCTCGACCTTACGAATACCGCGACCGCCGCCGCCCGCACGCGCCTTAATAAGCACGGGGCAGCCAATGCGCTCAGCCTCGGCCGTTGCCTCCTCGGGACTTTTGAGCAAATCGCAGCCCGGCACGATGGGCACGCCCGCCGCGGCAGCCGTTCGACGTGCGGCGTCCTTGTCGCCCATGCTGTCGATCACCTTGGCCGAAGGACCAACAAACGCCAGGCCATACTTGTCGCAGTCGCGCACGAAGCTCGCCTTCTCGGAGAAAAAGCCATAGCCGGGATGAATTGCCTTAGCTCCCGACTTTACGGCACAGGTGAGCACAGCATCGTCGTTGAGGTAGCTCTCGGCAAGACGCGGACCGCCGATGCAATACGCCTCGTCGGCAAGCTGCACGTGCAGCGCGTCCGCATCGGCCGTGGAATAAACGGCGACGGTCTTGATGCCCATATCGCGGCACGCGCGGATAACACGGACCGCGACTTCGCCGCGGTTGGCGATGAGCACTTTGTCGAACATGAAGCCTTCCTTAACTTTCGTGCATGAGTGCAAAAGACATATCGGCGCGGCAGCAAACCTCACCGTTGACGCTCGCAGTACCCGTCGCAAAGCGGAACGGCCCGCGCGCACGCGTGATGGTGCACACCAGATCAACCGTGTCGCCCGGGCGTACCGGACGCTTAAAGCGCACCTTGTCCAGACTCGTGTAGAACGGCGTCGCGCCGCGCGCTTCCTCATCGCCCATCAGCAGCACGCAACAGTTTTGGGCGAGCATCTCGCACTGAATCACGCCGGGGACCACCGGGTTTCCCGGAAAATGCCCCTGCAAAAAGTACTCGTCACCCGTAATCGTGATCTTGCCGTGGGCCTCGTCGCCCACCAGCTCGGCTTCGTCGAGCAAAAGCATCGGCTCGCGATGCGGCAACAGCTTCTTGAGCTCTTCTTTGTTCATGGATATCACCTATCCGATTCTCATGAGGCAGCTGCCAAACTCCACGAGGTCGCCGTCGGCCACGCAGATCTCGAGCACCTCGCCGTCTACCTCGGCCGTCACCTCGTTGAGAACCTTCATGGCCTCGATGATGCAGAGGGTCTCGCCGGCCTTGACCTTAGAGCCCACGTGCACAAACGGCTCGTCGCCCGGCGCCGGGGCAGCATAGAAAACACCGACCATGGGAGCGGTCACCTCGGTGCCCTTGGGCTCCGGTGCGGCGGCAGGTGTCTGCGCGGCGGGCTCCGGTGCGGCAGGCGCGACTGTGGGAGCTGCAACTGGAGCGGCCATAGCGCTCGGCATGGGCATGGGCACGGCAACCGGCTGTGCGGCGCTCGCGCGCTCGAGTTCGACCGCGGTGCCATCGGGCTCCTCAACGCGTACGCGCGTGAGGCCGCGGTCCTCCATAACATCGGCTATCTCGGCAAGTCTTTTGGAATCCATGCTCTAGCTCCTCGTATATCTACGCAGCGCGATGGCGGCGTTGTGCCCGCCAAAGCCTAGGTTGGTCGAAAGCGCCCAGGTAAGGTCGGCGCGAACTGCGCGATTGGGCGTGTAGTCAAGATCGCAGGCGGGATCGGGCGTGCGGTAGTTAATGGTCGGCGGCACCACGCCCTGCTCGAGCGCCATGGCGCAGGCCATGACCTCGATGGCGCCCGTGGCACCGATCATGTGGCCGGTCATCGACTTAGTCGACGAGACGTGCGCGGCGCGCGCCGCGTCCTCGCCGAGCGCACGCTTAATGCCCGCCGTCTCGGACGAATCGTTGAGCTTGGTCGATGTGCCGTGGGCATTGATGTAGAGACCCTCGGATGGCTTGACGTCGCCCTCGGTCACCGCCAGCGATATCGCGCGGGCAATGCCGGCAGCCTCGGGATCAGGGCTCGTGATGTGATAGGCATCATCGGTGTTGCCGTAGCCCACGACCTCGGCATAAATGTGCGCACCGCGCGTCTGCGCATGTTCCATGCTCTCGAGCACGAGCACGCAGGCGCCCTCGCCCATCACAAAGCCGTCGCGGTCTGCATCGAACGGACGGCAGGCCGTCGCGGGATCGGGGTTGGTGGTCAATGCGCGGCAGGACGTAAAGCCCGCAACGGCATCGGGGATAATTGCAGCCTCGGCGCCGCCCGCGAGGATCGCGTCGGCATAGCCGTGCTTGATGGCGCGGAACGCCTCGCCCACCGCATGGGCCGAGGTGGCGCACGCGGTCACCACGGGCAGGGTCGGCCCCTTTGCTTTGTGACGGATTGCGATGTTGCCCGATGCCATGTTGGGGATCATCATCGCGATCATGTAAGGCGATGCGCGGCGGGGCCCACGGTCGGCAATCGTATGGACGTTATCGACGAGCGTCGTCATGCCGCCCACGCCCGAGCCCACGTAGACGCCCAGGCGCTCGCGATCGATGGCGCCTTCGACATCAAAGCCCGCATCGTGCATTGCCTCGTCCGAAGCCGCCATCGCAAACTGAACGCAGGGGTCCAGATGCTTGGCGTCACGCTTGCCAAAGTACTCGTTGCCGTCAAAGCCCTTGACCTCGGCCGCCACCTTGACGGCAAATGCATCGGTATCGAAGTGCGTAATCGGGCCGATGCCGCACGTGCCAGCGCACATTGCCGCCCAGGTGGCAAGCGCGGTGTTGCCGAGCGGCGATACGGCACCTATGCCGGTGATTGCAACTCTCTGTTCCATCATGGTCTCCTCATCCAAGCCGTTCTTCGGCCCTGATTTCTACATCGCCATTCCGCCGTCAACGCGTACAACCTCGCCCGTAATGTAGGAAGCCGCATCGCTCGCCAAAAAGCGCACCACGCCGGCCACTTCCTCGGGGCGCGCCATGCGCTTAAGGGGAATCTGCTCCTCGGTTGCCGCACGAACCTTTTCCGAAAGCTTTGCCGTCATATCTGTCTCGACAAACCCGGGGGCGACCGCGTTCACTCGTACACCGCGGGGCGCAAGCTCGCGCGCCACCGCCTTGGTCAGGCCGATCACGCCCGCCTTGGAGGCAGCGTAGTTGGCCTGCCCGGCATTGCCCATCAGGCCCACAACCGAGCTCATGTTGACGACGCAGCCGCCGCGCTGGCGCATAAAGGTCTTGGTGAGCGCGCGCGTCGTGTTAAACGTTCCTTTAAGGTTGACATCGAGCACGCGATCGAAGGCGTCATCGCCCATGCGCATGAGCAGGCCATCGCGGGTGATGCCAGCGTTGTTGACGAGCGCCCAAATGGAGTCAAAGTCGTTGAGGACCGCTTCCACGCACGCGTTGACGGCAGCGGGGTCGGCCACGTCGCATTGATATGAGCGCGCCGTGGCGCCAGCCGCCTCGCAGGCGTCGCACGTCTCGCGCGCCGCATCGACGCTGCCGGCATAGACGACGGCGATATCGTAGCCATCCTCCGCCAGACCGATAGCGCAGGCGCGGCCGATACCCCGCGAGCCGCCCGTGACCAGTGCCACGCGACGTGAGTCGTTGCGCTCGAGCGCGCCATTGTTCAAGTTGCCCATGTCATTCCTTTCGGGTTACAGCCCTGTGGACTATGCGAGCTCGTCGGCAATAGCTGCGACCTGCTCGGCCGTCTCGCACGAATACACACGAACGTCGCTCAGCGTACGCTTGACCAGGCCGGACAGCGTTTTGCCGGGGCCGACCTCAATAAATGTGTCGATGCCTTGATCCTGCAGAGCATGCAGCGTATCGACCCAGCGTACGGCATGGCTCACCTGATTGGCCAAGACATCCGATGCCGTCTGGGGATCCGCCGGATAGGGCGCCGCTGTCATATTTGCCAAAACAGGAATGAGCAACGGGGACGGCGCGTGACCGGCCTCAATATATGCGGCAAGGCCACAGGTCGCCTCGGCCATATAGGGGCTATGAAATGCACCCGACACCGCGACCTTCATGGCGCGGCCGCCAGCCTCTTTTACTAGGACGTCGAGCTCCTGCAGCGCCTCGGGCGCTCCGGCCACAACCGTCTGCTGTGGGCTGTTGTAGTTGACTGGCCAGCAGTCCTCGCCGGCCTGTTTTGCCAGGCCCTCGACTTGCGCCGCATCGAGCTTGATGACGGCGCGCATGCCGCCCGGATGGCGCTCGGCAGCCGCGGCCATCAGCGCCGCGCGCTCGCACACGAGCTCAAAGCCCGCTCGCGTATCGAACGCCCCCGCAAAGGTGAGCGCGGCGACCTCGCCCAGCGAGAATCCCGCACAGGCGGCAGGTACCACGCCGCGCTCACGCAGAGCGGCAGCCGCTGCCAGGTCGTGCACGAACACGCAAGGCTGCGTGTTCTCGGTCTGCGAGAGCTCCTCCTTGGAGGCGCTCCGGCACTGCTCGCTCGTCCCCGGGCGCACCTCATCGGCAATGGCGAACACCTCGGCAGCCGCCGGCGATGTCTCGATCAAGTCGACGCCCATCGCGGGGTGCTGGGCACCCTGGCCGGCAAACAAAAACGCTACGCCACCCATGCGCACGCACCCTTCAGGACGTGCTCGGCGCCATCGACCAGGTCGTCAACGATTTCGCGTGCGCTCTGGCGCTCGTTGACCATGCCGGCAATCTGTCCACACAAAAACGAACCCTCTTCGTAGTTGCCGTCCTTGGCGGCCTTACGCAGCGCACCGGTTCCCATAGCACCGAGCTCCTCGGCACTCGCGCCGGAACCCTCGCTCTTGGCATAGGCGTTGGTGAAGGGGCTCTTGAGGGCGCGCACTGGATGTCCCGTCGAGCGACCGGTCGCACGCGTCGAAGTGTCGTTGGCCTTCAGGACCATCTCTTTGTACTGCTCCGAGACGGTGCACTCGTCTGCGACCAGAAAGCGCGTACCCACTTGCACGCCTTCGGCGCCCAGCATAAAGGCGGCCGCCACGCCGCGGCCGTCGGCAATACCGCCGGCGGCCACAACGGGAATGTCGACCGCATCGACGACCTGCGGCACCAGTGCCATCGTCGAGGTCTCGCCAATATGGCCGCCCGATTCGGTACCCTCGGCAACAACCGCCGTGGCCCCGCGACGCGCCACGAGACGCGCCAGCGCCACCGAGGCAACGACCGGGATGACCTTGATGCCCGCCTCGTTCCACGCCTTCATGTACTTGGCGGGATTGCCGGCGCCCGTCACGACGACCGGCACTCGCTCGTCAATCACGACCTGCGCGACCTCGTCGGCAAACGGGCTCATGAGCATGACGTTGACGCCAAAGGGCTTATCCGTCTTGGCGCGCAGCTCATGAATCTGGTCGCGAAGCCAGTTGGCGTCGGCGTTCATGGCCGCGATGATGCCTAAGCCACCCGCCTCGGACACTGCGGACGCCAGCGAGGCATCGGCAATCCAGGCCATACCGCCCTGGAACACGGGCTTTTCGATGCCGAGCAGATCGCAGAGAGGAGTCTTGAGCATCTCTACTTCTCCAATGCCGCCTCGACCGTATCGGCGAACTCGCCGACCGTCTTGGGGTTCTCCTCGGTATCGAGCTGGATGCCAAACTCGTCCTCGACGGCGACGAGGATCTCGACGGTGCCCAGGCTGTCGAGACCAATCTCCTCGAGCGTGGACTCGGGCTTCATCTCGACATCGTCAAGACCGGCGGTCTCGCGGATAACGTCGCAAACGCGCTCGAAGGTCTTCTGATCTGCCATGGTAGTTCTCCTTTGTTTGTGCCCTAGGGGCGTTTTTTCCTATGTGCAACTACTTCCAACGAAGCAGATAGCCACCTATATCCAGGCCGGCGCCAAATCCAACGAGGGCGATGGTGTCGCCCGCATTCAGTGCGTCGGTGCGTGCCAGACGGTCAAGCGCAAAGGGAATGCAGGCGCTCGAAATGTTGCCGGTCTCGCGCAGCGTTCGAACCACGCGCTCATCTGGCACGCCGAGGCGCTTGACCGCCTGACTCAGGATTCGTTCGTTAGCCTGATGGAATACAAAATGGTCGATGTCTTCGACCGAAATGCCCGCATCGCCCGCAAGCTTATGGACCGTGTCGCAGATGGCGTTGACGCCGAACTTGAACACGCGGCGGCCATTCATGGACAGCACGCTCTTGCTATCTGCGGAAGCCTTAAACGGCGAGGTGCCGACCAGACCGGGAACGTGTAACGTCTCGACGTCGGGCGCCGTCGAAAGCTCAACGGCAAGGGGGCTGTCTCCCCCAGCCCCAATCACTGCGGCGCCTGCCCCATCGCCAAAGAGCACGCAGGTGGCGCGGTCGGTCCAGTCGAGCGCGCGCGTCATCTGCTCAGCAGCAACGATAAGCACGCGCTCGGCACGACCGCGCTCGATATAGCCCTCGGCGACATCGAGCGCAAACACGAAGCCGGCACAGGCCGCCGAGACATCGAAGGCAGGGCACGCCGCTCCTAGTCGCTCAGCAACGGCACACGCCTCAGCGGGAACAAGGTGGTCACCCGTCGTCGTCGAGCAGACGATCAGATCCAGCTGGCTCGCGTCGATTCCGGACACCTGGAGTGCCCGCTCGCTCGCCGCTACGGCAAGGTCGTCAAGTGACTCGGTGGTACAGACGTGGCGGCTCTTGATACCTGTGCGGGTAAAAATCCACTCATCCGAGGTATCGAGGAACTCAGACAGCTCGTCATTGGAAACACTGCGCTCAGGAAGCGCCGAGCCTGTTCCAAGAATCGTGAAACCCATCACTAGCCTCCTTTGAGTTGTTGACGTGTTTACATCGACCAAGAGAGGATAGCGCATTTTAGTCGTTGTTGACGTGTTAACATTAAATTGTCCAAATGCGACAAAGGCTTCACATTGTGTCTATCTCTCGACACCATTACGCGATTGCCTTATTAACTTAGGAGGTAGCAACCGTTATGGATGCCAAATTAACGATAGTCGACGTAACCGGATCGACCAACGATGACCTGCTCGAAGCAGGAAAACAGGGAGCGCCGCACGGCACAGGACTTGCCGCCCGGGCTCAAACAGCAGGACGCGGCCGGCGCGGGCACAAGTGGGACTCAACCGTCGGCAACTTATTGCTTTCGATTGTCCTGCGCCCATGCGTTAATCCTGCAAAGTTCTCTGGTCTTGCCGCCGTCAGCGGCCTAGCGGTGCTTGAAGCACTCGAAAAGCAGGGTCTTGCAAACGAGATTCGCCTTAAATGGCCCAACGACCTTGTCGCGCGAGGACGCAAGCTCGGCGGCATTCTGGTCGAGGCCGCACGCGATAACGAAGGCAAGCCCTTCGCCGTCTGCGGCATTGGCGTCAACGTAAACTACACGCCCCAAGAGGTACCCGATGGCGGTCTGGCGGCAATTGGCCTCTCGGACCTTAACGAGAGCGTTCCCACCGTCAACATGCTCCTCGATGAGGTCTATCACGCAGTTATAGACGCTGTAGATGCGTGGGCAGAGCGTCTTAACGCCATGGAAGAAGACGGCGGACCGCTCGCGCCCGTCCACGGCGAATATGTCACTCACCTCAATTGGATTGGGGAGCACGTTATCGCCCGTTCCCCTGCCGGCGACGAGCTGGCACGCGGCATCTTTAAAACCGTCGATGGCTTTGGTCGCGCGTGTATCGAAACGGAAGGCGGTTTGCGATCCTTCCATTTTGAGGAGGCATCGCTGCGTCCCGCGAGCGAATAGGGCGCCACAGCCAGCCGCTCGGCAGCCTTATCCGGCGGTCCAATCCCATCATGCTAAACAAAAGGGCCCCGCTACCGTAACGGCAGCGGGGCCCTTTAAGCTATGAGCGATATCGCTTAGAGCTTGATGTCGATGTCGACGCCAGCGGGGAGGTCGAGACGCATAAGCGAATCAACGGTGCCCGAGGTGGGGTCGAGGATGTCGATGAGACGCTTGTGGGTGCGCATCTCGAACTGCTCACGGGAGTCCTTGTTCACGTGCGGCGAGCGGATAACCGTGTACAGGTTGCGCTCGGTGGGCAGGGGGACAGGACCGGAAACGCGAGCGCCGGTCTTCTGAGCGGTCTCAACGATGAGCTTCGCGGACTGATCGACGACCTCGTGATCATAGCCCTTGAGGCGAATGCGGATCTTCTGGGTAGCCAACTTAAACCTCCAAAGAGTGCGAGAAGTGCTCTCGCAGGATTACGTAACAGGGAGCTCGAACTTAGGCGTTCTTGCTCATGACCTCGTCCACGATGGACTTGGGCGCGGGCTCATAAGAGTCGAACTGCATCGTGTAGGATGCACGGCCCTGGGTCTGGGAGCGAAGGTCGGTAGCGTAACCGAACATCTCGCCCAGCGGCACCTTGGCACGGATGAGCTTGCTGTTCTTGCGATCCTCCATGCCCTCGATCTTGCCGCGGCGACCGGAGAGGTTGCCCATAACGTCGCCCATGTACTGCTCGGGGGTCTCGACCTCGACAGCCATGATCGGCTCGAGCAGCTGCGGATCGGACTTCCTGAGGGCGTCCTTGATAGCCATGGAACCGGCGATCTTGAAGGCGGCCTCGGAGGAGTCGACCTCGTGGTAAGAACCGTCGAACAGGGTGACCTTAACGTCGAGGACCGGGAAGCCGGCGATAACACCGGTGTTCAGGGCCTCCTGGATGCCCTTGTCGATGGACGGGATGTACTCCTTGGGCACGACGCCGCCGACGATAGCGTTGACGAACTCGTAGCCGAAGCCCTCCTCCATCTTCTCGAGCTTGATGACGGCGTGGCCGTACTGGCCGCGACCGCCGGACTGACGGACGAACTTGCCCTCAGCCTTCTCGACGTCGTGACCAGCGGTCTCGCGGTAGGCAACCTGGGGCTTACCGACGTTAGCGTCAACCTTGAACTCGCGGAGCAGACGGTCGACGATGATCTCGAGGTGCAGCTCGCCCATGCCGGCGATGATGGTCTGGCCGGTCTCGTGGTTGGTGGACACCTGGAAGGTCGGGTCCTCCTCGGCGAGCTTGGTCAGAGCCAGGGACATCTTGTCCTGCTCGGCCTTGGTCTTGGGCTCGATGGCAACGTCGATAACGGGCTTAGCGAACTCGATCTTCTCGAGGACGATCTCCTTGCCCTCGGCGCACAGGGTGTCACCGGTGGTGGAGTTCTTGAAGCCGACGCAAGCGACGATGTCGCCGGCGGCAGCGTCGTCACGGTCGATACGCTCGGCGGCGTTCATCTCGAGGATGCGGCCGAGGCGCTCACGCTGACCATTGGAAGCGTTGACCACGTAGGAGCCGGACTCGGCGCGGCCGGAGTAAACGCGGACATAGGTGAGCTTACCGACGAACGGGTCGGTCATGATCTTGAAGACCAGGCCGGAGAAGGGCTCGTCGAAGGAAGGATGACGCTGGATCTCCTCGCCGGTGTCCGGATCGGTACCGGTGACGGCCTCGACGTCAAGCGGGCTGGGCAGGTAGTCGACGACAGCGTCGAGCAGCTCCTGAACGCCCTTGTTCTTGTAGGCGGAGCCCACGAAGACGAGGTTGAGCTCGTTGGCCAGAACACCCTTGCGCAGAGCAGCCTTGAGCTCCTCGACGGTGAAGTCCTCCTCCATGAGGATCTTCTCCATGAGCTCGTCGTCAAAGCTGGCAGCAGCGTCAAGGAGCTCCTCGCGCTTGGTGGCAGCGATGTCGGCGAACTCAGCCGGGATCTCGTCCATCGGCTCGGGGTAGGTCATGCCCTTGTCGTCGGCCTTGAAGTCCCATGCGGTCATGGTGACCAGGTCGATAACGCCCCAGAAGTTGTCCTCGGCGCCCATCGGGACCTGAGCGGCCACGGCGTTAGCGTCGAGACGATCCTTCATGGTCTCGATAGCGTTGAAGAAGTCAGCGCCCACGCGGTCATACTTGTTGATGAAGGCGATGCGGGGGACGTTGAAGGTAGAAGCCTGACGCCAAACGGTCTCAGACTGGGGCTGAACGCCGGCAACGGCGTCGAAAACGGCGACAGCGCCATCGAGGACGCGCAGGCAGCGCTCGACCTCGGCGGTGAAGTCAACGTGGCCCGGGGTGTCGATGATCTGGATGCGGTAGTCCTTACCGTCCTTGTTCCAGAAGCACGTGGTAGCAGCGGAGGTAATGGTTACGCCGCGCTCCTGCTCCTGAACCATCCAGTCCATGGTGGCAGCGCCCTCATGGACCTCACCGATCTTGTGGGTCTTACCGGTGTAGTAAAGAATACGCTCGGTCGTGGTGGTCTTACCGGCATCGATGTGGGCCATGATGCCGATGTTACGGGTATCGGAAAGCTTGTACTTAGGCTTAGCCATGTTAGTTCCTTACCTTAACTTACCAACGATAGTGAGAGAACGCGCGGTTGGCCTCGGCCATCTTGAAGACGTCCTCACGCTTCTTGACGGAAGCGCCCAGGCCGTTGGAAGCATCGAGGATCTCGTTGGCGAGACGCTCGGCCATGGTCTTCTCCTTGCGAGCGCGGGAGAAGTTGACGATCCAGCGGATACCCAGAGCGGTGGAACGACGGGAGTTGACCTCCATCGGGACCTGATAGGTAGCGCCACCGACACGCTTGGGCTTAACCTCGAGCGTGGGCTTAACATTGTCCATAGCCTTCTTGAAGGTAGCGAGAGCGTCGCCACCCTCGGACTTCTCGGCAACGATCTCGAAAGCGGTGTAAACGATGCGCTCAGCGGTGGCCTTCTTGCCGTCAAGAAGGACCTTGTTGATGAGCTGAGTCACCAGGCGGTTGTTGTAAACGGCGTCAGGCTGAACCTCACGACGATTAGCTGCTGCACGACGCGGCATGTGAAATCTCCTTAAGTGTCTACCGTGCGGCGCTTAGGCGGCACACGGCGAAAGTATCAAAACGTTATCTGGCTTATTTGGCCTTGGGGCGCTTAGCACCGTACTTGGAACGGGCCTGCATACGGTTCTGGACCGGAGCAGCGTCGTAGGCGCCACGGATGACGTGATAACGGACACCAGGGAGGTCACGGACACGACCGCCGCGGACGAGCACGATGGAGTGCTCCTGCAGGTTGTGGCCCTCACCCGGGATGTAAGCAGTAACTTCGATGCCGTTGACGAGGCGAACACGGGCAACCTTACGAAGAGCCGAGTTCGGCTTCTTGGGGCTCGTGGTGAAGACGCGGGTGCACACGCCGCGCTTCTGGGAGTTGTGCTGCAGAGCAGCGTTCTTGGACTTCTTGGGCACGGAACGACGGCCCTGGCGAACCAGCTGGTTAATAGTAGGCAAAGCGTACTCCTTCTCGAATGATTCCAGCTTTCTGTAAAGTGCAACGGCTTGAATCGAGGGGTCAGCATCCCCCTACGAAACACGCAGTTCGATAGGATACGTGCCGTTAGCTGTGCCGTCAACAGACCACGCCGCCGGGCGTATCCCAAAATTGGCACATTTCCGCAAAGCCTACACAAAAGGAATCCCCTTCTGTGCGCGGGGGCGGATTCCCGGCCCGGGCGGCACAGGGGTTAAGTTTGCTGCTCTACAGTCCTGGCTCGCACGGAGGCCACATTAAGTGGCCTCCGGCTCGTGCGGAACTCGCGACAAACTTAACCCCTGTGCCGCCCGGGCCGGGAATCCGACGTGCTCGTTGGGGCAACGTTCCCTGCCAAAAAAGGACAGGTTTATTTTGGTCGGTTTTATCTGGGGAAATGCTGCGCTCCAGCGGTGATCTGCTCTCATCTCTCGCATGGAAATCGGCGGCGTTTTCGGAAGTATGCGGCAAATTTTGAACTTGCTGAGCGCACAAGGGTTTTGCGATAACAAACCGGCAGGTAGAACGCTTGAGCATATGCGGTGTGGTCGGCCTATCGGGATTTTGCCGCATACTTCCAAAATTCAGACGAATATCGCTTGCTTCAACCACCCATGTATCACAAAATAGGCCGCTTCCCCTAATGGGAAGCGGCCTCAGACCTTACGAATAAACGATGGTAAAGGGCTCTTCCGTTTCGGTCTCTCCTGTTGACGTGCACCTCGTACCCTCAAGCGTTACTGAGACCACTTGGTCGACATCGATTAACTTCGTTGGCACCCAGATGTTCTCTCCGCTATTGCGCGCATAAGAAAAATATAAGTTGAACACCCCTGCGTCGTCATCTTCGATAATCTGCTCCGATCCATCCTTGTAGCTGACGGTCAGCTTTTTCGTGACTGCTTCATCGCCCAAATCATCGATGTGCGTCTGGATGGAAAACGGGCTAATCTCAAGAGGCGAGTCACCGGAGCGGAGTTCCTTTGTATCGACGTACGCTCCAACGCTAAACTCGGGCGTCGATGCTTCAAACTGCCTCGCACTCTCACCTTCGCCCTCGGTCCACTGGATATTCCAGGTGACCGCATGTTGAAAACCTCGCTCGCGATCCATAGAAGCAAAGTACATCGTGCCATTAATGACAGTATCGCTTGATGTGTCCTTATCAATGGTGCAGCGTGTGTCAGCCCATTCCTCGCCGAACTTCATGTCGGGCGTGCCGATGCCCCGTTCTTCTTCACCATAAAGAACAAGTTCGCCGATCTCTGCTGCCGGCTTGTAGCAGTTAACTCCATTTGGATTGGACAACGTAAACGTCACGGCGCCGCAGCCGTTTTGATCGATAGCCATCTCATGGATATCGAGCGTATAACCGTTACCCTCGACGGACAGATTAACCTTCTGGACTGCACCCTCCAGGCTTTGGGGCGCGATGCCATCACCAAACTCTCTGGTGTAGGTGTATTTAGTCCCCAATGAGCCGCCGTTGGTCCAGGTGATGGAATCCCCATTGCCGTGGTTTCCCCAAGCTGAGGCAAAATAGCCGGAATTGACAACGGCGTAGGCGACTCCTCCGGTCGCCAGCACTCCGACAAGACATCCGATTACGGCAACATGGAGGGGCTTCGCGTGGCCCTTTCGATGAAGCGGCTCACCCGCAGCGGTGTTTAGGACGCGATCTGCAAGATCACTATCGGCTTGGATGGACTCGAAGGCCTGCTTGATTTGATTGGATTTCACGGTCGCCCTCCTCTAGGATGAACTTGAGCTTCGACCTGCCGCGAGCTAAACGCGTTCGAACGGTCGCGGCTGGCACATGCAGTAACTCGGCAATCTCTGAGGTCGAAAAGCCCAGATAGTAATAGAGCACGATGGGAACGCGGAATCGCTCCGGAAGTCGCATAACGTCTGACAGGACCGCCTTGGTCTCATCCTGCGCTGCCGAGAGCGAATCGGCCAGGTTCTCAATATCCTCCACACGCCTCCATGGCTTTCGAAAGAGCGATTTGCATTCATTGATTGTGACCCGGATAAGCCAGCGGCGAAGATGTTCCCAGCTTTCAAAGTGTCCATCGCTTTTAAGCAACTTAAGAAAGACATCTTGGGCGATATCGTCGGCATCGGCACGATCGCGCAGGTACGTCAATGCGATTCGAAACACGACATCCCGGTGATCTTCGACCGCCTGTCTAAAAGCTTGTTCTTCCATAATCACCTCCCGGTAGCATTAATGGTTCTCGATGAGGCCCTCACCATAGATACGCTTTGATCGAACGGAATGTTTCAAATTCAAGCAGGAAAAAACCTACCAAAATAAACCTGTCCCTTTTTGACAGGTTTTCTTCAACAAAAAAGGCCCGCTCCCCTGTTGGGAAGCGGGTCTTTGGAAGGGCGGTTAACGTTCTAGGAAATTACTCCTCGTCGTTGTCCTTGGCCTCTTCGGCGTCGTCGGTGTCCACGAGCTGGTTGAGCAGCTCGTCGAGAGAAGCCATGTCCTCGTTGATCGCGCCGTTGGCGGGAGCCTTCTTGTCGTCGATCGGGGCGCCCAGAAGCTCCTCGTCGGCGTCGGCGTGATGCGTCGGAGCGGAGGTACCCAGCAGGATATCGTCCGGACCGTCAGGGCTAAAGACCATCTGCAGCAGCTGCGAGAGGTCCTCCTCGTCGGCAACGTCGTCGTTGTTCTCGAGGATGTAGAGCAGGTCGTGGGCCTCAAGGCCGTCGCGGAGCTCCTCGATCGCCTTGGCACCGATGCCATCGATGCGCAGCAGATCCTCCTCGGACTTGCCGACCAGGTCGCCGACCGTCTCGATGCCGACCTCGCTGAACTTGTTGGTCCAGCGCTGCGACACGCCCAGGTCGTCGAACAGGTACAGGCGAGCCTTCTCGGCGGAGATGGTGTGGCCGTTGCGGGTGAACGAACCGTCAGCACCACCGAACTCGTCGTACCCGGCCCAGTCGAGCTGCTGCGGGAGCTGCTCGTCCAGGTCCTTGAGCTCCACAGGAGCCCACTCGGGCAGCGACTTGGCGTTGGGCGAAGCCGGGCCGTCGATGTCCACGTAGCCGTCGGCCGTACGATACGTCAGCTTGGCGTTGGCGTACGGCTTGAGGCCGGTACCAGCCGGGATCTTCTTACCGACGATGACGTTGGACTTAAGGTCGAGCAGGTGATCGACCTTGCCCTCGATGGCAGCCTCGGTAAGGACGCCAGCGGTACGGATGAACGAAGCGCTCGACAGCCAGGAGTCGATGTTGGACGCGACCTTGAGCGTACCCAGGATGACGGGCTCGGCCACGGGAGCCTGACCGCCCAGACGGGCAACGCGCTCGACCTCGTCAGCAAACTCGTAGCGGTCGACGTACTGACCAAGCAGGTACTTGGAGTCACCGGGGTTGGTGATCTGAACGCGACGCAGCATCTGACGTGCGAGCACCTCGATGTGCTTGTCGTTCAGGTCGACGCCCTGGCTGGTGTAGACGTCCTTGACGCTCTCGACGAAGGTGTGCATCGTCGACTCGATGTCGGTCAGCTTGCGCAGGTTGCGGAAGTTGACGAAGCCCTTGGTGATCTGGTCGCCGGCGCGAACCTCGCAGCCGTCCTCGATCTCGGGCATAAAGCGCACCGAAGCGGGGACGCGACGCTCGTCGAGAACACGGGTGTGGTCCTCGGAGTCGGTGAGCGTCAGCACGTACTCGGACTTCTCGGGCTTAATCGAGAGGTGACCGGAGTACGGAGCCAGCTCGGCCTCGCGACCCAGGATCTTCTCGTTGACGTTGCCGACGATATCGAACATACGGCTGACCGTAGGCAGACCCTGCGTAATATCGTCGACGCCAGCGACGCCGCCGGAGTGAATGGTACGCATCGTAAGCTGCGTACCGGGCTCGCCGATGGACTGGGCGGCAATAATGCCGACCGCGGTACCGATGGCGACCGGACGACGGGTGGAAAGATCCCAGCCATAGCACTTCTGGCACACGCCGTACTTGGAGCGGCAGGTGAGCAGCGCGCGAAGCTTGACCTTCTTGAGGCCCGCATCGACCATCTTCTGGATGTCGGCGACCTTCTCGATGTAGCCGTCCTGCTCAAAGAGCACGGTGCCATCGGGAGCCACGACGTCCTCAATGAAGCAACGGCCGACGAGGTCGGTGTTGAGGTCGGTGGTGCCGGGGATGATGAGGTTGTAGGTGACGCCCTCGTGCGTACCGCAGTCCTCCTCGCGGACGATGACGTCCTGGGCCACGTCGACCAGACGACGGGTCAGGTAACCAGAGTCCGAGGTGTGGGATGCGGTATCGACCAGGCCCTTACGGGCGCCGTAGGTCGAAATGAAGTACTCGAGCGGCAGCAGGCCCTCGCGGAAGTTCGCCTTAATGGGAAGGTCGATCGTCTCGCCGGACATGTCTGCCATCAGGCCACGCATGCCGCCGAGCTGACGCAGCTGGGTCTTAGAACCACGAGCGCCGGAGTCGGCCATCATGTAGAGCGGGTTCTCCTCGTCGAACAAGTCGAGCATGAGCGCTGCGACCTTGTCGGTACAAGCGGTCCACTCGTTAACGACTTCGATGTGGCGCTCCGTCTCGTTGATGAAGCCCTCCTCGAAGTACTCGTTGATCTGGTCGACGTTGGCCTGGGCGCGATCGAGCAGCTCCTGCTTCTCGGCAGGGATGAGAGCGTCCCACACCGAGATGGTGAGGCCGGCGCGGGTAGCGTAGTGGAAGCCGGAGTACTTGATGGCGTCGAGGATCGGGCCGACCTTGGCCTCGGGGTAACGATCGCAGCAGTCGGCAACCAGCTTGGCCACGTCGCCCTTGACCATCTTGTAGTTCATGAACTCGTAGTCTTCGGGCAGGCACTGGCGGTTGAAGATGATGCGGCCGATAGAGGTCTCGAAGCGCGCGGTCTTGTTACCGGTGACGTCGTAGTCGACGAACTCGTTCTTGCCGTTCTTGACGCGGAAGATACGGGTGCCGTCCTCGTTGATGACGTTGGCGTTCTCGGCGGACACGCGAACCTGGATCTTGGCCTGCATGTCGACCTCGGAGCGGCAGTCATAGGCGTGCAGCGCGTCGTCGAAGCTGGCGAACACGTGGTTCTCGCCGGGCAGGCCGTCGCGGACCTGGGTGAGGTAGTACACACCGATGATCATGTCCTGCGAAGGGATGTTAACCGGCTTGCCGGATGCCGGCGAGCGCAGGTTGTTCGCAGAGAGCATGAGCACGCGAGCCTCGGCCTGAGCCTGGCTGGACAGCGGCACGTGGACAGACATCTGGTCGCCGTCGAAGTCGGCGTTGAAGGGCGAGCAGACCAGCGGGTGCAGGTGGATAGCCTTGCCCTCGACCAGCACCGGCTCAAAGGCCTGGATGGACAGACGGTGCAGGGTCGGTGCACGGTTGAGCAGCACGACGCGACCGTCGATGACCTCTTCGAGGATATCCCACACAAAGGTGGCACCGCGGTCGATAGCGCGCTTGGCGCCCTTGATGTTCTCGACCTTGCCGAGCTCGACCAGGCGCTTCATGACAAAGGGCTTGAAGAGCTCCAGTGCCATGGTCTTGGGCAGACCGCACTGGTGCAACAGCAGCTTGGGGTCGGTAACGATTACCGAACGGCCGGAGTAGTCGACACGCTTGCCCAGCAGGTTCTGACGGAAACGACCCTGCTTGCCCTTGAGGGCCTCGGCGAGCGACTTGAGCGGGCGACCGCCACGGCCAGAGACCGGGCGACCACGACGGCCGTTGTCGAACAGGGCGTCCACGGACTCCTGGAGCATGCGCTTCTCGTTGTTCACGATGATCGCAGGGGCGTCCAGGTCGAGCAGGCGCTTGAGTCGGTTGTTACGGTTGATCACGCGACGATACAGGTCGTTGAGGTCGGACGCGGCGAAGCGGCCGCCGTCGAGCTGGACCATCGGGCGCAGATCGGGCGGAATGACCGGAATGACATCCAGGATCATGTTCGCGGGGCTGTTGCCGCCCTTCAGGAAGGCGTCAACGACCTCGAGGCGCTTAACGGCCTTCTCGCGCTTCTGCTTCTGGGAGTCCTCGTCGGCGATGATGGCCTTGAGCTTCTCGGCCTCGGAGGGGAGGTCGATGGCAGCGAGCAGGTCGCGGACGGCCTCGGCACCCATACCACCCTTGAAGTACATGGAGTAGTAACGGGTCATCTCGCGGAACAGCGGCTCATCGGAGATGAGGTCGCGCTCGGTGAGCTTCATGAAGGCGTTGAAGGCGTCCGTGCGGAGCCGCTTCTCGTCCTTGCACTCTTCCTCGATGTCGACGATGCCAGAGGCGATCTCCTCGGGGGTCAGCGGCTCCTCGTCGGAGAACTCGTCAAAGTTCTCGGGGTTGCCCTGCTCCTTGAGGGACTCGATCTGGCGGGCGCACTCGGCATCGATCTCTTCCAGATCGGCGGCGAGCTCCTCGCGCAGGTCGTCAGCGTCGGCCTCGCGAGCCTCGTAGTCGACCTCGGTGATGATGTAGCTGGCAAAGTACAGAACCTTCTCGAGGTCCTTGGACTTGATGTCGAGCATACGGCTCATCGGGAAGCTCGTGGGGCTCTTGAAGTACCAGATGTGGGACACGGGAGCGGCGAGCTCGATGTGACCCATGCGCTCGCGACGAACCTTGGCCGAGGTGACCTCGACGCCGCAGCGCTCGCAGACGATGCCCTTAAAGCGGATGCCCTTGTACTTGCCGCAGGAGCACTCCCAGTCCTTGGCGGGACCGAAGATCTTCTCGCAGAACAGGCCGTCCTTCTCGGGCTTGAGGGTACGGTAATTGATGGTCTCCGGCTTCTTGACCTCACCGTGCGACCAGGAACGGATCTGGTCGGCGGAGGCAAGGGAGATCCTTACCGAGTCAAAATCAGTAGCTTCGAAATCTGCCACAGTCAACTACTCCTTATCAGTGGTCGTGGCGGCGACAGCCTCGGGTGCCTCGGCGGTCTCGGCATCCTGGGCCTCGACGTCGGTGTCAACGCCGGCGAGCGCAGCCAGGTCGTCGAGAGCAGAGGTCTCCTCGGCGGTCACAGGGGCGGAGGCGTCCTCGTCGGCATCGTGCATGGGCTCGATGTCCAGTGCGAGGGAACGGATCTCCTTGACGAGAACCTTGAAGGACTCGGGGATACCCGGAACCGGGACGTTCTCGCCCTTGACGATGGACTCGTAGGTCTTGACGCGGCCCACGGTATCGTCGGACTTGACGGTCAGGATCTCCTGCAGGACGTTGGCAGCACCGTATGCGTACAGTGCCCAAACTTCCATCTCGCCGAAGCGCTGGCCGCCGAACTGAGCCTTGCCGCCCAGCGGTTGCTGGGTAACCAGGCTGTAAGGGCCGGTCGAACGGGCGTGGATCTTGTCGTCGACCATGTGGCCGAGCTTGAGGATGTAGGACGTACCCACGGTAATGGGCTCGCGGAACTCCTCGCCGGTGCGGCCGTCGAACAGGCGGGTCTTGCCGCGCTCGTCAAGCTGGGTGACAAACTCGGGGCGCATGTGATCGCCAAAGGCAGCGGTGGCCTTGTTGAGCATGTTCTTGTTGGCGCGACGGATGACCTCGGCGATCTCGTCCTCCTTGGCGCCGTCGAAGACGGGCGTCGAGACGAAGAACGGACCGGGGACATACTTGTCGGAGTCGGCATCCTCGGTATCCCAACCGCAGGCAGCAGCCCAGCCAAGGTGGCACTCGAGCAGCTGACCGACGTTCATACGCGAAGGAACGCCCAGCGGGTTGAGGATAACGTCGATCGGGGTACCGTCAGCCATGTAGGGCATGTCCTCGACCGGCAGAACGTTACAGATAACGCCCTTGTTGCCGTGGCGACCGGCGATCTTATCGCCCTGCTGGATCTTACGACGCTGGGCGACGTAGACGCGCACCTGCTCGTTGACGCCGGGGGCCAGGTCGTCGCCGTTCTCGCGGCTAAAGCGGACGACGTCGATGACGCGGCCATAAGCGCCGTGAGGCATCTTAAGGGAGGTGTCGCGAACATCGTGAGCCTTGGCACCGAAGATGGCGCGCAGCAGGCGCTCCTCGGCGGTCAGAGCGCTCTCGCCCTTAGGCGTGACCTTGCCGACCAGGATGTCGCCAGGGCCGACCTCGGCGCCGATGCGGATGATGCCGTCCTCGTCGAGGTTGGCAAGCATGTCCTCGGAGAGGTTCGGGATCTCGCGAGTGATCTCCTCGGGGCCGAGCTTGGTGTCGCGGGCGTCGATCTCGTGACGGGTGATATTGATGGTCGTCAGCAGGTCCTCGGCCACCAGGCGCTCGGACACGACGATACCGTCCTCGTAGTTGAAGCCTTCCCACGGCATGTATGCCACGGTGAGGTTCTGGCCCAGTGCGAGCTCGCCATGATCGGTCGAAGGACCGTCGGCCAGAGGCTCGCCCTGCTCAACGGTGTCACCGACGCGCACGAGCGGACGGTGGTTAATGCAGGTGGACTGGTTGGAGCGCTGGTACTTGGCCAGGTGATACTCGTCCATGCCGCCGGCGTGCTTGACGATAATCTTGGAGGCGTCGGCATAGATGACTTCGCCGGCGTTCTTAGCCAGGGTAACCTCGCCAGAGTCCAGGGCGGCGCGACGCTCCATGCCGGTACCGACATAGGGAGCGGCGGGGTGAACCAGCGGCACGGCCTGACGCTGCATGTTGGCGCCCATGAGCGTACGCTTGGCGTCGTCGTGCTCGAGGAACGGAATCAGCGTGGCTGCGACGGAGAGCATCTGACGCGGCGAGACGTCCATGTAGTCGACGTCCTCGACAGGCACGTCGGCGGGAGCGCCGAAGGAGCCGTCGAAGTCGCGGGTACGGGCGATCACGGTATGCGGACGGACGATCTTGCCCTCGGCATCGGTCGTGATGAACTCGTTGGTCTTGGGATCGAGCGGCGTGTTGGCCGGCGCGATGACGTGCTTCTCTTCCTCGTCAGCGGTCATCCAGTCGATCTGATCGGTGGCAACGCCGTTCTCGACACGACGGAACGGGGCCTCGATGAAGCCATACTCGTTGACGCGGGCGTAGAGGGCGAGCGAGCCGATCAGGCCGATGTTGGGGCCTTCGGGGGTCTCGATCGGGCACATGCGGCTGTAGTGCGAGTTGTGAACGTCGCGGACGGCCGTCGGCACGTTGGTGCGGCGGCTGGAGCCCGACTTGTGGCCGGCAAGACCGCCGGGGCCGAGTGCGGACAGACGGCGCTTGTGGGTCAGACCGGTCAGGGGGTTTGCCTGGTCCATGAACTGCGAGAGCTGCGAGGAACCGAAGAACTCCTTGATAGAGGCCACGATCGGACGGATGTTGATGAGCGACTGCGGGGTGATCTCGTCGATGTCCTGGGAGCTCATGCGCTCACGGACGACGCGCTCCATACGGCTCATACCGATACGGAACTGGTTGGCGACGAGCTCGCCGACGGTGCGAATGCGGCGGTTGCCAAAGTGGTCGATGTCGTCGACCTTGAAGCCCTGCTCGCCAGCAGCGAGGGACAGCAGGTAGCGCAGCGTAGCGACGATATCCTCGTCGGTGAGCACCGTGACCTCTTCCTCGGTGGTGAGGTTGAGCTTCTTGTTGACCTTGTAGCGACCGACGCGGGCCAGATCGTAGCGCTGCGGGTTGAAGAGCAGGCCCTCGAGCAGGCTGCGGGAAGCATCCACGGTGGGAGGCTCGCCCGGGCGCAGGCGACGGTAGATCTCGATAAGAGCATCCTCGCGGGTAAGGGCGGTATCGCGCTCGAGGGTGCGCTTGATCACATCGGAGTTGCCGAGCAGCTCGATGATATCGTCGTTGGTGACGGCGATGCCAAGGGCGCGCAGGAACATCGTGGCGCTCTGCTTGCGCTTACGGTCGATGGAGACCATGAGCTGGTCGCGCTTGTCGACCTCAAACTCGAGCCAGGCACCGCGGGACGGGATGATCTGAGCCTTGTAGATCTGCTTGCCCGAATCCATCTCGGAGCTGTAGTACACGCCCGGGGAACGGACGAGCTGGGAGACGACGATACGCTCGGTACCGTTGATGATAAAAGTGCCCTGATCGGTCATCATGGGGAAGTCGCCCATAAAGACGAGCTGCTCCTTGATCTCACCGGTCTCCTTGTTAGTGAGACGGACGTCGGTCAGAAGCGGAGCCTGATAGGTCATGTCCTTCTCGCGGCACTCCTCGACGGTGTGCGCGGGATCGCCAAACTGATGCTCGCCGAAGGTAACCTCGAGAACATGGTTCTGGCTCTGGATGGGGCTGGATTCCTTGAACGCCTCACGAAGGCCCTCGTCCTTAAAACGCTCAAAGGATTCCCTTTGAACAGAGATAAGGTTGGGGAGCTCCATGGCCTCCGGGATTTTCCCGAAGCTGACGCGCTTGCGCTCAGTGGCAGTGTATGCGTAGGTCACCAGGTTTTTCCTCCTTCACGGAAATGCTCGGTGGATTGGCGAGGCATAGCTTCGCCAGTTATCGCAACCTAATAGTTTATCAGGTACCGACCGTTGAGCAAGAAAAGCCTTGACGTGATTGAGTTTTTGGAGTAGCAAAGTTTTTCGACAGAAAACATGCAGGTAGATGGATGTGCATCGAACACCTGTTCATATATTTTCTGTGAACAGAGGGTTAGCAATCGCAGCTCTTATAAAAAAACGGGCGCGAACCGAAGTCCGCACCCGTAAATGTCGATGCCCGAAGGCTTACTTACGCATCAAACCGCCGCGCTCGTCGATGGCATCCCAGAAGGCGCCGGCAAAGCGAGGATCGCTTGCAGCCATGAGGGCGTTGGTGGCCATCCAGCCAGACGGGGTACCGGTATCGTAGCCCGACAGCGGGTCGATGACGACGGCGTACATGGCCTCGCGGTCGAGCGAGCGGGCCATGGCGTCGGTCAGCTGGATCTCGCCGCCCTTACCGGCCTGCTGATCGGCCAGCAGGTCCATGACCAACGGGCTCAGCAGGTAGCGACCGACGATGTACAGGTTGGACGGAGCCGCCTCGGGAGCGGGCTTCTCGACCAGGCCGCCGATGCGCCAAACGGCACCGGGCTCGTCGTCGGCGGCATTCTCGAAGCCCTCGAGAGCGCCCACGCGATCGCCGGCGATAACGCCATAGCGGCTGACTTCCTCGGGAGCGCACGCGGCAACGGCGATAACAGAAGCGCCACCGTGCTCCTTGGAGACGGCAAGCATCTTGTCACAGATGTCGCGGTTGGGCACAACGTAGTCGCCCAGAAGAACCAGGAAGTTCTCCCCTGCCACAGCGTCGGCGGCAGAGCGAATGGCGTGGCCAAGGCCCTTGGGCTCGTACTGATAACGGAAGTCGACCGGCATACCACCAGCATGGGCGACGGCGTCGGCATAAGCATCCTTGCCACGCTCGCGAAGCAGGTTCTCGAGCGAGCGATCGGGCTGGAAGTAGCTCAGCAACTCGGGCTTGCCAGGAGAGGTGACGATAATAGCATCGTCGACCTCATCGGGGTCGAGCGCCTCCTCAACGACGTACTGGATGACCGGTTTGTCGAGCACCGGCAGCATCTCTTTGGGCGTGCACTTGGTGCCAGGCAGAAAACGCGTGCCAAGACCGGCGGCGGGGATGATTGCCTTCATGTTATTCAAGGATCCTTTCGCAGGCGCAGGATGCGCCCTGTGCGTGCGGCACGGCGGCCGCAGACCAAATTGCGATACTGAAGTATCTTACCGCCGGAGACATACGTCGCCGTAAGGCAAACGCAATTCTTCAGCAGGTCAACGCAAATTATTGCTCGAATGATGCAATTTTACGCCCCAGCGGTAACGGGATTGGCACGGCGAAGACAGCGGTGTTCTGCGTGCCGAGCAATGGGAATGAGGGGCCAAAACAAAAAAGACGGGGCTCGCAATGCGAACCCCGTCTGCAAAGAAATCTGGCGAGAAAGCCTGATTACTTGAGGGTGACAGCAGCGCCAGCAGCCTCGAGCTTCTCCTTGGCAGCCTCGGCGTCCTCCTTCTTGGCACCCTCGAGAACAGCCTTGGGAGCGCCCTCGACGACCTCCTTGGCCTCCTTCAGGCCAAGGTTGGTGAGCTCACGGACGGCCTTGATGACCTGGATCTTGTTGTCGCCGAAGCCCTCGAGCACGACGTCAAACTCGGTCTTCTCCTCGGCCTCAGCAGCGCCAGCAGCGGGAGCGGCGACAACGGCGGCAGGAGCAGCGGCGGAAACGCCGAAGGTGTCCTCGATAGCCTTAACGAGCTCGGAAGCCTCGAGAAGGGTCATTTCCTTAAGAGCATCGATGATCTCATCGGTGGTAAGCTTAGCCATTTCTAAGTCCTTTCGGTTTCCGTGCAGATGCACGGAGATCAGTTAAAACACGACGCGAATGCGTCAGGGGTGCGGCGTTGCCGCCGCGGGTGAAAACAGCGACTAGGCTGCCTTCTGCTCGGAGACCTGCTGGATCGAACGAGCGAGACCAGAGGAAACGCCGTTGACGCAGACAGCGATGTCGCGAGCGAAACCGGAGATGAGACCGGCGATCTGACCGAGAAGCTGATCCTTGGTGGGCAGCTCGGCGATAGCCTTAACATCATCAGCGGAAACGGCCTTGCCGTCGGAGATACCGCCCTTGATCTCAAGGACGCCCTTGGACTTAGCAGAGAAGTCCTTAAGGGTCTTAGCGGCCTCGACCGGCTCGGTCTCGTAGAACACATAAGCGACGGGGCCGGCGAGGATCTCGTCGAGCTCGGGCTGCTCCTGGTTCTTGAGAGCGATCTTGACCAGGTTGTTCTTGTAGACCTTCATCTCGGCGCCGCACTCGCGAAGCTGATGACGCAGCTCCTGAGCCTGCTTAACCGTCAGACCGTTGTAGTTGACGACGAACAGACCGGCGTTCTCGGCGATACGGGACTCGATCTCTGCAACCTTGTCGATTTTGTACTGCTGGGGCATGAATTACACCTCCTCGAATTCTTTCCGGGCACGGTCCGCCACAAGGACGTGACGGGGGCATGTCCAAAAAGAAAGCCCCCGCGCTGCATGAGCGACGGGGGCGAGAAGACATATCTACTCGACCACCTCGGCTGGCGGGATATCCCATTAAGCTCGCGGGCGATGCCCGTTTGCGCCGGCTGTCTCTGGCAGCGGATTCGTGCGTGAACCGAAAGTATTATGGCGGGGACCCCGGCGTCGGTCAACGGAAAACCTGGCTGCACACAATTCCACCATCCGGCCGCGCCGCCGAAGGCCGGGCGCAAGGTTTTCGCTCGGTCAGGTCCTGGGCTCGCTCGGAAAGCACATTAAGTGCTTTCCGGCTCGTGCGGAATCTACGAAAACCTTGCGCCCGGCCTTCGGCGGCGCGGCCTGCGGTGACTTTGGGGCAGACCGGGTTTTCGTTGGCTGACGCCCCCACTCATAATGCTTGGGTCGGTGGGCTGATGTGTTGCGTCCCGTTGGGCTATAAGGTTGAAACGAAGGTTGACAGGCGGTGGAGACCTTCGTCCAGATTTTTGTCGGAGACGCAGTAGCTTAAGCGGATGTGGCCTTCGGTTCCGAAGCAGTCTCCCGGGACTAGGGCTACGTTTGTCTCTTTGATGGCTTTGATGCAGAAGTCCTCGCTTGTTAGGCCGTACTGTTTGATGCTGGGGAAGGCGTAGAAGGCTCCCGCAGGTTCTACGACGTCGAGGCCCATAGCGTTTAAGGCTGCGAGCACGCGTTCGCGGCGGGCTCGGTAGACTTTGAGCATGGGGGTTGGGTCGACGGTCAGGGCTCGGGCCGCGGCGTCCATCTCAAAGGAGACGGCGCTCGATACTAAGTATTGGTGGGCCTTTGCGATCTCGGCGATGACGGGGGCTGCGGCTGCGAGCCAACCTAAGCGCCAGCCGGTCATGGCCCAGGGCTTGGAGAAGCTCTCGATGACCACCGTCTGCTCGCGTAGCTCCGGGTGGCGCTGGGCAAATCGCTCGTAGCCGTCCACGTAGACCAGGCGGCTATATACGTCGTCGCAGACCACGTAGATGCCCGCCTGCTCCGCCACGTGTGCCACGGCGTCGAGCGACGCCGCGTCGAGGATGCAGCCCGTAGGATTGTTGGGCGTGCAGATGACGATGGCCTTGGTCGCCGGCGTCACGCAGGCACGAAGCGCCTCCTCATCAATCTGGAATTGCGCAGGCTCCGTATCCAAATAGACCGCATTGGCGTGGTTGGCCACGACGATGCTCTCGTACAGGCCAAAGGCCGGCGTGGGGATGATGACCTCGTCGCCGGGGTTGAGCATAGCCATGAATGTTGCCGACAGGGCCTCGGTTGCGCCGTCGGTCAAGATGACCTCGTCGGCCGAAAACGTAAGGCCCGCGTCCCCCATGTAGGCAGACAACGCCTCACGCAGGGCGGGGCGACCGTTGTTGGGCGGATAGTGCGTGTCACCGCGGTCCAGTGCGGCAGTCACCTCGGCGCTAATCACATCGGGCGTGGGAAAATCGGGCTCGTCGAGCGCAAGCGCAATGCATCCCGGATGCTGAGCAGCGAGCGCGTTGATTCGGCGGATGCCGGAGGGCTTGAGCGTGGCAAGCGAGGTATTCATGGGCAGGCGCATGGCGTTCCTTTCGTAAGGGTTGCACTAGGATAGCGCGGCGAGGCGCCGCCAGACGGTGTAACCTAAACGGAAACCAACCGGAAAGGAGGCGGCATGGAGACGATCGCGCGCTGCGATGTACCAAAAACACTGCAAACCATTGCGTATATCAGCATTCCCAATAGCGCCGATCTTGAGTTTTTGCTTTGGGACCTGCAGGATGCCATCGCCGCCTATGCCCGGCTTTCCGGCACCGCGCTCCCCCGCCCGGTTGACTTGGAGGCGGATGATGCCGGCGCAGTCGATGGCATGGTGCTCGCTGTTGATGATGCATGTGATGATGAGGCTATGATCGCTGTCGAGGAGATACTCGATCGCTTTGGAAACACAGAGACACGCATCTATGTCGTCGTCCAGGCCGCGTCCAAAAACAACAAGCAGGCGGACGAAGTTCTCGACCGCCTGTATCGGGCATGTCTTCTACGTGACCTGCCATGGTGCGACGGCGTTGTCATCTGTTCCGGCAGCGGCATCGCAGCACTTCGCCACTCCCCGCGTATGGGCCTCTTGCGTCGGCCATTTTCGGAAGCGATGGATAAGCTTGTGGGCGCCGTGCGCATGGGCTGCTCCATTGAGCATGCGCAGCTGCTTGGCGGTGGCAATGCCGGTAGCGTCGATGCCGACGGCATGGTGCGCGTCAAGCCCGCGCTGCCCGCACCGATCTGGCATGCCATCATGAAACGCCTCGGCACCCATGCTCAATCAAGTATCTAAATTAGAGAGCGGTCCAGTCAGCTGCCTCGCGCCAGCGCTCGATAAGGCGTTCCAGGCGCCATGCCGCATTGGCGGGACTTGTCGACGGCAGAACGATGGCCGGCAGCCCGGTGCGTTCTTGCAGGTAGCGCTTGTAGAGTCGTCCTGCCGTGCCGCCGTTACAGACAACGACCTCGATAGGAGCTGTGCTGGTAATGCGCTCGACATGCGCCGGAACGACGTTTTTGATGCTGGCGTCGCTTGAGCCCTTAATGTCGCAGCTCTCGATTACATCCCACAGGGCCACGCCGTCGTTGAGCAGCATGGAGCGCTTGGCGGCAATCGAGGCATCGAGCGTCGCGGGCTCACCGCTTGCCAAAGGATCGCCCTCGTTGGGCGGCACGGGCGCACCGAGGCACGCGGCCATCACGCGCCAAAAGCGGTTCTGCGGATTGCCATAGTAGAAGGCATTGGCACGCGAGAGCACCGAGGGAAACGACCCCAACACCAAAACGCGCGAGCGCTCGTCAAACACGGGCTCAAACCCATGCTCAATATGCTGATAGCCCTCGTCCGGCGCAGCCACGAGCTAGGCCCTCAGCAGATAACGCACCTCATAGGGCGCAAGTTCAAGTGAGCCCGACAGCTCGACCGTGGGCGCATCGTCGGCAAGCAGGTCGACGAATGAGCCGTTGAGTTCGCCGGCTCCAAAGGTATAGGGCTCGTTCACGGCATTGACCGCCACGAGCACCGTCGCGTCATCGCAGGCGCGCTCGAACAGCAGCTGCTTGTTCTGGATCACCACATTGCGATAGGCACCGTAGTTGAGGGCACGGGCCGCCGCGTCGTTTGCCGAGCGCAGGTGCGCGAGCCGCTTGACAAATACCGTCAGCTCGTTGGGCGCAGGCTCATCGAGCGCAGGACGCAGCGCCCAATCGCCATCGGGGCCGCCCTTTTCGCCGGCAATCCCCCACTCGCTGCCATAGTAGACGCATGGGATACCCGGCATACCAAAGAGCATGCCGTAGGCGGGGCGTAGGCAGGACTTGTCCGTCAGGATGCTCGCCAGGCGCGGCACATCGTGGTTGTCGACAAACGACAGCAGATGCTTGCCGCGATAAATGCACCACGGGTCACCGCCAAACTGGCGATGCAGCGAGTGGGCAATCTCGAACATGTTGACCGAGTTAAAGCTGGAGTACAGGCCCTTGTAGCACTCGTAGTTGGTGCAGGAGTCGAGCATCTCGTCGTTGACGATCTGGTTGTAGTCGCCGTGGAGCGTCTCGCCGATCAGCACAAAGTCGGGCTTGAGCTCACGGGTAAAAGTATGCAGACGGCGCATAAAGTCGCGGTCGAGCATATAGGCGACGTCCAGACGCAGGCCGTCGACGCCAAAGACCTCGGCCCAGCGGCGCACGGACTCGAGCAGGTAATCGACCACGGCAGGGTTTTGCAAGTTGAGCTTCACGAGCTCAAAATGGCCTTCCCAACCCTCGTACCAAAAGCCGTCGCCGTAGCAGGAGTCGCCATCAAAGCTGATGTGGAACCAGTCCTTGTAGGGCGAGTCCCACTTACGCTCCTGAACATCGCGGAAGGCCCAAAAGCCGCGACCGACGTGGTTGAAGACGGCGTCGAGTACCACGCGGATGCCGTGGGCATGCAGTGTGTCGCATACGGCGGCAAAGTCGGCGTCCCCACCCAGGCGGCGGTCGATGTGGCGCAGGCTGCGCGTATCGTAGCCGTGGCTATCGGACTCGAGCGGCGGGTTGATGAGCACGGCGCCAATACCGAGTTTTTGCAGGTAGTCGGCCCATTGGGCGATTTTCATGATGGGCGCATCGGGGTTGGGCGCGGCGTTGGCAGCCTGGGCGAGCTCATCCTCGGCAACGGGTGCGGCGTTTTCGCGCGGAGCTCCGCAAAAGCCCAGCGGATAGATCTGATAGAACGTCGTCTCGTATGCCCACATAGCAACCTCCCGGTAAGCTCAACACAACGACATCCATTGTATGCCCGGCTTGTATCCTCTTCTCCAAAATAAGTTGCGGTGGAATAGTTCCTGCTTGGGCCTTCAGAGGCCTTAAACAGGAACTATTCCACCGCAACTGATGAGGGGACGTGATTAGGCAACGGGCTTTGCGCGGCGTATGGCCGGGAACATTACCGTGATGGCGAGGATGACGCCCACGGCGGCGATTGCGCCACCCACGAAGCCGATCCAGGCAATACCTGGGCCCGAAACCACGGCTCCGCCGATCGCGGTACCCGTGCCAATGCCCAGATTGAACAGGCCCGAGAAGATCGACATGGCGACGGCCGACGAGTCCGCCGGCGTGTGCTTGATGAGCTCGGCCTGAAACGCCACGTTAAAGGCCGTGGCGCAGCAGCCCCACAGCGCGCAAACAGCGAGAACCGCAGCGAGCGACGATGCGGCCGGGCCCATGAGCAGCAGGGCCACCGGCACGCCGGAGAGCGTAATCGCGAGAAACGGGAACCGGTGCCCATCGAACAGCCGGCCGAACAGCCAGCTTCCGAGCAGACCAGAGCAGCCGAACGCCGTCAGCGTCATGGTGATAGCGCTTGCGTCGACATGCGCGACCTGAGCCAGAAAAGGCTCGATATAGCTATAGCCCGCGTAATAGCCAGTTGCCATGAATACCGTGACCGCATAAAGCGCAATCAGAAACGGGTTCTTGAGCAGCTCCGGCAGCTGCTTGAGCGTAAAACGCTCGCCCGCTGGCATGGCAGGAAACACCGTGGCCTGGTAGACGACCGCGACAGCAGACAGCGCTCCGACCACAGCAAACGTCATACGCCAGCCCACGGCCAGGCCAATGGCACGGCCGAGCGGCAGGCCGAAGATCTGTGCGATGGAAGAGCCCGTGGCGATCATGCTGATGGCGAGCGCCCCATGGCGCGTGTCAACCAGGCGCGACGCCATGATCGAAGCGACCGACCAGAACACGGCGTGCGCGCAAGCGACCACCAGGCGCGCGCAGACCAGGATGGGATAAGTCGGCGCCACAGCGGACAGAAACTGGCCCAACGAAAACACGGCCAGCACGCCCAGCAGCATCCGCTTGAACTCAAAGCGCGAGGCAAACACCATGAGCGGCAACGACAGCAGCATGACGCCCCAGGCATAGACCGAGATCATGATGCCCGCCTGGGCCTCGGTGAGCGAGAACGACGCGGCGATATCAGTCAAAAGGCCGATGGGCATAAACTCCGACGTGTTGAACACGAACGCACAGCAGGTGAGCCCGACGAGCGGGAGCCACTGCCTGAGCGTGATGCCGTCTTGCCTTGCCCGACTCATATATAACGTCTCCAATCATTTTGAGCGGAGGCGATTATATAGCAACGGCCCCGCATCCGTCAGCAACAGATGCGGGGCCGAAAACAATTCGATACACAGAGGTTGCACCGTCAATAAATAACTAAGCCAACCCCAGCAATATGCCCGCCGAATGCACGACAAACGCTACGATCCAGGCGACCGTCACCTGAAACGCGAATACGGCAACGGCGTAGCGCGCGCCCAGCTCGCTCTTGACGGCGCCGATCGCAGCCACGCACGGCGGGTACAGCAACGTAAAGACCAGGAACACATAGGCAGTAAACGGCGAAAACATGGTCGACAGTGCCGCGGGCGAGGTCGCGCCCAAAAGTACCGTGAGGGTCGAGATGACACTCTCCTTGGCGATAAGTCCGGTGACGAGCGCCGTGGATGCACGCCAGTCGCCAAACCCAAGAGGCGTCAGCGCCGGCGCGATGATGCTGCCGAGACCCGCAAGCAGACTCTGCGACTGACCGGCGACCACATTAAAGCGGATATCGAACGTCTGAAGGAACCAGATGACCACGGTAGCGGCAAAGATAATGGTAAAGGCCTTGGTAATAAAATCCTTGGCTTTATCCCATGCCAGCATCACTGTCGTCTTGACGCTCGGCAGACGGTAATTGGGAAGCTCCATGATAAACGGCACCGGGTCGCCCTTAAATGCCGTGCGGTTGAGCACCAAAGCCGCGATGCAACCGACCGCAATGCCAATCAAATAGAGCGAGACCATGGCGGGGACCGTCGCCTGCGGGAAAAACGCCCCGCACAGCAGGCCGTAGACCGGCAACTTGGCCGAGCAGCTCATGAACGGCGTGAGCATGACCGTCATCTTGCGGTCGTGCTCGGATGGGAGCGTACGGGTCGACATGATAGCCGGCACGGTGCAGCCAAAACCGACGAGCATGGGCACAAAGCTGCGGCCCGACAGGCCAAAGCGACGAAGTACCTTATCCATGACAAAGGCAACGCGCGCCATGTAGCCGGAGTCTTCCAAAATGGAGAGGAACAAGAAGAGCACGACGATAATCGGCAGGAAGGTCAGCACGCTGCCCACACCCGTAAGCACGCCGTCGACAGCCAGCGAGCGCACCACGTCGTTGGTGCCGAACGCCTTGAGGCCCGCATCGGCCGAGGCGATGATGGCAGCGATGCCGTCCTCCATGAGTCCCTGCAACGCCGCGCCGATCACGCCAAACGTCAGCCAAAAAACGAGACCCATGATCACCAGGAACGCCGGGATGGCCGTGTAGCGACCTGTCAGGATACGGTCGATCTTGACGGAGCGCACGTGCTCGCGGCTCTCGTGCGGCTTGACGACGCAGCGCCCACACACGTCGCCGATGAAGCTAAAGCGCATATCGGCCAGCGCGGACAGGCGATCGGTGCCGGCCTCGCCCTCCATCTGGGTAATGATGTGCTCGATGGCATCAAGCTCGTTACGGTCCAGGTGAAGCGCCTCGGTTACCAGCTCGTCGCCCTCAACCAGCTTGGTCGCCGCGAAACGCACGGGAATGTGCGCCGTCGCGGCATGGTCCTCGATAAGGTTGGCGATGCCGTGGATGCAGCGATGCAGCGCGCCGCCGTCCGGACCATCGGGTGCGCAAAAGTCCAAGCGGCCGGGACGTTCGCGGAACCGCGCGACGTGCAAGGCATGATCCACCAGCTCGCCGATACCCTCGTTGCGGGCAGCGCTAATGGGGACAACCGGCACGCCCAACAAACTCTCGAGCAGGTTGACGTCAATGGCGCCGCCGTTGGTCGTCACCTCGTCCATCATGTTGAGCGCGATGACCATGGGGCGATCGAGCTCCATAAGCTGCAGCGTTAGGTACAGGTTACGCTCGATGTTGGTGGCGTCGATGATATCGATGATGGCGTCGGGATGCTCATCCAGGATAAACTGGCGGCTTACGATCTCTTCGCCCGTGTACGGCGACAGGGAGTAAATGCCTGGCAGGTCGGTAACACTCGCCTCGGGATGGTTGCGGATGGTGCCATCTTTGCGGTCGACCGTCACGCCGGGAAAGTTGCCGACGTGCTGGTTGGAGCCCGTCAGCTGGTTGAACAGCGTGGTCTTACCGCAGTTTTGGTTGCCGGCGAGGGCAAAATGCAGAGGCGCGCCCTCGGGCACGGCCGTTTTTGCCGCACGGGGCGAATACGTCCCCTCGCCGAGCGCCGGGTGCTCCGTCGTGCCGATTGCGGCGTTAGCGCGCGGACCCGTATCGGTGTCGTGAACACCCACGAGCTCAATCCGCGCGGCATCGTCCTTGCGCAGCGTCAACTCGTAGCCACGCAGGCGAATCTCGAGCGGGTCGCCCATGGGGGCGTACTTCATCATGGTGACTTCGGTGCCCGGCGTTAGGCCCATGTCCAAAATATGTTGTCGGAGTGCCTGGTCGTCCGATGCCACCGATGCGACAACGGCGTCCTTTCCAATCTCGAGCGTATCGAGCTTCACGTCCGTGTTCCTCCCCCAGCGCCCACAGGGCGTTGCATTTAGTTTACCTTGGCTAACCGTTTGCCACGGCTAACCAATTTAACCATGCATGATAGCGCGAACATGCAACGATGTTCAATCAGCAAATTGGCGCAATGGGGACAGGCAGGAGAGTTCAGGGCCATAGTTTCCCGATGAGGCCTCTCGGGGAAACTACATCCCAGAATTCCGGCTCGAAACGGGATATGGTTTCCCAAACAGGCCTCTTACGGAAAATGCATCCCGGAATCCCCGCTCGAAACGGGACGCGCTTTCCCAGTCGAGGCCCTATGGGAAACTGCGTCCCACCTTGAAAGGCAAAACTGGGGCGCAGTTTCCGGGCGGGGCATCAAAAACGAAGTTGCGGTGGAATAGTTCCTGGATGGGGGTGCGGACGATTTCTTGGACCGCGCCTAGGCGTATCCAAGCTTCCTGCGGT
>CABUQG010000012.1 GCA_902493535.1 uncultured Collinsella sp. | reverse complement strand
TCAGGGAGGCGGGGCTGTCCCTCCCGGAATCGTCCAAATAGGTGTTGCCAATCCACGTCCGCCGCCGACCTCGTGTTCGAGGCCGGCGAGTTCTCGAGGTTCAGGAATGCCCGCTCGTTCGCGGCGTGGGTCGGTCTGACGCCCTCCGAGCACTCCAGCGGGGAGAGCGACCGCAGGGGCGCGATCACCAAGGCCGGCAACAAGCACCTGAGGAAGACGCTGGTCGAGGCCGCGTGGCACTACCTGACGTGCTCGGGGCGGCCGAAGGACCTCGCCAAGGGCCAGGCCCCGGACCGGGGCGCCCGGAGGCATGCCGCCAAGGGCGTGCGGAGGCTGGTCGAGAGGCGGGAGGCGCTGCTCGCGCGCGGGGTCCACGGCAACAAGGCGAACGTGGCCACGGCACGCGAGCTCGCCTGCTGGGTATGGGCGGTCGGCCTCATGGCCGAGGAGGCGTAGGGGGGCGGTCCCCCGCACATAAGCCAGTCACCCCGGAAGCGGTTCGATCCGAAGCCGTTGAGGCGAACCTCAGGTCCCTTTTCTGCGAGCGCCCAGGGCGCCACACGCGTGCACAGACTGTCGGTTCGACGTAGAAGCCTCAGCCGTAGCAACGGATTGCCCAGCGAGAGATCGCCGCGGGCGGATATTAAACTGCAAAGACGAGCGTCGGTAAGACACGCCGAGGTCGCCGCGGACGGGCTGATATAGGGAGAGGGCCTGACCCCATATCGTTGGGGCCAGGCCCGATTTTGCCTCTTGACAATGTCCTGCTCATATTAAAAGGAACGTCCTCAAGTGCCGGATGTGGGACAATACCGAGCGAATGTGATTGGGCATCTGAGAAAAGGGGTCGCGATGAAAAAGCTCAGGACGCTTGCCGACGTGTTACGCCAGGCTGGCTTTGCGCGCATCACGGGCCTGTTTCTTATCTTCTATCTGCTGTGCTCAACGGCTGTCTGGCTGTCCGAGCCCACGACCCTCACGTTTGGCGATGGTCTCTGGTTTAGCTTTGAGACGGTCTCGACCATCGGCTTTGGTGACATTCCTGCCGAGACACCGGTTGCCCGCGCCATTACCGTCATTCTGAGCGTCATCAGCATCTTCTACATCGCCATGCTCACGGGCGTGGCGGTGAACTACTGCAATACGCTTATCAAGCTGCGTCAAAAGGACACCATGGCGCGCTTTATGGATGATCTGGAGCATTTGGAAGAGCTCGATCGCGACGAGCTTGCCGATCTTTCGCGTCGCGTGCGCGAGTATCGTCGACGCCAGCGCTAAGACGAACGTCGTGCGCCACAACAAGGGGGACCAAATATGAATATCACCGTGTATCTGGGTGCCAGTGCCGGCAATGATCCGGCGTTTCTGCCCGCGGTGCAGGAGCTGGGCAACTGGATTGGCGCCAACGGGCACGCGCTGGTATACGGCGGGTCCAAATCGGGGCTGATGGGTGCGCTCGCCGATAGCGTGATCGAGGCGGGTGGACACGTGACGGGTGTTGAGCCGAGCTTTTTTATCGAGGCCGAGTTTCAACATGACGGTATCAACGACCTTATCGTGACGAGCGATATGGCGGAGCGCAAGGCCAAGATGATTGAGCTCGGCGATGCGTTCATCGCATTTCCGGGCGGTACGGGCACGCTCGAGGAGATTGCCGAGGTCATGTCCGCGGTGTCGTTGGGACACCTGAGTGCTCCGTGCATCCTGTATAACCTGGACGGTTACTACAACGACCTCAAGGCGCTGCTCGGGCACATGATTGATAAAGGGCTTTCGAGCCCGAGGCGCCAGCACGGCATCTACTTTGCCGACGATTTGCGCGAGATTGCCTCGATTATCAACGGATAAGTCTTGAGCCTGCCCCACCATGACTCCCAATGGTGCCGTTTGCGGCGCAGATGGTTGGCTCGTTCGAGCAACGCTCGCTCTACAATAAAACGTATCTATGTCGACTTTAACCGCGGGAGGACCCGATGGATAACCTTGCCAAACCCACAAACCGCGCGCTGTTTTTGGTCAGCGTTGCCGTGACCGGTGCACTCGCAGGTGCTGCGGTCTGGCTGTTCTTTTTTGCGATGGAGCACGGTATCGACTATCTATGGACCGAGATTCCGCACGCGCTGGGCGTCGCTTCGCCCGAGCTTGCCAGCGGCCCGTTTGGCTTTCTGCCGTACCCGTTTTTTATCTGCCTGCTGGGCGGCCTGTTAATCGGTCTGTACGAAAAGATGACAGGCACCAAGACCGATGACCTCAACCAGGTGATGGCGAAGGTTAAGCAAGACGGGCGCTATCCGTACGACAACCTGGGCAAGCTTTCGCTCGCGGCATTGCTGCCGCTGCTGTTTGGCGGAAGCATTGGACCGGAGGCCGGCCTGACCGGCGTTATCGCTGGTCTGTGCAGCTGGGTCGGCGACCGCATGCGTCGCTTTGGCGCCGAGTTTAGGGAGCTTACGCTGCTGGGCACCCAGGCTGCCCTGACGGCGCTCTTTACCGCGCCCGTCTTTGGTTTTGTGGCACCGCTCGCTGGTAGCGCCGACGGCCAAGGCGAAGACGCCGACGATGAGTCCGTGTCCGACGAGGTCACCATCAAGCTGCCCAAGGCGCAAAAGACCGTGGTCTACGGCATTGCGATTGCCGGCGGTCTGGGCACCTACCTGCTGCTTGGCCAGCTTGTGGGCGGCGGCATGGGTATGCCGAGGTTCGAGTCCGCCGAGGTGGGCAACCTGGAGCTTACCTGGCTCATTCCTCTGTCGCTGATCGGAACAATCTGCGGCTGGCTGTACTTTGTCTCTGAGCACGCGAGCGAAGTGCTTGCCCACGCAATAGGGGAGCACCCCATCGCTAAGGCCATGCTGGCCGGTCTGGTACTTGCCGCCTGCGGTACGGCTCTGCCCTTCACCATGTTTGCCGGCGAGACGCAGGCCGACGTGCTCATGGAAACCTATCTGACCATTCCCGCCGGCGTGCTTATTGTGACCGGTCTCGTTAAGGCCATGCTGACGCCCGCCCTCATCAACCTTGGTTGGCGCGGCGGCCACTTCTTCCCGGTTATCTTCTCGGGCGTAAGCCTGGGCTATGGCCTTGCTATCCTCACCGGCGCCGATCCGGTCTTTTGCGTCGCCGTTTGCACGGCCTCGACGATGGGCGCCGTTATGCGTCAGCCCGTCATGGTCGTGGGCTTGTTGCTCATGTGCTTCCCGCTCAAAGGCATCGTTTGTATGATCATCGCCGCCGTCATCGCTGCCGGTATTCCGCTGCCCAAGCCGCTGCGCAAGTAGTACGGTGGCTCACGCTGGGGATATGCCATTTGTCACGGATTTACGGGGAGGGGCGGCGATCGCGTCCTTCGTGGATTGAGACACGCGTGGCTACAGATCGCGTACTCGATAAACCTTGGTGCTGACGGTGCAGCTGATTGCGCATAGTGCGAGCGCCAGTACGGCAATTCCTGCACACAGACAGCCAAGGACGGCAGGATCGGGATTCGCTCCGGCAATCGACATGAGCCAGTTGCTGATGGGGTTGGAGGAGCTCAACGTGGCAATGGCAAGGCACCAGAGCAGGGCAAACAGGCCAACGGATAGGCGCAGTGCCTCCATGTGTCCAAATCGGAAGAACAGCGGCTGTGCCAAGAACACCATCATGAGGGAGATGAGCATCGATGCTGCCGAGGCAATTGCGATCTCAAAGATGGTTTGTCCTGTCGAGGCCACGCCCACGCTGTTGAAGAACGGAAGGGCGATGATGTTCAAAAGCACGGCGGCGCAGGCCATGATGGCCGAGAAGACAACGATGCACAGGTAGCGTGCGCAAATAATGTCTTTGCGCGTGAGAGGCAGCGTTGCCCGATAACGCTCCCATCCGTTTTGATTGTCGAAGCCGGCCAGCGAGCTCATGACCATGATGGGCGACATGGCGCTGACCGCGCAGGCGCCGGCGCTCATGCCGGAATCGCCATCCGACGCGTTGGCAAGGGTTAGCACGACGAAGATGAACAGGCCGACGCCCGCGATGCTCGGGGTGAGCGTGCGAACGATGGCGAGCTCGGACATAAAGGCGCGTTTCATTTCGAAGCCCCTTTCAGCATGAGGCGCAGATAGTCATCAATGGTTGCCCGATCGCAGGGAATCTCGGGAAAGGCCTCGAGCGTTTCGCGGCGGTTGGGCACGAGCACGTCCACACTGTAGGCGTGGTGGGCGGCGCGGGCGCCTTCGACGCAAGCCATAAGCTCGGCGGCCTGTGCTTGGGTGCAGTGGGCGATGCCGGCGCGGTCGGTAATGTCCTCGCGCGGCAGGTCAAACACAATCGAGCCGTTATCGATGCAGATGACGCGGTCGGCGGCGCGATCGAGGTCGGACGTAATGTGGCTCGAGAGCAGCACGCTGCGCTGGCCGTCGGCGACAAAGGCAAGCAGCTCATCAAGTAGTTCCTCGCGTGCCATGGGATCGAGGCCCGCGGTGGCTTCGTCCAAAACGAGCAGTTTGGCCTGGTGGCTGAGCGCACAGGCAAGCTGCAGCTTCATGCCCATGCCACGGGAGAGGTCCTTGACCTTTGCCTTGGGATCGAGACCAAATCGATCGATGAATCCGGCGAACGTTTCGCGATTCCACATGGGGTACGCCGGGCCTACGAGCGTCTCGATCTGGCCCACCTTGAGCGTGGAGGGGAGGGGCACGTGTCCAGGACAAGACCGACGCGGGAGCGTAGATGGCGTTGCGACTCATCGGGCGCGTCGGCGTCACAGCGCTGCCCAAACAAGTGCACCTCGCCGGCATCGAGCTTTATAAGCCCGAGAGCAGCTCGAATCGTCGTTGTTTTGCCAGCACCGTTGGCACCAACAAAGCCGACGATCTGGCCAGGCTCCACAGCGAACGTGACATCACGCAGCGAAAAACGGTCGCTCACACGGCGTGAGATGCCTTTGAGTTCTAAAAGGTTTTGCATGGTATAGCCTTTCTTGCAGATGGCTACTGCATGGTTTCGGGGGCTACCAGGTCGAGCATCTCGTGCAGTTTGTCGCGCGTGACGCCCAAGGCTTCGGCTTGGCTTGCCGCTTTCGCAAGCAGCTCTTCGATATGGCAGAGCTGGTTTTCACGCAAGAGCTCCTGGTTGCCCTCGGCGACAAAACAGCCCTTGCCCTGCACGGTGCAGATAAACCCGAGCTGCTCCAGGTCGGCGTAGGCGCGCTTGGTGGTGATGACGCTCACGCCTAGGTCGCTCGCAAGTGCACGGATACTGGGGAGTTTGGCTCCCGCAGCGAGTGCGCCCGATAAGATCTGAGCTTTGACTTGCGAGCTTATCTGCTCGTAGATGGGTTTGTCGCTCGAATTGGATAGGATGATGTCCACAGCGGCTCCTTAGCTGTTGGGCTACACGTGTATATAACCGGTAAGCACAGTATATATACACTATGCACAGTTGCGCAAGAGGTAAATACGGATTGTCCGCTCGTTCATTCATCTCAATCTGTAACATCTGGAACCGATTTGGACGGCTACCTGTTACAGATTGAGATTTTGCTGGCGGGCCCCACCTGGTTGTCTCAATCTGTAACATCTGGAGAAGATTTTGGCTGCTAGATGTTATAGATCGAGACATTGGCCACCCGTCTATCCTTATATCTCAATCTGTAACAGATGGACCCGTTTTGAGTGGCTAGATGTTACAGATCGAGATCTTTCTGGGACGTCCACCTGTTTGTCTAAATCTGTAACAGGTAGAGGTTCAAAAACCGTCTAGATGTTACAGATTGAGACGAACTGCTGCGGAGTGCCGCCATCGACTGCTACCCTAGGCCCCAACTGATGAATTTGTCCTGATAGGCGCCCTAGAGCGGGATTTCGCGGCTACAATAGTGCGGTTACAACGACGTAATGCACTCAATGCAAGAAAGGATCCGCATGGCAAGCCTGTCGGATGAAATCTCGTCGCGCCGCACATTCGCGATCATCAGCCACCCGGACGCCGGTAAGACCACACTTACCGAGAAGCTGCTGCTCTATACCGGCAGCATCCAGACTGCCGGCTCGGTCAAGGGCAAGAGCTCGGCCAAGCATGCCGTCTCGGACTGGATGGACATCGAGAAGGAGCGCGGTATTTCCGTTACCTCCTCGGTGCTGCAGTTCACCTACAACGGCGCCTGCGTCAACATCCTCGATACCCCCGGCCACCAGGACTTCTCGGAGGATACCTACCGTACCCTTATGGCCGCCGACGCTGCTGTTATGGTCATCGACGGCGCCAAGGGCGTCGAGGCCCAGACCAAAAAGCTCTTTAAGGTCTGTACGCTGCGCCACATTCCCATCTTCACCTTTGTGAACAAGCTCGACCACGAGGCTCGCGATCCGTTTGAGCTCATGGAAGAGATCGAGAACGTCCTGGGCATCAATACGTATCCCATGAACTGGCCGATCGGCAGCGGCCGCAACTTCCGCGGCGTGTTCGACCGTCAGACTCGTCGCGTCATTGCCTTTGAGGGCGACGGTCACGCCAACGCCACCAAGAAGGTCGCCGAGGTCGAGGCCGAGTTGGGCGATCCTTCCATGGACGAGCTCATCGGCGAGGAGAACCATAAGAACCTGATGGACGACATCGAGTTGCTCGATGGCGCTGGCGATGAGCTCGACCTGGATGCCGTGGCCTGCGGCAAGCTGAGCCCGGCGTTCTTTGGCTCGGCGCTTACCAACTTTGGCGTGGAGCCCTTCCTCAAGGAGTTCCTGCGCCTGGCTCCGACGCCGCGCGCCTATACCGATACGCTCACCAGCGAGCCGGTCGATCCCTGCCGCGACGACTTTAGCGGCTTTGTGTTTAAGATCCAGGCCAACATGGACAAGAACCACCGTGACCGCATCGCCTTTGTGCGCATTTGCTCGGGCAAGTTCGAGCGCGGCATGGATGCCTTCCATATGCAGGGCAACCGCAAGCTCAAGCTTGCCACGGGCACGTCGATGATGGCCGATGACCGCGCCATCGTGGACGAGGCGTACGCGGGCGATATCGTGGGCCTGTTCGACCCCGGTATCTTTAGCATCGGCGACACCGTGTGCTCCGGCAAACGCCACGTGCAGTATCCGCAGATCCCGACGTTTGCCCCCGAGATGTTCGCTCGCATTACGCAGGTCGATACGCTCAAGCGCAAGCAGTTCGTCAAGGGTATGGAGGAGCTTGCCCAGGAGGGTGCCATCCAGATCTTCCGCGAGCTGGGTGCCGGCATGGAGAGCGTCATCGTGGGCGTGGTCGGCGTGCTGCAGTTTGAGGTGCTCGAGCGCCGCCTTAAGGCTGAGTACCGTGTTGAGGTTCGTCGCCAGCCGCTGCCCTATACGGACATCCGCTGGATCCAGAACGACCCCGATACCATCGATATCCCGGGCCTTTCGCTCACACGCGACACGCTGCGTGTCGAGGACATGCGCGGCGGCAAGCTGCTGCTGTTCACGAGCCCGTGGAACGTGGATTGGGCAACCGACCATAACCCCGACCTTATCCTGTCGGAGTTTGGCAACGTGGCCTTTTAACGCATCGGCGCGGTGGCCCTGCGGGACTGCCGCGCCGTTTGCTTGCCTGATGCCGTGTGAGCGGCTATCATACCCACCGGCGTCTCAAGACCGGGGCGTCCGAGCAGTTCGGGTCCGATATCCTGCTCGTTAAACCTAAAACCAAAGGAGTACATAATGATCAAGAAGGTCATGGAGGACTATAAGGTCCTGTTGCGGAGCATTCCCGCGGCAACGGTTTCGCTGTTTTTCGTGAGCGTCATCATGATGAACCTGCTGGCCAACAAAGAGCTCATCAGCCTGCCGTATCTGGCACTCGATTGCGGCTTTGTAGTGAGCTGGGTTTCGTTTTTGTGCCAGGACATGATCTGCAAGCGCTTTGGCGCCAAGGCATCCATCAAAATCTCTATCCTCGCGCTGCTGGTCAACCTGGCCGTGAGCCTGTGCTTTTGGGCATGCTCGCTCACGCCCGGCATGTGGGGCGCCTACTACGACACGGGCATGATCGAGGTCAACACCGCCCTTAACGCCACCATCGGCGGCACCTGGTACGTGGTGCTGGGCTCTTCGCTGGCAATGCTCGTCTCTGCCGTGGTTAACTCCACGCTCAACCAGTCGCTTGGCCGTATGCTCAAAAAGAATAACTTTGCGAGCTTTGCCTTCCGCTCCTATGTGTCCACGGGTGTTGGCCAGTTTATCGACAACCTGGTCTTTGCCATTGTGGTGAGCCACACGTTCTTTGGTTGGACCTGGGTGCAGGTCCTTATGTGCTCGCTGACCGGTGCTGTTGCCGAGCTGCTGTGCGAGGTCTTCCTGAGCCCCGTTGGCTACAAGGTCGTGCGTGGCTGGGAGCGTGAGAACGTGGGCGCCGAGTATCTCGAGCGCCACGCAACCGCCTAAGGAGCAAGTATGCGGGTTTTGATCACGGGCGCTTCGGGCGGTATCGGAGTCGCATGCGTGCAGCGCTTTTTGGACGAGGGCCACGAGGTCGTGGGCTTTGATCTACTGCCGGCGGCGATCGAACACGAGCGCTACCGCCATCTGATCGTTGATGTCTGCGAACCGGACTCGTTTCCAGACGACCTTGAACCACAGGTAATCGTAAACGTTGCCGGTACGCAGGATTCGGCCGACGATATCGCCGCCAACCTGTGTGGCACCATCAACGTGACCGAGCGCTATGCCTTTGTGGGGGAGGGGCTTGCCGCCAAGCCGGCGCCGACAATTCGCTCCGTGGTCAATGTGGGCTCGGCGAGCGGCCATACGGGTTCGGAGTTTCCCGCCTATGCCGCCAGCAAGGGCGGCGTTATCGCCTACACCAAGAACCTTGCAAACCGCCTGGCACCGCAGGCCATCGCCAACAGTGTGGACCCAGGCGGCGTTATCACGCCGCTCAACCGTTGCGTGATGGAAGACGAACACCTGTGGAACCAGATTATGGAGCTCACGCCGCTTAAGCGCTGGGCCACCGCCCAAGAGATCGCCGAGTGGATCTACTTTGTGGGCGTGACCAACCGGTTTATGACCGGGCAGAGTCTGCTGATCGATGGCGGCGAGGCCGGCCGCACACAATTTATTTGGCCCGAATAGGAAACGCGCCCGATGGGAAGCCGTCGGGCGCGTTTTTGATGTACCGATTTTTAGCCGAGGCAAGTCCAGTTGACGGGGGTCGAGCCGTGCTGTTCGAGTAGTCGATTGGCAGCGGAGAAGGGGCGCGACCCCATAAAAGCGGGGAGTTCTGCCGTGGCACGGTTGGCCGAAAGCGGCGAGGGGTGCGTGGAGGCCAGGCAGAACTTGTCGGTTGTCTTGCCCGCGCCGGTCGCGGCGAGCTTGCCCTCGACCATCTGCTGGGCAAAGCGACCCCAGGCCAAAAAGACCACCGGCTGGGGCAGCTGGCAGCAGCGTTCGATAACGTAGTCGGTCAGGGTGCTCCAGCCCAGTTTGGCGTGCGAATTGGCGGCATGCTCGCGCACGGTGAGCGCAGTGTTGAGGAGCAGGACGCCCTGTTGTGCCCATGGGGTTAGGTCTCCCGTGGCGGGAATGGGACAACCCAGATCGGCATTGAGTTCCTTGTAGATGTTGCGCAGGCTCGGAGGCAGCTTGGTTTGCGTCGCGGGGACCGAGAACGACAGCCCCATGGCCTGGTTGGGTCCGTGATAGGGGTCTTGACCCAAGATGACAACTTTGACATGGTCGGCCGGCGTGTAGGCGAGGGCATTGAGGATGTCGTCTTGTGCCGGGTAGATAGTCTGCTCGGCACGCAAAAGGGCGATGCGTTCGAGCAGCTGGTCCGTAGCGTTACGTACCGGCTGCGGCGCATCGCCCAGCCAAGTTGCTATGTTGCGGTCGCGGGTCGCGGCGTCCATGGGGCTCCTTTACGTCAGATGCTCTGTTGGCATCTATTGTAAAGGCGTCCGGAGACCATTATGCCACGGCTATAAAAGGTGAGGCGCTTACGAGGCTCGCTCGGGCGTTCCTGCCATGCGGGTATGGTCGTGAGCATGCGCATGAAGTCGCGGGAGCTGCACGGTTGCCACCATGACGCCGATTAGGATGAGGGCGGCGCCAAAGAAGGCGATGGGGCTCAGGACCTCGCCAACCAGGAAGAACGAAAAGACGGCGGAGCAGACCGGCTCGAGCGAAAAGGCGAAGCCGGTGGTCTCGGCAGGCACGTGGGGCTGCACGAGCGTCTGGGTGATAAAACCGTAGGCAGAGCAGATGAGCGCGAGGGCAACGACGACCACGATCTCGCTGGGCGTACTGGGAAGTGTGAAACCGCCAAAGACGCATGCGGCAATGCCCGAGAACAGGCCGCCAAAGCCCAGCTGCCAAACGCCCAGGGACAGCGGATCGACTTCTTCGACAAACCGCTTGGCGACAATGATGTGTCCGGCGTAGATAAAGGCGGAGAGCAGCATGATGAGCGCGCCCGGGTTCAGGCTGGTGAAGTCGGCACCCGAGAGCAGCAACATACCGCAGGTGACGATGGCGGTACCGACGAGCACTTTGCGCTCGGGGGCACGACGCAGCAGGGCGGCGTTGGCAAACGGCACGATCACGACCGTCAGGCTCTGCAAAAAGCCGGCGGTGGAGGCGGAGGTGAGGCTGGAGCCCAGGCACATGCAGGTGAGCTCGGTTGCCATAATGGCGCCGATGATGGCGGCGCGGACCATAAGGTCGCGGTTGATGCGCAACGCGTGCTTGTGGAAGAGCAGTAGGCAGGCCGCGAAGGCGATGATGCAGCGCAGTGCAACGATGCTCGTGGCGTTCATGCTGTCCATGCCGATCTTCATGAGGGGGTACGAAAAGCCCCATGCGACGGGAACGGAAAATGAGAGCGCGATTGCTTTTTTGCGATCCATGGGACTCCTTTTGTTACAGAACGGTTTCGCAAAAAGGATTCTGCTCCCAGATATGGATGTAGTAAAGCGAATGTATCTTCAGTATGATTAAGTAACGCTAATGTTGTCACGAAAAGCGCTGGTAAAACGTTTTACGGCTGCACCGATATGGGGGCAAGATGGCATCGCGGTATCAGATTGTTTGTATGGTGGTCGATCGCGGCAGCCTTAAGAGCGCTGCCGACGAGCTGGGCTATACGCAAAGTGCGGTGAGCCAGGCCGTCAAGGCGCTCGAGCGCGAGCTGGGTACCACGCTTATCGAGCGCGGAAAGCAGGGCGTTTCGCTTACGCGCGACGGTAAGCAATATCTGCCGTACCTGCGCCAGATCGTGACTGCCGAGGCCGAGCTCGAGGGCAAGCGCCAGGAGCTGCTGGGCCTTTCGTCGACCGATATTCGCATCGCGACGTTTACCAACGTGAGCCGAACCGTGTTGCCGCGTGTGATCCGCGACTTTGGGGCGCTGCACCCGGGCGTACGCTTTACCCTCAAGCAGGGCGACTACACGCGCAACGCCCAGTGGGTGCACGACGGCGTAGTGGATTTTTGCTTTACGGCACGTGGGTTTACCGCGGGGCTCGAGAAGCGCGTGGTCTATCACGACGAGTTGGTGGCGCTGTTGCCGGCCGCGCATCCGCTGACGGCAAAGGAAAAGGTGACGCTCGCCGATCTGGCGTCCGAGCCGTTTGTGTTGCTGGATGAGGGTGAACAGAGCCTGGTGCTCGATGCATTCGCAACGCACGGGCTGTCGCCGCACGTGATGAGTGAGGTGACCGACGACTACACAATCATGGCGATGGTGGAGGAGGGCCTAGGCGTGAGCATGCTGTATCGCCGTACCGTTGAGGGCATGCGAGCCGATATTTGTGTGCGGCCCATCGTGCATGCCCCCTCGCGCGACGTGGTGGCCGCCTGGCGCAGCTGGGACACCATGCCTATCGCCACGAGGCACTTTATCGACTATATGAGCTCACATATTGTCAATTAATGACTGGCGTGGCGTTGAGTGCGGTGTTTAGCGGGCTGTCGCTTTGGCTTGGGTGGCGCGATAGGTGCGTGCCGGGTGACAGAGCAATACCGCTACGACCATAAAAAACGCCGTGGTGCCCAGGCTGATGGGGTAGACCATCATGATGTTCGCAAAGGTGCGGAAGTGCGGGAACACGCAGAACACCCAATAGAAGCGGATGCCGCAGACGCAGATCATGGTGATGAGGGCGGGCGTGAGCGAGATACCAAAGCCGCGCAGATAACCGGACATGTTTTCGTAGAACATGCTAAAGGCGTACGCCGGGAAGATCGAACACACGCGGATATAGCCGATCGAGACGATGTTGGGATCGCTGTTGAACAGCGACAGGATCTCGCGCCCCAGGCCGACAATGACGACAATCGTGGTGAGCGCAACGATGCCGCCTTCGACCAGGCAGACCTTGAGCGTCTTGGTGCAGCGGTCAATCTGGCGGGCACCGTGGTTTTGTCCCACAAAGGTGGTGCACGCCTGGCTAAAGCTGTTGAGCAGGTTGTAGCACACGTACTCCAGGCTCATGGCGGCGCTCGATGCGGCCATGACCTCGGTGCCCAGACTGTTGATGGCAGACTGGATGATGATGTTGGCGATGGCAAAGACGGCGCTTTGGATGCCGGCGGGCAGGCCGATCTTGACGATGCGCTTGAGGGCGACAGGGTCGATAGCCAGGTCGCGCGGGGTGACGCGGACGACGGAGTCGGTCTTGAGCAGGCGGATAAAGAGTGTGGCGGCGCTGACGGTGTAGGCGATGGCGGTGGCGATGGCGACGCCCGCGACGCCCCAGTGGAGTACGGGGACAAAGATGAGATCCAGGCCAATGTTGAGGACGGTGGACACGGTGAGCGCCTGCAGCGGCATGCGGGTGATGCCGACGGAGCGGAAGATCGCGGCCTCAAAGTTGTAGAGCAAGATCGAGGGCATGCTGAGCAAAAAGACGCGCAGGTAGAGCGAAGCGAGCGGCATGGTTTCGGCGGGAACGTTGAGCGCGGCGAGCATGGGCTCGGCAAAGACCTCGCCCAGTGCGATGACGACAAAGCCCACGAGCGCCATCAAAATCGAGGTATGGACGGCGCGTTTGACCATGTTCTGATCGTTGCGGCCGATAGCGTTGGCGATGACCACGTTGGAGCCAAGCGACATGCCAATAAACAGGTTGAGCATAAGACTGGTAAGCGGAACATTGGAGCCGACCGCCGCCATGGCGAGGGTTCCCTGGTCGCCCGAGAAGTTACCGATAATGACCGTGGCGATGAGGTTCGACAGCTGCTCCAAGATGCTCGTGGCGGCCACGGGGAAGGCGAACAGGGGAATGTTACGCCACAGCGATCCGGTGGTCATGTCAATGTGCTTAGATACGGTGTCAGCCATACGCTCTCAATCTCTAACATGCTATTTCGTGCTTATTTGCGCAGACGATGATACTCCTAATCGCCTAGTCATTGGGGACGTTCTAGTCATTGGGGACGTTCTTAAACGACTAGTCATTTAAGAACGTCCCCAATGACTAGGTGGGGAAGGCGTGCGACAATGGTGAGCGTTGTGTTGTTCGCGCTAAGGAGTTGCCATGTTGTTGTGTCCCGTTTGCCATGAGCCATTGGTGGACAATGAGCGCGGTGCTGCATGCGCGGGTGGGCACCGGTTTGACCGTGCGCGCGAGGGCTATCTATATCTGCTGCGCTCGTCCAAGAGCGGCGACTCTATGGGCGATCCCAAGTCACAGGCGCGCAGCCGTCGTGACTTTCTGAACCGCGGATACTATGCGCCGTTACGCGATGCGATGGTTGAGCTGGTGCGCAAGCAGGTGTCTGGGCGTGCTGCGTCTACGAGCGGCCCCATGACGCTGCTCGATATTTGCTGCGGCGAGGGCTATTACACGAGTGCCATGGGCGCGGTGCCGGGCGTGGACGCTTACGGGTTCGACTTGGGTAAAGAGATGGTGCGCCTGGCCGCCAAGCGCGGCGATGCTACCTATTTTGTGGCCAACATGAAGGATATCCCCGTGGCCGATGGCGCCTTCGATATGGTGACCGAGCTCTTTGCTCCCTTTAACGAGCGCGAGTTTGCCCGCGTGCTGGCGCTCGAGGGCTCGCTCTACACCGTCGTGCCAGGTGCACGTCATCTGTTTGGGCTTAAGGAAGTGCTCTACGATACGCCGTACCTTAACGACGAGAAGCTGCCGCAGACCACCGAGCTCGAGTTGGTCGGAACGCAGCGGGTGTCTGCGACTATTACGCTTCAGACCCAGGCCGACATCGAGGCGGTGTTTCAGATGACGCCGTACTACTACCGCACACGCCCCGCCGACAAAGAGCGCCTGGCAAATTTGGATACCCTTCAGACCGACATCGACTTCATCATCGCCGAGTACCGCCACAGCTAACAACCCGCCAAAAAGGGTCAGGTTTATTTTGTCAGGTTTTAACTGGGCAAACGCAAAGGGCCGACCGCGGAGATGCGCGATCGGCCCTTTTTAGCTGCTTGATAGCAGGGGCTATGGGAGACAGGTGCCTACAGGCGGTCCTTGTTCTCGGCCTTAACGGCGTGTGCCTGCTGAACAAAGAACAGGTCGTACACCACGATGACAAAGGCGCCAAAGTTGATGGCGTCGCCGCCAAACGCGGGAAGCGTGAGCACCGCTTGGGCAAGCGTGGCGACCGCGGCAACAATACCGAGCTTAAACGCGCCATCCACCTGCGAAGGCTTGTTGGCGCCCTTGATGCCCGCAACACCCGCGGCAAGATCGACAACGCCCTTGGCGACCAGCACGACCGCGGCGAGCATGGCGTTCGATCCGTAGGTGGACTCGAGCTTGCCGGTCGCGATGCCGGCGATTCCAATGACGAGACTGGCGATGCCCAGAACAAAATAAATCAGGGCAAGGATTTTGAGTGTCTTGCGAGCGGCGCTCATAGCTGGTCCTTTCGATGCGGGCGCGGAGAATCTGTCGCACCCAGGTTGTGGCACATATCGTGAAGCACATTGTAGTTCAACGGGGCGATGCATGCGTTTGAAAGCGTCTCTTGCCTGTACGGTCCAACCTTTCAAAAAGGAAAGCTGGACGTAAGCCAAATCGATGGCAGCTCATGTGCGGCGCTGCGATGATGAGGTCGTAACAAGGAGCTGGTCTCAAGGAGGAGCCATGATGTACGGAGCAGGGCAAGTGCGTGAGCCGCGGTCGTTGGGAAGGCGCATGGGTGATTCCGTGATTGCTGCCGTGTGTACGGGATTGATGGCGGTGCTTTGCATTGGGATGCTGTGGGCCATGTCGCATGTGGGACAATAGCGGACGGTTGGGTGCTGGCATAAACGGCGCTCACGTATTCGTTTTGCTTGCTAAGGAGTACCCATGGGCGTCGTCGATCCCTTTTCTGTTGCTCGGGCCGCGGGGCTTGAGCTGACCGGGAAGTCCGAGGGCCTCACGCTCACCGACGGCACGATGGAGCTGCGTGCCGATTTTGGCCGCATGCTTTCACGACTCAAGCAGGGTCGCTTGCAGCAAGAGCTGCTGGTGAAGGCCGCACGCATAAAAGGTGCCGAGCAACCGTGGGCGATTGACGCCACGGCAGGCTTTGGCGAAGATTCGCTACTGCTGGCTGCTGCGGGCTTTACCGTCGATCTGTACGAGCAGGATTGCGTGATCGCGGCGCTGCTCCAGGATGCCCTGGATCGCGCGGCAGATGATCCGGCACTTGCGACAGCCGTGACGCGCATGCGCTTACATGCGGGCGAGGACAGTATTGCCGGCCTTTGTCATGCAGCTGAGCTGATCGGGCAGGGCGAACTCACCGCTCCCGACGTGGTGTATCTGGACCCCATGTTTCCCGAACGCACCAAGAGCGCGGCGGTCAAAAAGAAGTTCCAGCTCCTACATCATCTGGAACAGCCATGCGCCGATGAGGAGACGCTGGTCGAAGCTGCGCTTGCGGTGCATCCGCGCAAGGTCGTTATCAAGCGGCCGGTGAAGGGGCCGCTGCTTGCCGGCGTTAAGCCGAGCTATCAACTTGCGGGCAAGGCCGTTCGATACGATGTTTTGGTGCCGCCGCGCCCGTAGCTTGCGTGCGATGGCTGGCGCTCCGTCAGTGCCGTGCCGATGTGGGGTCTATTTCCAAGGGTGCGACGTCAGGTGCCAGCCGCCGCAGTATTTGCATTTGTAGCAGGCTAAGCCGTGCCGCCCGCGGTTTTCGCAGTCGGCCATAACGGCCTCGGCCTCGGCGCGCGTGTCGTAACGGTTTTTGCGTTCGCACGACTTGTAGCGCCAGGCTTCATTGCGCTCGGCGTTCAGGGCGTCGCGGCGCTCGTCTTCGCGCGCAAACAGGTCGCCCATATCGCCGCCGGTGGCAGCGCCCAAAAACTCGCTTTTGGCCTTTGACCAGGCGGCTCGCTTTTTGCTTCCCATCTGCTTCGCGCCCCTCTTCAAACGCTGGTATCATTGCTCAATCAAAGTGATACCAATAAACGTGAGGCCGCCGCGTGATGATCAGAAAAACCCTCGATACCGACATTCCCGCTGTCATGGCTATCTACGACGCTGCCCGCGCCTTTATGCGCGCGCATGGCAACGCCACGCAATGGCCCGAGGGCACGCCTTCTGCCGAGCAACTGGCTGCCGATATCGCCGCCGGTGGCAGCTATGTGTGCGAAGTCGACGGTCGCGTGGTAGCGACGTTTGCCTTTTTACCGGGCCCGGACGAGTGCTATGACGTAATTGAGGACGGTCAATGGCGCAGCGACACTCCGTACGCCGTGCTGCACCGTGTGGCATCCGATGGCGCCGTACACGGTATCGCGGCCGCGATGTTTGCCTTTGCCAAAGAGCGTGCCGATCACCTGCGTATCGACACGCATCAGGACAACCTGCCCATGCAGGGTGCGAGCCTCAAGGCCGGGTTTAAGCGCGCCGGCATCGTGTATGTGTCAGACGGCACGCCGCGTGTTGCGTTTGACTGGCTGCGCGAGGCATAAGAGCGGAGACGCGTATCAACAATTCGCGCGAACGAAAATGGCTCCGGGTGGGGCCATTTTCGTTCGCTGCGCCGCTTTGAAAGCCGGCTTTCGCAAGGCGCGAACCTACGAAAATCGCCGCGCGGCAACGCGGGGCGATGAGCTCGGTCGGGGGATAGGGCCCGCTTCGCCCGCCGGCCCGTAAATTGTATCATCCAGTGTGGAACGAGGGTGCCCGTTGCCGCGTGCGATGGGCTTGCAATAAGAGGAGAGCCATGTCGAAGCAAGCGGTCGTTGGAATCTTGGCGCATGTCGATGCCGGCAAGACCACGCTGGCCGAGGCCATGCTGTTTAACGCGGGCCGCATTCGCAAGCGCGGCCGCGTTGACGATGGCGACTCGCATCTGGATACGAACGAGATTGAGCGTGAGCGCGGCATTACGATCTTCTCGTCGCAGGCTGTGCTCGACCATGGTGGCACCCACGTTATGCTCGTGGACGCTCCCGGCCATGTCGATTTTTCTGCCGAGGCGGAGCGCACGCTGCGTGCCCTGGACTACGCGATTCTGGTGGTAGGCGCCAACGATGGCGTACAGGGGCACACCGAAACCCTGTGGCGCCTGCTTGCGCGCTATGACATCCCGACGTTCATCTTTATCAACAAGATCGATTTGGAGAATCCCGGCCGCGATGTTTTGCTGGCACAGCTTGGGCAGCATCTTTCTGAAGGCTGCCTGGATGCCAACGAACTGTTGGCGGGCGGTGCCGTTCAGGAGGACGCTGCTGCGTTGGACGAGGCGGCGCTCGAGGAGTTTCTTGAAGCGGGTGAGCTTTCCGTCGCAACGCTGTCGCGCATGGTTGCCGAGCGCAAGCTCTTTCCTTGCTTTGCCGGATCGGCGCTCAAGGACCAAGGCGTGGACGAACTGCTGGATGGCATATGCGCGCTGATGCGCGAACAGGCATGGCACCCGGAGTTTGCCGCGCGCGTCTATCGTGTCAGCCGCGGGGATCGCGGTGAGCGCTTGGCATGGGTTAAAGTGACCGGCGGCACGCTGCATGCCAAGCAGATGATTGGCGGACGTTCCGGTGCCGAGGCATGGGAGCAGAAGGTCGATCAGGTACGCATCTATAACGGCGAGAAGTATGAGCTTGCCCAAGAAGTTGCTGCTGGCGGTATTTGTGCCGTGACGGGCCTTGCGCACGTTCGCCCGGGGGACGCCCTGGGCGCGGAGCCCGCGGGCGATGCACCTGTCATTGCGCCGGTTCTCACCTATACGGTGCTGCCGAACGAGCACGATGTCCATACGGTGTTCCAAGCGCTGGCCGAGCTTGCCGACGAGGATCCCATGCTCGGCGTAAGCTGGAATACGCATCTTGAACAAATACATCTGCAGCTCATGGGAGCGGTGCAGCTCGAGGTCGTGCAGCGCGTTCTTGCCGATCGTTTTGGCCTTGCGGTCGAGTTTGAGCCCGGCGGCATTCTCTATAAGGAGACTATTTCGCAGCCGGTCGAGGGCGTGGGCCACTTTGAGCCGCTGCGCCACTATGCCGAGGTACATCTGCGCCTGGAGCCGTTGCCAGCGGGTTCGGGCGTGCAGTTTGGCACCGTGACCTCGACCGACGAGCTCGATCTTAACTGGCAGCGTTTGGCACTCACCAACGCCATGGAGCGCGATCACCTGGGCGTGCTGACCGGCTCGCCCATCGCCGATGTGCGCATTACACTCACGGGCGGCCGTGCGCATGCCAAACACACCGAGGGCGGCGACTTTCGCCAGGCCACGTACCGCGCGATTCGCCAGGGTTTGATGCAGGCGCGTGACGCCGGCGCGGCGGTGCTGTTGGAGCCGTGGTATCGCTTTGAGCTCGAGGTGCCGGGGGAGTGCGTGGGCCGGGCACTCTCGGATGCCACGCGCATGGGTGCCGAGTACGAGCCGCCGACGATGGCGGGAGACCGGGCGAAGCTTGTGGGTCGCGTGCCGGCATCCGAAGTGCAGGATTATGCGCTGGAGGTGGCTGCCTACACGAGCGGTCGCGGTCATCTGTACCTGGAGTTCGTCGGCTATTCGGCTTGCCATGATGCCGAGCGCGTAATCGAGACGGCCGCCTATGAGCCCGAGGCCGATCTGCCCAACACGCCCGACTCGGTCTTTTGCTCTAACGGCGCCGGTTACACGGTCAAATGGTACGACGTGCCCGCCGCGGCGCACGTAAAGATCGATCCCGCCACCTTCCGCCCCTGGCGAGCAGCAGACGCCGAGTTTTTCGGCCACATGTGACAAAGGGACAGTTCCTTTGTCACATGCTATTGGTATAACTCGGTAGAAGTTGGTATAACTATTACCAGGGTTTGCCAATCCGAGGAGGCCGACATGAATCCAAATCCCTTTAAGCCCACGGCCGGCAAGCGGCCTCCGATACTCATCGGCCGCGAGTCGGTCATCGAAGATTTCGAGGAAGGGCTCGATAACGGCGCCGGAGCGCCGGGTAGGCTCATGCTCATTACGGGAAACCGCGGCTGTGGCAAGACGGTTCTCCTGCGGGAGCTGCAACGTCTAGCCAATGAGCGCGGATGGGCGGTTGTCTCCGATTCCGCTTCGCTTGGCTTATGCGACCGATTGGCCGACGCGCTTCGCTCGAATAAACCCGTTGTGACGTCAATGGAGTTCGGTCCGTCGTTTGGCCGGATGTCAGTCGAGGCGGCGCGAGCAAAGGGCGAAACGTTGCGAGGGCTGGTCAACGAGCGCCTCAAGAAGCTCGGTCCAGGCAAGGGCATACTGTTTGCGATTGACGAGGCGCAATCTGCGTCTATCGAGGAACTGGCGGCTCTTGCCGTTCTCTATCAGCAGGTGCTCGGAGACCAGGATGCCACGGGCTTGTCCGATAGCGACCAGCGCGGTCTTGCGCTGGTCTTCGCCGGCTTACCCAGTATGGTTGACGATCTGCTCGAAGAGCCGAGCGTAACGTTTCTGCGCCGCGCCCAGCAGCGTACGCTGGGGGCGATTTCTTTGCCCAAAGTGCGCGATTCATATATCCAGACGGTCAAAGACGCTGGTCTTTACGTTGACGCGGAGACGGCGGACCTTGCGGCACACAAGAGCATGGGGCATCCCTATATGGTTCAGCTGGTGGGCTATTACATGTGGCGCTCTGCCGTCCGGCGCAACTCGCAGGTCATTGAAAGGTGCGATGTCGAGGCTGGCCATGTGGATGCCATCTCTGAGTTCTACGAAGCGGTCGACGCGCCCCTGTATTATGGATTGCGCAGTCCGCAACGCCTCTTTATCGAGGCCATGGCTGCTGACGAGGGTAAGCCGACGCGCATGGCGGACATCATTGAGCGTTGCGATCGCACCCAGAGCTGGGCGAGTAAATATCGTGCAAACCTGATTCGCGAGCGCGTCATCGAGGCTGCCGGATACGGCCTCGTCCGGTTTACCGTGCCCATGCTGGGCGCGTACATTCGCGATCGCATTTTATGGCACGAGTAGGGTGATAAAGGGACAGCCCTTTTGTCACATCGATAGATGTGAGGTCAAAACATGGTGATTCAAACTGAGCGATTGACGCTTCGTCCGTGGCGCGAGACGGATGCGGCGAGCCTGTTTGCATATGCGAGCGACCCGGACGTGGGGCCGGCTGCGGGCTGGCCGCCCCACCGAAGCATTGGGGAAAGCGGAGAGATCATTCGGACGGTCTTTACGGCGCCCCATACCTTTGCCATTTGCCTGCCTGAGACAGACGAGCCCATTGGCAGCATCGGGCTTATGCTCCCTCGCTGCGGGTCGAACAGCCAAAGAGTTGGACTCGAGCTTGAGGTGGGGTATTGGGTCGCCAAGCCGTTCTGGGGTCGAGGCTTTGCTCCCGAGGCGGTGCGAGCCATGCAGCGCTATGCGTTCGAAACGCTTGGTTGCAAGGCGCTTTGGTGCGGATACTACGAGGGCAATAACAAGTCGTTACGCGTCCAGCAAAAATGCGGGTTCGCGCCACATCACGTTGAGCGCGACGTGCCCTGCGAGCTTATGGGCGATGTGCGTACCGAGTACTTTACGCATTTGACCCGCGAAGACTGGCGCGGGCGAGCAGAAGGGGAGCGATGACGGTGTCGCAACAACCAAGTGCTATCGAGGTACGTGGCGCGCGCGTCCATAACCTTAAAGACATCGATATCGATATTCCGCTGGGAAAGCTCGTGGGTATTGCCGGCGTGTCGGGCTCGGGCAAGAGTTCGCTGGCACTGGGAGTTCTTTATGCCGAGGGCTCGCGCCGCTATCTGGAGGCGCTCAGCACTTATACCCGCCGTCGTCTGACGCAGGCCGAGCACGCTCAGGTGGACGAGGTACTGCACGTGCCGGCGGCGCTCGCGCTGCACCAGCGCCCCAGCGTGCCGGGCGTGCGTTCCACCTTTGGCACCATGACCGAGCTCAACAACAGCCTGCGTCTGCTCTTTAGCCGTTGCGCCCATCACGTGTGCCCGCACTGCGGGGCGCGCGTGGAGCCGAGCCTTAACGTGGCCGCGGGCCTGTCGCTCACGTGTCCGACATGCGGCCGCGAGTTCTACGCGCCGAGCGCCGAGGATTTGGCTTTCAATAGCGGCGGTGCATGCCCCACCTGTGGCGGCACCGGTGTCATGCGCGAGGTAGACGAGGCGAGCCTGGTGCCCGACGAGTCGAAGACTATCAACGAGGGTGCGGTGCTTCCCTGGGGCACGCTCATGTGGGATCTGATGAAGCAGGTGGCAGGCGAGATGGGCGTGCGCACCGACGTGCCGTTTAACCAGCTCACGCCTCAAGAGCGCGACATCGTGTTTCACGGCCCGGCGGTCAAGAAGCATATTCTCTACGTTCCCAAAAACGGCGAGGGCGCCACGCCGCTCGACTTTACCTATTACAACGCTGTCTATACCGTCGAGAATGCGCTCGCCAAGGTTAAGGACGACAAGGGCCTCAAACGCGTTGCACGCTTTTTGCGCGAGGGGCCATGCCGTGATTGCGGCGGCACGCGTCTCTCCGAGGTTGCGCGCCAGCCCCAGGTGCGCGGTATCAATCTGGCACAGGCGGCGGCCATGACGCTGGGCGAGGCGATTGAGTGGGTGTGCGGGGTGCCCGCATCCTTGCCGGCCGAGATGCAGCCCATGGCAGTGGATATCTGCGATTCATTTTTGAGCACGGCCCGTCGCCTGGTCGACCTGGGTCTTGATTACCTTTCACTCGATCGTGCCGGTGCCACGCTCTCCACGGGTGAGCGCCAGCGCGTGCAACTTGCTCGCGTGGTGCGCAACCGATCGACGGGCGTGCTTTATGTGCTGGACGAGCCCTCGATTGGCTTGCATCCGGCAAATGTCGACGGCCTGGTTGGTGTGATGCGCGACCTGGTAGGCGACGGCAACACCGTGGTCGTTGTCGACCACGATACGCGCGTACTGGCGGAAGCCGACTACCTGGTCGAGATGGGCCCCGTTGCCGGAGCAGGCGGCGGTAACGTGATCGCTGCGGGTACGGTAGACGAGGTCGAGCAATCGCGGGGCAGCCGCATCGCGCCGTTTTTGCGTGCAGAGCCCAAGCGCTTGCGTCCGCAGGTGGCTGACGACGAAATGTTCGACCAGGGCCACATCCGCATGGCAACTGATGCCATCCATACCGTCAAGCCGCTCGAAGTCGATATTCCGCGCGGCCGCTTGGTCGCGGTAACGGGCGTTTCGGGTTCGGGCAAGACGACGCTGGTGCTCGAGACGCTCATCCCGGCGCTCAAGGCTCAGGCAACTGGCGAGCGCCTGCCAAGCCATGTGCACTGGGTCGATGCCGAAGGCATTGCCCGCGCCAACCTGATTGACGCCACGCCCATCGGTGCCAACGTGCGCTCGACGGTGGCAACCTATGCCGACATCCATGATGAGCTGCGCCGCGCCTTTGCCCGTACGTCCGAGGCTAAGGCAGCCGGCTACAAGGCGGGCGCCTTTAGCTACAACACCGGCGCCTTGCGCTGCCCTACGTGCGATGGCACGGGCTCGATATCGCTCGACGTGCAGTTTTTGCCCGATGTCGAGATCGTCTGCCCGGCATGTCGCGGTTCGCGCTACGCCGAGGCCGCCTCGCATATCCATCGCGAGGGCAAGGACGGGAGCCTGCTTACGTTGCCGCAGCTCATGGATATGAGTGTGGATGAGGCCATCGACGCCACGCTGGGACTCAAGAAGGTTCAGGCGCGCTTGCAGACCTTGCACGACCTGGGCCTGGGCTATCTCACGCTCGGTGAGCCCACGCCGGCGCTCTCGGGCGGCGAGGCACAGCGTCTAAAGCTTGCGAGCGAGATGGGCCGCGTGCAGGATGATGCCGTATTCGTGTTCGACGAGCCCACGATCGGACTACATCCGCTCGATGTTCAGGTGTTGCTGAGTGTATTTGACGGCCTCGTCGCCAAGGGCGCTACGGTTATCGTGATCGAACACGATCTCGACCTTATCCGTAACGCCGATTACGTGATCGATATGGGCCCGGGCGGTGGCGATGCGGGCGGGCAAATCGTCTGCGCCGGCACGCCGGCGGATATCGCTGCTTGCTCCAAGAGTATTACCGGACACTACCTATAGATAATGACGCAAAGGGACAGCCCCTTTGCGTCATTGATGCCTATTTCACGCATTGAGCCGCGAGATAGTCGCGGAAGAACGGCAATTCAAAAGCGACGAGCCCTCGTCCTCGCTCCCCGATGATGCCGGCATCTATCATGCGGCGTCGGTAGCGGGAGACCTGCTGCGGCGAACGCTTAAGGCGCTCGACAAGGTCAGCGGTGGTGGATTCTTCCTCGTCATCGAGCATGGCGATGAGGAATCGCTTGTCCTCTGCAGTGAGTTCCCGATAGGTTGCCGCGAGGATTCGGTCGTCCATCTCGTCGCGCGCGATTTTGATTCCCAGGTCAAAGTCGCGTGACGAGATTTCCTTCGAATCGCTTGTGAGATCCCAGGCACGGTAGCCTACGAGCTGCAATAGGAAGGGAAAACCAGAGATCGAGCGAACGGCTCTATCGATTCCCTCAGCATCTGCCAGGCGATCGTTTTCCTGGATCGTGCGAATCAAGGCCTCGCGTACGTCATAGTCGGCAATGCGACCCAGATGATATTGTTGGGCGCGGCGAAGGAACGAGACCGTCTTGTGGTTCAGCAGCGTCGATACGTTGTTGGGAAGTCCCGCCATGAGTAGGGCGACGCGTTTCCCATCGGTCACAAAGTGCTGATACGTCGCTGCGAGCTGAATCATCTCGTCGAGTGTCGGGTCCACCTCGTCAACCGTGACGAGCAGACCGGTGCCCGCCTCGTTGAGCTGGTCAATGATGTCGCTCATGCGATAACGCCAGGTTGAGGCATCGTGAACGCGATCGACCTCGATGCTGCCGAGCGGTGCAATTCCGAGACCGGTGACTTCGAAGCGGTTGGACGAGTCGATGAGATGGGCTGCGGCGCGTTTCGCCCCGAACTCGATTTCCTCAAGCATTCCCGGGAGCGCGGTCGTCTTTACGGCTATCCAGCCGTGGGATTCCGCCCTAGTCGCGAGCGACGACATGAGAGCGGTTTTACCGGTTCCACGCGCGCCTGAGAAGATCGAGGTCAATTCTGGGCGCCTGCGCTGGCTCAAGAAGGCACGGTCCAAATCCCGAATAATCTGTTGTCTGCCAGCGAGATGGGCAGGAACCTCGCCAAAGCTAGGGGTAAACGGGTTTTCGAGGTATTCCACGTAGCTCTCCTTTCACAGCGCCGTTTAACTTCATTTTACTTTAGTTAATTCTGATTAAAAATGATGGTTCGTTATTTCGAGCATCAATCAGGCGCGTGCGCCATCGGCGTGGCGCTTGAATGTGACAAAGGGACTGTCCCTTTGTCACATTCCCGGAAAGCCTGTTTGGCGCAGGGCTTCGTAGAGGACGATGGCGGCGCTGTTGGAAAGGTTGAGTGCGCTGATGCGGTAGTCGTCCGGGTTGACGAAGTTGCCGCAGATATCCTGTTGAAGGATGGCCTCGTGGCTGTCCTCGGTATGCCCGAGCGACTCCTCGTGGGCTTCCCAAGCCTCGGCGTTATCGAGTGAGTCGCAATCGCGCAGCATCGGGATGCGCTCGCAGCGCTCGGGCGCCGCGGCGAGCAGCTCCTCGGGAATGCCCGAGCTCTCGCTGCCAAAGACCAAGTAGTCGCCATCGCGGTAGGTGCTTTGCGCATAGGTGCGGCGTGCCTTTTTGGTTAGCAGATGCAGGCGCTCGTCGGCAGGGGAGAGGTCGTTGCGCGCAAGGAAATCCTCCCAGCCGGCATAGGACGTCACGTCCAAGTTCTGCCAGTAGCCCAGGCCGGCGCGACGTACCGTCTTGTCGTCGAGCGAAAACCCCAGCGGCTCCACCAGATGCAAATGGGCGCCGGTGACCACGCAGGTACGGCCGATATTGCCCGTATTGGCCGGAATCTCGGGCGCATACAGCACAATGTTGAACATGAATCTCCTTGGCTCAGAACGAAAAACCACCACGAAGGGCACCTTCGTGGTGGTTTGGCGGCTACGTAGGCGGAAAAATGCCCGCTTGGATAAACCTAGGCGCGGTGCCAGTCGGTCAGGCAAGCATCGAGGGAGGCGATGAGCGCATCCTTGTCCATGTGACGGCCGATGATGCACAGGCTCGTCATGCGGTCGCCCGTCTCGTCGTCCCAAATCTGCATGATCTCGGGGTTCTCGTCGATGATCTTCTGCTTCTCGCCCTCGGGCGCCGAGTCAACGAACAGGCCGTTCTCCATCAGGCGCATCTGGTGGCCGGCCTGCTCAAACATGTAGCACATGTCCGGATCGCCGGTCTGCCACAGCGGACCCTTGACGCGGATGACCTCGTCGGGCCACTCCTGCTCAACAAAATTGGTGAACTTCTGCAGGTCAAACGGCTTACGGCGCGAGTACACAAAGGTCTCGATGTCGTACTCGAGCACCTCGGGGTCGTCGTGCTCCTCGGGATGCTCCATGGCCTCGATCCAGGCAGCGGAGTTGTAGGCGCGCATAAAGTCAAAGCGGTCGGTGTCGAGCAGCTCCTCCATGGGAACCTCGCCGTTTTGGGCCTCGACGATCACGGCGTCCTTCTGCAGGCTGCGCACGATGGCCTTGAGCTCGGCGATCTGTTCGGGCGTCACGGTATCGGTCTTGTTGAGGATCAGCGTGGAGCAGAACTCGATCTGCTGGATGAGCAGGCTTTCGATGTCGTCCTCGTCGATATCCTCGGCCAGCAGGTCGCGACCGCCGTTGAACTCGTCGTACATGCGGGCGCAGTCGACCACGGCCACGATGTTGTCGAGCGCGAGCTTGGGCTCGCCGCCCACCTTGGCCTCGTCGCAGAAGCTCGAGATGGTGTAGGCAATGGGGATGGGCTCGCAAATGCCCGAGGCCTCGATGATGATGTAATCGAAGTCGCCCGAATCGGCGATGCCCTGCAGCTGGTTGGCAAGGTCGTCCGAAAGCGTGCAGCAGATGCAGCCGTTGGTGAGCGGGATGAGGTCGTCGGTCTCGGAAAGGCCGCCGTCGGCGATGAGGCTGGCGTCCACATTGATCTTGCCGATATCGTTGACGATCACGGCGGCGCGGATGCCGCCGTCGTTGGCGAGGATGTGGTTGAGCAGTGTGGTCTTGCCGGCACCGAGGTAGCCGGTAAGCATGATGATCTTCACGGGTTTGTTGGGCATGTGCCCTCCTTTGTTAGACATGGCTTACAGTTGAATCTTATGCCAAACGCCTGCTCTTATACCCACGCGCCGGCAAATAACACAAGCTACTCCCAGGCTCCCCATACATCGGGGCAATAGCCGACGGTGGCCTTTTTGCCGTTGCGAACGATGGGCTCGGCTAGAACCTGCTGGTTTTCGAGCAACTTGTCGAAGCGCTGGCTAGGGGTGAGGTGCTGGATGAGCGCGAGTGTCTCCTCGTCCTTGGCCTTGGGATTGAGTAGCTTGTCGATGCCGCCGACCGCCTGCATCACGCTCGTGAGCTCGCCCTTGCTCATCTCCTTTTCCTTAAGGTCGATAAACTGCACCTTAATGCGGCGCTCCTTAAAATAGCGCTGGGCCTTCTTGGTATCGAAGGACTTCTTAGTCCCGAAGATTTGAATATTCATATAATGTTCCGCCGTTCTAACGAACGGCGGTCACCTCGACGCTGCAAAGCCATCTGATGGGCAATCTGCCTTTCAATCGTCGGGCGCGGGCAAAAGCCCAGCGCCCTCCTCTTTCAAGGCACCTTGCCTCATCAGCTGGCTTTTCGCTGACATTGACAGTACATCGAGGTGACCACCGCCGGACTTATCGAATAAAGTTGGTGCGTTCGCGATCGGCCTCGGGTGCGTCGATGCCGGCGGCCTGTCCTGCCTCGATACAATGCAGGAGCCAGGCCATGTTCTTGCCGATGTTGCGCATGGTGGCCAGGCCCTCAGCGTCCTGGGTAGCTTCACCCGGCATGGCGCCAAACACGTTGTTCCAGTACGTGGAGGCGACCACGGGCATCTGGTTGATGGTGAAGTACTTGTTGAGCACGTCGAAAGTCGTCGACGTACCGCCGCGACGGGCGACGGCGATGGCAGCGCCCGGCTTGTGTGCAAAGGCTTTGCCTCCGGCATAGAAGGCGCGATCGAGGGCCGAAAGGATGCGTCCGCTGGGGTGCGCATAGTAGACGGGTGAGCCAAAGACAAAGCCATCTGCCTGCTCGGCGGCAGCGATGAGCTCGTTCACCACGTCGTCGTCAAAGGTACAGCGATCGCCAAGCTTGCCGCACTGGCCGCAACCGATGCAATCGCGAATGGGCTTGGCGCCCAGCTGAAACACCTCGGTATCAATGCCTTCTGCATTAAGTTGCTCGGCGACCTCGGCGAGTGCGCGGGCGGTGTTGCCGTTTGCCTTGGGGCTGCCATTGACTAAAAGAACCTTCATCACAAACTCCCTCTGCTTTTGGTGACTCCTGCAGAGGATTATCGCACGATGAGGGGGGCGGTGCGGGTGCGGTGCTAGTCCAGTTTGGTACCTGGCACCTGCACGGCTTTCCCGAGCAACGCTTTGAGCTCGTTCAAAATGGAAACGGGCTGACGGTCGACGCCGTCCAGATGGAGCGTGGCCACGCGAATGGGTGGCTGATATTCAAGCGAGCCGATGAGCACGGGAGAACCCAGGAACCGTTCGATTTCGTCTGCGATCGCGTCGGTCTCTTCGGGATCAAAGTCGTCGAAAAGTGCCACGAATGTCGGCCCCGTTGAGCGGAACAGGCGGCCCTTGCCGCGTGAGCATTCCATAAGGCAGGCGGCGCTTTCGGCGAGCACGCGGTCGCCTGCATCGAATCCAAAGCGGGCATTGACCTCGGCGATATCGTCGACCTTAATGGCAATAAAGCCTGCCTCGCGCGCCACGCGACGCATTTCGCCAATGGCGTTGACCAGGGCATGGACATCGCCCAGGCCCGTTACCGAGTCGGTCGTATCAGCTAGGCTTCGGTTGACGATAATGCCCACATACATGCTGGGCTCGGTATCGGTGCCGTCCAAGCGGTAGCCCGTGCAGTCGCAAAGCACGTATTTTCCGGTGGCATCCATCACGCGGTACTGCATGTAGTGGAAGTGCCATGTGCCGTTTATCACCATATCGAGCTCGGCGCGTACGTTGTCGCGGTCCTCGGGATGAACGCGGGCAAGCCACATATCGACCGAGTTAAAAGGGTGCTGGGAAGGCAGGTCAAAATCGCGCACGGCGTTGACCGACCATTGCGATTCGCCCGTATCGAGATTGAGGATAAACGGATAGCGCGTCTCGGAGCTCATAGAGATTGCTTGGAACACCCGGTCGTTGCAGGGAAGCTGATCGACGATTGGGCGTTGCGGCGCGTCATTGTCTTTCGGTTGCTGCACGCGATGCATAAGCTTATAGCGATACATCTTGCGATCGGCATCCATCGTCATCTGGCGACGCGTGTCGCCGGCAAGTGGATCGACGCGCGAGCAGCCAAAGCTAAAGCTGGCGATCATGGGCGCCTTGCCACCTGAGCTCGCCTCGATCAGCCCGGCACGTACCTGCTCCAAGTGCTGCTCGAGTTCAGTCTCGTTTGCGGAGAGCGAGATAAGCACAAACTCGTCTCCACCGATACGGAACAGCATCTCATCGTGCTCCATGGTTTCGGAGAGCGTGCGGCAGATGCTCAGAATATAGCGATTGCCTTCGGCATGGCCAAACCTATCATTGCAATGCTTGAGATGGTCGATGTCAATATAGGCGCAGGTGAAGGGGTCGCCTTTGCGCCAGAGCTGCTCGACGTGACGGTCGAGTCCGCTGCGGTTGCCCAAGTTGGTGAGCGGGTCGATATAGGCGTTGCGCTCAAGCAGCTGGCGCTCTTGTTGCAGGATGGCATGCGTCTTTTGCAGTTGCTCACCAACGGCGCGTAGCTCAGCAGGCAGCGCGGCAACATCGAGTTCGGCGGTCGAGATGCCATTCGCAAGTCGCTGAAGATAGGCAATAATCGATTGCTCGCCCAGGCGGTACGACTCGTTCATGATGGATAACCTCCTTGGGCAGAACAACGGTTTGTATCATATCCCCAATTCGGCTTGGATTGGGGATATAAGTTAGCTAATGGAGACAAATGCTCCCTTCGGCGGTGGCGTTTTGCGCGTGAGCGTATCAGTTGTCATTGTCACCATCGAGCAATGCCTCAAAATCCTTCGCCGGCATGGGGCGGTAGTAGAGGAAGCCCTGAGCGTAGCGGGCGCCCATTTGTCGTAGCATGTTCGCCTGCTCATTTGTCTCGACGCCTTCGACCACGACGGGCAGATGAAGCGACTGCGTCATTTCGAGCATCGATGAAATGATTTGCGTGCTGCGGCCTTGATCGCGGTCGGTGGGTACAAAGGTGCGGTCGAGCTTGATGACGTCGACGTTGACGTTCTTGAGCATCGCGAGCGTGGACTGGCCGGTGCCAAAATCGTCCATATAGGTCGAGAAGCCTCGGGTGTGCAGGTCGGCTGTCAGTTTGTCCACGGCTTCGGATTCTCCCGTATAAGCCGTCTCGGTGATCTCGATACGCATGAGCTCGGGCGGTAGGTTGTATCGGGCGGCGAGCGCCCCCATATGTTCGGCAACGTCGCAGGCAAGGATATCCACGCGCGACACATTAAGCGAGACCGGAACAACGCGAAGTCCTCGATCGATGCGCTCGCGCAGCCGCGAGGCGATACTCTGCCAAATGTACTTGTCGAGCGTCACCACAAAGCCGCTTTCCTCGAGTGCGGGGATAAACGTTGCGGGCGAAATGAGAGAGCCGTCCTTGTCAATCCAGCGGGTGAGTGCTTCGGCACCAATAATCTCGCCGGTTTCCATATCGACCTGGGGCTGCAAGTGGTAGGTGATGCGACCGTCTGAGAGCGCGTACTGGAATTCGGTCAGCGTGCGGTGGAACACGACTTCGCGCTCGTACTCCGCGGGGCAGAAAATGGCAATGCGCTCCTTAAAGTCGCTTTTTGCGCGCCGATTGGTAAACATGGCCTTTGCCTGCGCATCGATGGTGATTTCCTCATTGGAGTCGATGGGGTAAACGCCCATGGACGGCCAGAAACCTACGCCGTCATCATGCCTGGCTACTGCCTCGCGAACGCGGTTGTAGATTTGATGGACGGTGATGTGTTTAAAGGGGATGAGTATGCAAAAGTCATCTTGGCCCCAGTACCCTGCGACGCCCATATCGGCATTCTCGATGTCCTTGAGGGCCGTGCCCACATCGGCGAGTACGCGGTCGCCCTCGGCCTGGCCGTGCCATTCGTTAAACAGGCGCATGTGGCCCATGTCGACCGTGGCGATGCACCAGGCGCCGTCGCGCCTTGCCTCGAGAAATGCGTTGGCGCGCCGCATAAACTCGCTGGGTCGATAGAGGCCCGTGAGCGAGTCGATACGTTCGGCGATGGCGCTTTTGCGCTCCACCTCGGGTATGGGGAGGCTGTCGTTGGGAACAAGCCCGCCGGCCGTGCGAAGGCGACGCTCGAGTTCGCCTAAAACGGCGGTCGCTTGATGAGTTAAGTGTTCGTAAAAGGCCGGGACGAAAAGGCAGACGGGAGTAATGGTGTCGCCCGCGATTTGAACAGGAGCGAAAACGGCATCTTTGAGGTGGCGGGTCAATTGCTCGAATGCCTCGTGGTCCAAATCGTTGCTGAGTACGACGAACTGGACGCTTCGTGAACGGAAGACCCGGCTTCTGCCGCGGGTGATCGACAGCATGCGGCCTGCGTATTCGGCAAGCATGTTGTCGACAGCTTCGGCCCCGTAGAGCTCGTTGAGATTCGCTGTGCCACGAATGCGCACCGCTATAAGCCCCGTCTCGCAACGGTCGCGACGGCAGGCATCGATGGCGTTGACCAGCATGCACTGCGTTCCGAGGCCTGTGGCGGCGTCGACGGTTTCGGAAAGCGAGTGGTTGACGAGCTCGCCGACATAGAGCGAGGGGACATTTCCGTCGCCGTCGACGCGAAACCCGCGAGCACGGCAGAGGACGTAGTCGCCGGCGGCATTGCACACACGGTACTGCATGACGCGACGGTGCTTGGTGCCGTTGAAAATCAGGTCAATATCATCGGTAAACGCTTCAAGGTCGTCGGGATGGACGCGCGTTTTCCAGTAATCGCGACAGTTGTCTATGTGCTCCGAGGGAAGGCCAAGATCGCGCAAGGCACCTTGTGACCAAAGGGTGCGATGTTTGTCCAAGTTTTCGATAAAGAAATAACGGCCCTCGTTGAGCATCGAAAAGGCGTCGAAAATGCGATCGCTTATTTCGAAGTCGTCGGCGTGGGCTTGCGTGATATTGCGTCGATCGAGGTGCATGGCATGACGTAGCTTGTAGTCGTACATGCGATGGTCAGCATCGAGCGTCATGCGATTGGGGGCTTCGCCCAGGGCGGGGTCGGCATGTGACACTCCATAGCTAAACGAGTGGGGCATCTCGGAATCGTTGTTTTTGAGCAGGAGCGTTCGGCAGTGTTCCAGACGTTCGACGAGGTCGTCCTCGGTTGCAATCGTAGACAGGATGGCAAACTCGTCGCCTCCCAGACGAAATGCCGCTTCGTCCACCTTCATATACAGCTTGAGATAGAGGCTTACCTGCAAAATATAGCGGTTGCCCTCGTCATGGCCAAAGACGTCATTACAGTGCTTGAGGTTGTCGATATCGATGAACGCCATGGTAACGGGGACGTCCTGCCCCCAGAGCTCCTCGAGGCAGCGAGTAAAGGCACCGCGATTGCCTAACCCTGTGAGGGGGTCGGTAAAGGAGGTCTTAATCAGATCGTCCTGACGCTCGAGAAGGTCACGGACGGTCTTTTCGAGCGTCTCGGTGTAATTGCTGACAGTTTCCATGTTCTAAGCGGCTTTCTGAGGTCGGGGCGGATTGCGTTGGTCGAGCCCGTTGTGTACACGCGTCGTTGCTCGGCGCTTTGCGTGTATCCAGGCCCCGCCCTGCTGCGTTGTCGGGTGAATTTGCCGGCTAATGTTCGCTGTTGATAACTGCTGAGTAGTATAAACAACAGTACACAATTGTATATGGGCGTACATGCTGTAGGCGGCTATTATTCGCCAAACGGCAGCGCCTGGGTGCGCATGAAAAATGCGACTGGGACGGTATATGTTGACGGGTATACTTGTTCCGTTTAAATTTGCGGGGACGGAGATGATCGCGTGGCACAGTCAAATATGACGCGTACGGTGGGGCTTGCGCTCGAGGGAGGCGGCTATCGCGGTATGTATACGGCGGGCGTGCTCGACGTCTGGATGGAGCATGGCCTGACCTGCGACCATATGGTGGGTGTCTCGGCGGGCGCGGCGTTTGGCTATAACTTTAAATCGCGCCAGATCGGCCGCGCCATTCGCTATAACAAGGCCTATTGTGCCGATAAACGCTATGCGAGCGTGACCAGCTGGTTGCGAACCGGCGACATGTTCAATGCCGATTTTGCCTATCACGAGGTGCCTATCGAGCGCGATCCCATCGACCTGGAGACGTATCGCGCCTGCCCCATGCGGTTTACGTGCGTATGTACCGATATCGAGACGGGCAAGGCCGTCTACCACGACCTGCCCTATGGCGACGAGAGGGATATCGAGTGGATCCGGGCGTCGTCGGCGATTCCCGTGGCGACGCGTCCTGTCGCCATTGAGGGCCGTAAGTACCTGGATGGCGGCGTGGCTGATTCTATTCCCAGCGCTTGGCTGTTTGCACAGGGCTACGACCGCAATATCGTGGTACTCACGCAGCCGGCAGGCTTTGTGAAGCAGCCCAACAGCGTGATGCCCATGCTGCGGCGCGTGTTCCGTCACTACCCGGAGTTTGTCGCAGCGCTTGAGCATCGGCATGAGGTCTACAATGCCACGCTCGATGATTTGGCGCGTCGCGAGGCTGCCGGCAAAATCTTTGTGGTGCGTCCGAGCGAATCGGTGAAGGTGCCGTCGCTGTGCCGCGAGCCCGATGAGCTCGAGCGCATCTACCAGATTGGTCGCCGCGATGCGGAGGCGACTTTGCCGGCACTGGAGGCATATCTGGCAGGGTAGAGGCTGCTGCCGCCATCTCGGCGGAAAGCGCATCCCGGAATGGAGATCCAAACTGGGATGCGCTTTCCATTGCTGAAGATATGAGGCTGCGAATCAGTTGCTCGGCCTATGCCTATGCCTGCTGCCAGGTGTCTACGAGCTCCTTGGCCGCGGCGTAGGGGTCGTCGGCGCTGCAGACGGCACTCACCACAAAGAAGCCGTCGACGCCGGTGGCCTTAAGCTGCGGCAGGTCGGCCGTCTTGACGCCGCCGCCCACCACGATGGGCACGGGGCTTGCCGCGTGAAGTGCGGCCAGGTCCTCAAAGCTCTTGGTGATGATAGAGCCGTCGGCCGCGCGTCCGCAGTCGCGCTTGGTCTCGGTCTCGTGGAGTGGGCCGATGCCCAGGTAGTCGACTAGGCTCATGTCGGCGGTCTTGACGTACTCGAGCATCTCCTCGCAACGGGCCGAAAGGCCCACGATGGCGTCGGGACCCAGCAACTTGCGACAGACCTCGACGGGAATATCGCTTTGGCCCACGTGCACGCCGTCGACGGCAATACCCTGCTCGCGTGCGGCAAGCACACAGTCCAGACGGTCGTCGATCAGCAAGGCGACCTGACCGGTCTTGCCGGCCTGAGCGATTGCCTGCGCGGCGTCGCCGGTCAGCGCAATGATCTCGCGGGCGCTTGCCACCTTGGAGCGCACCTGGATGCAGGTAAAGCCGGCGTCGAGCGCCTGGGCCACCACATCGCCCACGGGGCGCCCGAGCGTGTTTTCGGGGCCGAGTACCAGATAGGCCGAGATATCAAGGTTGTCGCGGATGCTCATCGTGCTTCCTCCTGCTTCTTGATCTGTGCTTCCATGCGCTCGAGCTTGCCGGTCATGGTGTCGGTAAATCCGGGCCGGATATCGGCTTTGAGCACGACTTCGGTGCGGATGCCCTTGCTCGCCAACACAAAGGTTGCGTCGCGCACGACCTGCATGACCTCGTCCCAGTCGCCCTCGATCTCGGTGAACATCGAGGTGGTGCGGTTGGGAAGGCCGCTCTCGCGAATGACGCGCACGACCTCGGCGACCTCGGCGGATAGCTCATCGCCGGTGCCGCATGGGGCGATGGCCACAGCGACGAGCGTGTTCATGCCGGCATTGGTTGCGGGCTCGGACATGGCTTATGCCTCCTCGAGCTCGAGTCGGTTATCGGCGATGTCCTGGGCGCTCGCGCGGTAGAGCTCATCGATAAAGGCGACCTTAAAGCTCGCCGGGGCGTCGGCGACAGCGGCGGCACGCGAGCCGGCAACGTTGTAGACGGCGGCACCGCAGACGGCTGCCGTAAACGGATCGGCGGCGCAGGCGTACACGGCCAGCACGCCGCCCTGCGAGCAGCCGCAGCCGGTGATCTTGGACATGAGCGGGCTGCCGCCGTGGGACTTGGCCACGGTCGTGCCGTCGGTGATCAGGTCGACTTCGCCCGAGACCACAACGGCGCCACCGGTGTAGCGGGCGAGCGCCACCGCGGCATTGCGGGCAGCGTCTACCGTGTCGGTGGTATCGACACCGCGTACGCGGCTCAGATCGGCCGCCTCGCCCTCAAGACCCCACAGGCCGGCGAGCGCGATGATCTCGGAGGCGTTGCCGCGCACGATGGCGGGCTTATACTGCTTGAGCTCGTTTACCAACTGGGTGCGCAGGCTACCGATGCCCAGGCCCACCGGATCGAGCACCCAGGGCTTGCCGGCGTCGTGTGCCGCCTTCGCCGCGCGGGGAATCGTCTGCTCGTAGATGGGGAAGAGCGTGCCCATGTTGAGATAGATGGCGCCGCCGCCGGCAACGAGCGCCTCGCCCTCGTCGGGCAGATAGACCATGGCGGCCGATCCGCCCACGGCGAGCTGCGCGTTGGCGACAAAGTCGATCGTCACCGTGTTGGTGATGGAGCCTGCCATCGGATTGGTGGCGCGAATCTCATCCACGGCCTTGATCACATGTTGCTTAAGCTGTTCCGAATCAATCACTGCACATGCCTCCTTGGCATAGAAAAGGGGCGCTGTGCATAGACAGCGCCCCTGTAAAGGCGGCATGCTCCCTACGCCAGCATTAACTGACAGGTTCAAAGGATTGGGCCCCATGCCCTCTCAGCCTTGTGGTTTGCACCGCCGGCACTCCCGCATCGAATCTGTTGTTCCCTATACTAGCGCACCGTTACAATGGTTGCGGTGAAAATGACTGGGGGACTCTATGATCAAACTTGTGCTGACCGATATGGACGATACGCTGATTCCAGCCGGGCATGACGGCGCCAGCGACTACGCCATTGAGGGTATTCATGCCATGCAGGCGGCGGGTCTGCACTTTGGGCCGGTTTCGGGTCGTCAGCCGTCCGCGATGGGCTGGATGTTCAAAAACCGTTCCGAGTGTTTTTCGACCGGTGCGTTCTGTAACGGCCAGGTGATGTTTGTCGACGGCGAAGTAGTCGCTTCGCGCGCAATCGACAACGATGCTCTGATACGTTTGGCTGACTATCTGGAGCAAGAAACCGACGATACATTTCTAAAAGTCTACAGCCTGGGCGATGACTTTTGGGGTAACGATGCCTATTGCGTGACGAGCAATCCCGAGCGTGTACGTCGCGCTATGGAGTCGGGCGGCAATGCGTGGCTCAAAGGCGAAGAGGCCCCGTGCCGTCCCGTCGTCGATGACGCGCCGGTGTTTAAGGCGAATATCTGGAGTGCCCGTTCGCGTGAGGAGCTCGCGGAGCTACGCGAGCGCGTTGCCGTTGAGATGCCGGAACTCTCGCTTGTGTTTCCCAACAACCGAGTGCGCCTGTTCGACATCCTTCCGGATGGTTGGGACAAGGGCTGCGCTGCGCTGGAGCTGGCGCGCGCCTTGGGCCTGACGCCCGACGAGGTGGCCGTATTTGGCGATTCCGATAACGATCTGCCCATGATCGATGCCGTTCCCAACTCCGTTGCAGTCGCCAATGCCAACGAGGCCGTCACGGCTGCCGCGCGCTGGCATATCGGCGCCGCGGCAGATGATGCGGTCGCCGGGGCTCTGCATCAGATTGCCGCCTGCGCCGCGACGGGGGAGATGCCGCCGTTTATGCGTCAGGAGGGTGCAGCCGACGCGAATCTCGCGAACAGCTAAGGAGACAGCCATGAAGCTCCAGCAGCTCAGATATGTCGTCAAAGTTGCCGAATGCGGCAGCATTACCGAGGCCTCGCGCCGTCTCTTTGTGTCGCAGCCTTCGATTACCGCGTCGATTCGCGATCTCGAAAACGAGATGGGTGTGCACATCTTTGAGCGCACCAACAAGGGCGTCATTGTGTCCGAGGAAGGCGAGACCTTCTTGGGCTATGCGCGCCAGGTACTCGACCAGGCCGACCTGCTCGAGGGCAAGTACAAGGGCGCATCCGAGCGGGTGCCGCACTTTAGTGTGAGCTGCCAGCATTATTCCTTTGCCGTCAACGCGTTTGTCGACGTGATCCGCGAGTTCGATGCCGCGCGTTACGACTTCACCCTGCGCGAGGAGCAGACTCACGAGATTATCGAGGATGTCGCGCATATGAAAAGCGAACTGGGCATCCTGTACTTATCCGAGCATAACCGCGAGGTCATCGAGCGCATGCTGGTGGCCAACGAGCTCGTGTTCGAAGGACTCTTCTGCGCCACGCCGCATGTCTTCGTCTGCGCCGACCATCCGCTGGCGGACCGCTCCAGCGTGACGCTCGAGGATCTGGAAGACTACCCGTTCCTGTCCTACGAGCAGGGCAGCTACAACTCGTTTTACTATTCCGAGGAGCTGACCTCGACGTTCGAGCGTCGCAAAAATATCCGCGTGCGCGACCGTGCGACGTTGTTCAATTTGGCCATGGGCCTCAACGGCTACACGGTATGCTCGGGCGTGATCAGCCACGAGCTCAACGGCCCCGGCATTATCTCGATTCCGCTCGACGTGGACGAGTACATGGAGATTGGCATCATCACGCGCAAGAACACGACGCTTACGCGCTACGGTCGGGCCTATATCGACGCGATTCGTCAGCATATCTAGGCTGCTGTGCTCCGCACGGTTCAAGTCTCTTTATGACAGTCCAGACTGATATAGGAAACATCTATATCAAACTGTTATAAACGTATATTTTACGATGGTCATATGAGCGCTCATACTCTGTCCCAGTAAAGCAACCAATGCAAAGGGAGATATCTATGAGCACTTCGATTCAACCGAACGCGCCGTTTCGCGCCGATATCGTCGGCAGCTTTCTTCGTCCGCAGGCTGTAAAGGACGCCCGTGCCGCCTATGTCGCGGGTAAACTCGACGCTTCCGGCCTTAAGGCCGTCGAGGACGATGCCATTCGCGATTTGGTGGCCAAGCAGAAGGCCGCCGGCCTGCAGGTGATCACCGATGGCGAGTTCCGCCGCAGCTACTGGCACCTCGATTTTATGTGGGGCCTTAACGGCATTGAGCGCCGCACCTCACGCACGGGTTATATGTTCCATGACGAGGAGACGACGGCCGACACCGCCGTGGTTACCGGTCCCATTAGCGGCGAGAACCACCCGTTCGTCGAGCATTTTAAGTTCGTCAAGGCGCTTGAGGAGGAGGGCCAGGTCGCACGCCAGACCATTCCGGCGCCGATCCAGACGTTCTCTGAGGTCACGCTCGATCGCTGCGATGGCCAGCAGGAGAGCCTGCGCGCTGTCTATAAGACCGAGGAGGAACTTGCCGACGCCATTGCAGCCGCTTATCGCACGGTGATCGCCGACCTGTACGCAGCAGGCTGCCGCAACATCCAGTTTGATGACTGCACCTGGGGCATCTACTGCGATACCGATTTTGTCGCCAAAACCGGCATGAGCCCGGTCGACCTGCAAAAGGTAAGCGAGCTGGGCGTGGCGCTCAACAACGCCGCCATCGAGGGCAAGCCCGACGATTTGGTCATCAACACGCACGTGTGCCGCGGCAACTACCACTCCACCTACGCTTTTGAAGGCGGCTACGACCCTATCGCTCCGTATCTGTTCGCACATGAGAATGTCGATGCGTTCTATCTGGAGTTCGACACGCCGCGCGCCGGCGGCTTTGAGCCGCTCAAGTACGTCGCTCCCGGCAAGAAGGTCGTGCTGGGCTTGGTAACCACCAAGGCGGCAGAGCTCGAGAACGAGGATGTTATCGTCGAACGTATCCACGAGGCCGCAAAGTATGTGCCGCTCGAGAGCCTGTATCTGTCGCCCCAGTGCGGCTTTGCCAGCTGCGAGATTGGCAACAAGCTGACCGAGGACGAGCAGTGGGCAAAGATCGCGCTGGTCAAGCGCATTGCCGAGCGCGTTTGGAAGTAGCGGTAACGTTCGCAGGTGACGGCGCGTGCGAGACATGGCGTATCGCGTACAATGGTTCGGATCGTACCGTTCGGGCAGGTTATCCGATATGCCTGATCGCCCTTCCATCATGAAAGGACATCCATATCCCAGTCCTCGACGCCCGCCGTCACCGATGCCATCTACGATGCATCGTCGCTCGGCCGCCCGCGCATGTTTGTGTTGGGTTTGCAACACATGTTTGCGATGTTCGGAGCCACGGTGCTCGTGCCCGTGCTCACCGGCCTTTCCGTTTCGACGACGCTTCTGTTCGCCGGCATCGGCACGCTGCTGTTTCATTTTCTATCGCGCGGTAAGGTGCCCGCGTTCCTGGGCTCGTCGTTTGCCTTTATCGCGGGTTATGCCGCCGTTGCGCCCAACGGCGAGGCCGAGCTTTTGCCCTACGCTTGCCTGGGCGTTGTCTGCGCCGGCCTGCTCTATCCGGTGCTGGCAGCGCTGTTCCGCGCATTTGGCGCCAAGCGTGTCATGCACTTCTTCCCGCCGGTGGTGACCGGCCCCATCGTCATTTCCATCGGCCTGATCTTGGCAAGCTCTGCTATCGCCAACTGCCAGACCAACTGGCTTGTTGCCGTTGTCGCTGTGGCCGTGATCGTCATCTGCAATATTTGGGGCCGCGGCATGGTTAAGATCGTGCCGATTCTGCTGGGCGTCGTGGTGAGCTATGCCGTTGCGGCCGCGTTGGGTGAGGTCGACTTCTCTGGCGTCGCAGCCGCCCCCTGGGTTGGCTTGCCCGTCGTGTGGGACAACACCGTGTTTGCGCTCTTTGGACCGCAGCTCGATAGCGGTCTTGCCACGACGGCCATCATCACCATCATGCCGCTGGCCTTTGCGACCATGATTGAGCACATTGGCGATATCTCCGCCATTGGCTCTACCTGCGAACGCAATTACATTGCCGATCCCGGTCTGCACCGTACCCTGCTCGGCGATGGCCTGGCGACCATCTTGGCATCGCTCTTTGGCGCCCCCGCCAATACGACGTATGGCGAGAACACTGGCGTGCTTGCCCTGACGCGCGTGTTCGACCCGCGCGTGATTCGCATTGCCGCCTGCTGCGCCATCGTGCTTTCGTTCTGCCCCAAGTTTGCTGCCGTGATCGCCGCCATGCCGGCGTGTGTAATCGGCGGCGTGTCGCTCGTGCTCTACGGCATGATCAGTGCCGTGGGCGTTCGCAACCTTATCGAAAACCAGGTTGATTTCCAGAACAACCGCAATGTGCTGGTTGCGGCTTTGGTGCTCGTGCTTTCGCTCGGCATTGCCTACAGTACCGCCGGTGCCATCGTGCTGGAGCTGGGCGGCGTGACGATTTCGCTTTCGGGCCTTGCCGTGGGCTCGCTGGTGGGCATTGTGCTCAACGCCATCCTGCCCGGTAATGACTTTGAGTTCGATACTTCCGAGCTTGAGGAGACTACTGAATAGTAGCTGCGTTCAGCCAAATTAAAAATGGCGTCCATGCGTATGTGCGCGTGGACGCCATTTTTAATGCGTCAGTATCCAGTGGATGCCGCGCGCCATGCGCAGGTCAGTTTGGGCAAAATGATTGCCGGGGTTGAGCTCCAGCGTTGTTGGGATGTCGCGCTCGATAAACAGCTTTTCCATCGCGCGCGTATCGTCGAGTACGTGCCGCATCATGCGGTTGGGCGTCTTGGTTTCCTTTTTACCGAGCGACAGATAGGCGGCGTCGGGCGTAGCCGTCATCGTGCGCTCGCGCGCGTAGTCGATAAAGCCGGGGAACCACAGCGACCCCGATGCACTCGCCACGCGCTCAAAGACATCTGTTTGCCAAAGTGCCCACAGTGCAAAAAGACCCGCCAACGAGTAGCCGGCAACGCCGCGCCAGGCGGGCGGTTGCGGGAGCGATGATTCGGCCTGGGGGATTATCTGCTTCAACAACTCGTCAAGAAAACCAGCAGCCTGTCCGCCAAAGGGCCCGGCATCTCGTATAGTTCCGTCGCATTCCCAGGGGCTCAGCTCGCGATTCCAATCGAGCCCTCCAATGGCGACAAGGGTGAACGGCGGGCAGTCGAGCTCTCGGCAGCGCTCGTAGACTTCACTACCGTTGCCCATAACCACGGGGAGATAGATGACGGGCGCGCCTTCCGCACACTCTGAATAAACGGTTATCTGCTTATGATGCGCTTCCAAGGCAGGCTTCTCTCAGTGTTGTGATAATTGACAGCCTCAATTGTCGCACGCTGACACGGGGGCAGACGCTAAAAGAAAGGCGCGGAGCCGCTCGATGCGATTCCGCGCCTTGTTGTTTTGCTTTAGCAGACTATGCCGTTACGCCACGAAGAAGTAGACGAGGAAGGCGAGGGCTGCGATCCACATGAGCGGCTTGATCTTGGAGGCCTCGCCCTTAAAGAGCGCGACGACCACGTAGGCGATAAAGCCCAGGCCAATGCCGGCAGAGATGGAGTAGGTGAAGGGCACGCCGGCGACAATCATGAACGCCGGGAAACCCTGCGACACGTCGGACCAGTCGATCTCGGAGGCCTCGCTCATCATGAGGTAGCCGACGTAGACCAGAGCACCGCAGGTGGCGGCGCTGGAAACGATGGTGACGATGGGGGAGAAGAACGCGGCGAGAATGAACAGCACGCCGGTGGTGACGGAGGTGAGGCCCGTGCGGCCACCGTCAGCGGCGCCGGAAGTGGACTCGACGAAGGTGGTGATGGAGGAGACACCCATGAAACCGCCCACAGCAGCGGCGGCGGAGTCGACGATCAGGATCTCCTTGATATCCTCGACGTTGCCGTCGTCGGTGAGGAACTCGCCCTGCTTGGCCACGGCCATCGCGGTGCCCATGGTGTCGAAGAAGTCACTCATGAGCAGCGAGAACGAGATGACGAGGAGCGCGGGGTCGGTAAGGACCTTGACGATGGCGGGCATGCCGCCGGCGTCGGCGATGGGGCCACCGATGCTCGAGAAGTCGAGCGGGGCGATGATACCGGTCGGAGCCTGGGTCACACCTAGGGGGATACCGGCGATGACGGCGACGACGATGCCGATGAGCAGCGAGCCCGGCACGTTGCGGGAAGCCAGGGCAACCGTCACGACGATGGAGATGATGCCGACGATAAAGGTGGGGGAGGCGATGTCGCCCAGGCCGACGAGCGTACCGGCGCCAGCGGTGATGATGCCAGCGTCGCACAGGCCGATCATGGCGATAAACAGGCCCAGACCCACCGAGATGGCGTGACGCAGGACAACCGGGATGGCGTCCATGATGGCCTCGCGCAGGCCACAAAGCACGAGCAGCAAGATGACGACGCCCTCGAGGAAGATGACGCTCATGGCCACGTGCCAGTCACCGCCGCAGACGGTGGTGGTGATTCCGGCGATCATCGCGTTGACGCCTAAGCCCGACGCGCAGGCGAGCGGGCGGTTGGCGAAGATGCCCATGCAGATGGTCATGATGCCGGCGCCCAGGCAGGTGGCGCAGGCGAGCGCTCCCGCATCGATGCCGGCGCCCGAGAGCACCGCAGGGTTGACGGCGATGATGTAGGCCATCGCCAGGAATGTTGTCAGTCCAGCGCGAAGTTCGGTCCCGATTGTGGACTTGCGCTCACTGACGTGAAAAAGTTCGTCCATGCATACCCTTTCCTTGTTCGGCCCCGAGTTTAGGCCGATTGACACGAACTCAACTACTATATCGCCTTTGAAAGGCTGATGTTCCTCGCATGTTGATGTTCGGCGCTTTGTAGCAGACAGACGGTATTTTTCGCATGAAAATGTGTGGGTACCGTATACTTAAGCAGTTACAACGACCCCTATGGAGGAACGTATGATTAAAGAGCTCTGCCACGACGAGGCTATTCTGTCCCAGCGTTGCGAGGTTGCGACCGTCGAGGACGAGTCGGTGGCACAGGACCTGATCGATACCATCAAGTCGCTCGACGATGCCGGCTGCCTTGCCGCCAACCAGATCGGCGTCACCAAGAAGGTCTGCGTCTATCTGGACGACGCCGGCGAGCCCCATGTGCTCTACAACCCCCGTCTGGTGTTTGGCCTGGGTGCCAGCAAGATGGAGGAGAGCTGCCTGACGCACGAGGAGGTCACCAAGTCCACGCGCTATATCAAGTGCAAGGTTGCCTTTGACCAGATCGTCGACGGCAAGATGAAGGAGTGCCGCCGCGACTACGCGGGCTTTGAGGCGCAGATGATCCAGCATATGATCGACCACTGCCAAGGTAAACTTGTCTAGGGTGACTACAGCACCGCACTTCGTCTCTTTTGGCCCGGGCATGACATTGTTGTCATGTCCGGGCTTTTGTGTTTAGCGCCTTTTTGTTTGGAGACAATGAAATTAGCAAGAACGTAAAGCTAGGAGGCGCTATGTGCACGAGTATTCGATTTACCGATAATTCTGGCCACATGTATCTAGGCCGCAACCTCGACTGGAGCTTTGACTACGGCCAACAGGTTCGCGTGATGCCGCGCGGGTTCCACATTCCGTATTCGTTTATCGACGACGCGACAGCGGCACACGCGGTGATCGGTATGTGCATCGATTACAAGAACTACCCTATGTTCTTCGATTGCGGCAACGATGCGGGCCTCGCCGTAGCGGGCCTCAATTTCCCGGGTTATGCCGAGTATGCCGAGGGGCCGGTTGATGGAAAGACCAATATCGCGGCCTATGAGTTTCCCCTGTGGGTGGCAGCGACGTTCTCGACGGTCGATGAGGTCGAGGCCGCGCTGCGCGACACGGTGATTGTTGCCAAATCTGCAGGAGAGGGACTGGGCGTGTCGCTGCTCCATTGGATTATCGGCGACAGCCAGCGCAGCATCGTGGTCGAGATGATGGCTGACGGCCTGTATGTGTACGACGATCCGGTCGACACCCTTGCCAACCAGCCGACCTTCCCGTGGCACATGGAAAACCTCCGCACCTATATCACCGCCACAAGCGATTTTCCGCAGACGGCGACATGGCGTGGCGCCGAGCTCAAGCCCTATGGCGCGGGTGCCGGCATGCGCGGTATTCCGGGTGACTGCTATTCGCCGAGCCGTTTTGTAAAGGCGGCGTACCTCAATGCCAATTATCCGCAAAAGGAGAGCGAGACCGAAAACGTCGTTCGCATGTTCCGCTCGCTCGAGGGCGTGGTGATGATCGAGGGAGCGTCCAGGATGGGCGATGGCAAGTTCGAGAAGACTATCTACACCGGATGCTTTAGCGCGCGCACGGGCAATTATTACTACGCGATGTATGGGGATCCGTCGATTCGCTACGTGAGCCTGATGGATGCCGAGGGCGCAAGCCCCGATAGGCTCGTGGTTCCCGAGCCGCGTCGTTCGTAGCCGTTAGCTTTACTGCAATGCAAAGCGGCCCTGCGTCTCTCGTGAGGTGCAGGGCCGCTGTCGTTGATTTATGACGTCGCTAGAAGTTGGCGTCGTTGAGCTGGGTGCTCTCGAGTCCGTCGAGTTGCTGTTGCTCGGGCGTATCGGCGACGCTCTCGAGCAGCTCGGTGGGATCGACGTTCATGCTCTTGCCGGCCTCGTTGCCGTTGACCAGGTCGTCCGAGAAGATGTCGACTTCCATTTCCTCGGCCTCTTCAATCTGAACCTCGAGCGGCACCTGGGTGCGCACGAGCTTAACGGCCGGGCGCATGCGGGCAAACAACGGCACGTACTCGATGATGATGGCAGAGTTCTCGAGACCGTACCAGCGCGCCGGGCTTCCGCAGGCGCGGCGGACGGCGTACTTGATGGCCATCACACGGTGGTCGTTGCGGTTGATGTCCGTTTCGGGGGCAAGCATCTTGCGCAGCATGCAAAAACGGAAGTCGCCCACGTTGCCGCGTGTCTCGTAGATAGAGTAGGTGTGATGCTGCGGCGGCAACTCACCCGATGCCATCAGGTCGCCGACGATCTGGCGCAGGTAGGCGTTGATGCGCTGGTTGACCTTAAAGCCCAGGTCCAAGCGCACGCGGAACAGGAAGTCTGTGCCAAAGGTCTCAAAGGAATACTCATGCGTATAGGGCTCGTCGGTAACGTGCACGTTGATGAACCAATATGCCTTGGCGCGCTTGGGGTGCTTGTCCAGGATGGAATAAAGCACGTCGCGGTCGAGCGTGAGCGGGTCGGGGCTGTTGGTGAGAAATACCAGATTGTCGGCGAGCACGGGATAGGTCTCGTCGTTGCGCAGGCGGTTGAGCTGATCGATGTACTTGGAGACGGGCAGCAGGATCGTTTGCGTGCGCTCGATGGCGGTGCCGCGGCGCCACACATACATAAGGCCGAACAGCAGCGCGGCCAGGAAGATCATGACGTAGCCGCCGTCAAAGAACATAGTGAGGCACGAGGCGAAGAAGCACAGCTCAATGGCACCAAAGAGCAGGGCGAAGACGCAGGCACCCAGCTTGTGCTTGAGGATGCCGGCGATATAGCTCGTCAGCAGTGTGGTGGTCATGAGCATGGTCACGGTGATGGCGAGGCCATAGGCGCTTTCCATGCGCTCAGAGTTTTGGAATAGCAGCACGATGAAGATGCAGCCGACCCACATGATGTTGTTGACGAGCGGAATATAGAGCTGGCCCTTGGTGTCGCTGGGGTAGTGGATGCGCAGGTGCGGCATAAGGTTGAGGCGCGTTGCCTCGGATACCAGCGAGAACGAGCCGGTGATGAGCGCCTGCGAGGCGATGATGGCCGCCACGGCCGAAAGCACGATGGCAAAGGGGCGCAGGGGCTCGGGGAGCATCATATAGAACGGGTTGACGATATCCATTGCGAGCATCTGGGGGTTGGAGTTATTGGCGAGCAGCCAAGCGCCTTGACCCAGATAGTTGAGGATGAGGGCCGCTTTAACAAACGGCCAGGATGCATAGATGTTTGCCTTGCCCACGTGGCCCATGTCCGAGTAGAGCGCCTCGGCACCGGTTGTCGACAGAAAGACAAAGCCGAGCACCATGATGCCCGAGTGGTTGATGGGCGAGAACAGGAACATGATGCCGCGGATGGGGTTGAGCGCGCGCAGGATGGACGGGTTGCCGAGCATGTTGAACAGACCGGCGCCAGCCAAGAACAGGAACCACAGCGTCATGAGCGGGCCGAACAGCTTGCCGATCGACGAGGTACCGGCGCGTTGCATGGCAAACAGGCCGCAGATAATGATGATGGTGATGATGATTACATTGGTCTGGCCGTCACCCAAAAGCGCATGGCCCCACTCGATAGTGCGCAAGCCCTCGATGGCCGTGGTAACCGTGACGGCGGGGGTGAGGATGCCGTCGGCGAGCAGCGCCGCGCCGCCGATCATGGCAGGTAGGATCAGCCATGGTGCTACTTTTCGCACCAGGCTAAACAGGGCGAAGATGCCGCCTTCGTTGTGGTTATCGGCCTTCATGGCGATTACCACGTACTTGACCGTGGTCACGAGCGTCATGGTCCAGATGACGAGCGAAAGCGCGCCCAGAATCATGTCCTCGCTGACGGTGCCGATGCCGCCGTTGTTGGCGACGATTGATTTCATGGTGTACATGGGGCTCGTGCCGATGTCACCATAGACGACGCCGAGCGTTACGAGCAGCATGCCAGCGGAGAGGGGAATGGCTCCGTGCCCGCCTTGACCATGCTGGTCTTGGGGGCTTGCCTCCAGTTTGTTGTGTGCCACGTGGACTCCCTTGGACATCTGGTTATCTGTCTAGGACAGATAATCTTTATGCCGTCTTTATATATACAAGAGCAGTTTGGCACATCGGGTTATTTTAGACAATAATCCTCAGCTGGGGATTATTTATCTACGCAGGTAGCATTCAAAGCAGGGGCTTTTAAGCACGCACTGTCTGGGCGATGCCAGCCTTGGCGTTTGCGCGTTTGCCGGCGAGTTCGCAAAAAATCGCGCCGCCGATGATAAGTGCGGCGCCCGTCAGGCGGATCGGTGTTATGGCTTCGCCTAAAAGGACGGCCGAGAACACGACCGCCGAAAGCGGCTCGAGGTAGCCGACGACCGCGACGGTCTGAACGGGCAGCCTGGCGACAGCACTAAAATAGAGCAGGCAACCGATGCCGGTGTTGACGACGCCGAGCATGATGACGGCGCGCCAATCAATACTGGCGGCGACACCGGCGGACAGGAATGAGGGAGCGCCCTGCGTGATGAGCGTGAGGACCAGCGCGGTCGCAAAGGCGGCGCTCACCTGGAGCGTGGAGTTCTCGAGGCCTTCGATGTGTGGCGCACCCTTGCTAGCGATGACCATCAGCGCATAGCAAAATGCCGAGGCGATACCGCAGACGATACCCGCAATGGGCATATTGCCGCCTAGACCTTGCGCTGCAATGAGAAAAGCACCACAAGCAACGGCGACAAAGCCGGCGATTTTGCCGCCGGTCAGCTTTTCGCCAAAGATGAGCGGGGAGAGCGCCATGACAATGATGGGGCCGCAGTAGTACAGCAGCGAGGATACGCCGACGCCGATCGTCTGGTAGGCGCGGAACAGAAAAATCCAGCTGGCGCCTAGCGCGGCTCCCGAGAGGAGGAGGGCTGCGGCTTCGCGGGGGCGAGATGGCGCCTGCAACTTATGGCGTTGGGTGACGGCGAGAATGGTGACAAGCGAGAGTGCGCCCAAAAACGTGCGTAGTAGCACGATATCCGAGCTCGGCAGCGCGATGGCAGCGGCGATGATGCCGTTGGAGCCAAACAATAGCAATGCTGCTAAGTACGTAAACAACCCGTTGTTCATGCGCTGACATCCCCTCTATATCTGAGCATCTTCACTATGGGTGAACTGGTTTTAGAAGAAAAGCGAATATAATGCATAGATAACATTACAAAAACTCATGCAAAGGTGGAGGGGCGCCGTGGAAACGAATATTCAAAAGATGCAGGCGCTGCTGGAGACGGTGCGCGCCGGAAGCTTTACGCGTGCTGCCGAGCGCCTGAGCTATTCGCAGTCGGGCGTGAGCCGCATGGTGGCCGATCTTGAGGCCGATTGGGGCTTTAAGGTGCTCGACCGCAGTCGCGAGGGCGTAGTGCTTTCTGCCGACGGGCGGCAGGTCATGCCGGCTATCGAGGCGCTCTGCGAGGAATTCACTCGCTTGCAGCGACGGGTGGATGAGATGCGCGGGCTCATGCGCGGCAAAATCTGCATCGGTACGTTTTCGAGCGTGGCGACCCACGTGCTGCCGCCGGTGATTGCGCGCTTTCGTGCCGATCATCCGGACGTCGATTATGAGTTGCTGATGGGTGATTACTCAGAGATTGAACAATGGGTGGCAGAGGGCCGCTGCGATCTGGGCTTTATCCCGTATGAGCCTCGAGAAAATGGCATGACATCGCGGTCTTTGGTGCGCGACGAGTTGATGGCGGTAGTGCCGGCAGACTCTTTGCTTGCCACGGCGGAGGTCGTCTCTCTTGCCGATTTAGCCAACGAGCAGTTTATTCTGCTAGAACGCGGCACCGATGATGAGATTACGCCGCTGTTCCGTCGGGCGGGGCTGACGGTGTGCTCCAAGCTGTCGACTTGGGATGACTATGCGATTATGGCTATGGTCGAGGACGGCCTGGGCGTGAGCATTCTTCCCGCGCTCATCTTGCGCCGTTGTCAGTTCGATGTTGCTGTGCGCCCACTCGAGGGGCATCCCCATCGCCAAATCAACGCCATATATCGAACGGCCGATGTTTCGCTTGCCGCCGCCCGTTTCCTCGAATACCTCTAAACGTGTACACGTCATTGTCCGTTTTGGGCAAATCTCGGAGTTCGGTACGTTTTCTTATGAAATTGAACTTTCGAATGAGGCGCGGCGCTATACTGCTTGCTAAATTGAACCCCGGTTCAATTCGTGTTCTATAAATTGAACTTTGCCAGCAAGGAGGTTCCTGTGGCCCAAGAGACGTTTAGCGATCGCCTGCGACAGGCTATGTCCGATCGCGACGTTCGCCAGTCGGACGTGATCCGCGCATCGGAGATGCTCGGCAAAAAACTCGGCAAGAGTCAGATGAGCCAATATGTGAGCGGCAAGACGATTCCGCGGCGCGATGTGGCAGAGCTGCTCGCCCGCATTTTGGAGGTCGATGTTACCTGGCTGCTTGCCGGTGACGCCGATCAAGGTGAGACCCCTCCGTCCCGTAAAGTTGCCAAGCCAGAACCCAGTCCCACGGCTCAAATCACAAGGAGCACCACCATGCGTACTTTTTCTAAATCCACCAAGCTCGAGAACGTTCTATATGACGTGCGTGGCCCCGTCGTCGACGAGGCCGCCCGCATGGAGGACGAGGGCGAGCGCATCCTCAAGCTCAACATCGGTAATCCGGCACCCTTTGGTTTCCGCACGCCCGATGAGGTCATTAAGGACATGCGCCAGCAGCTGCCCGACTGCGAAGGCTATTCCAACTCGCGCGGCCTGTTCTCCGCGCGCAAGGCGATTATGCAGTACTCGCAGATCAAGGGCCTGCCCAACGTTCAGATGGAGCATATCTACACGGGCAACGGCGTGTCCGAGCTCATTCAGCTTTCGATGAACGCGCTGCTCGACAACGGCGACGAGATTCTGATCCCCAGCCCCGACTACCCGCTGTGGACGGCGTGCGCGACCCTTGCCGGCGGCCATCCCGTGCACTATCTGTGCGACGAGCAGGCCGATTGGTATCCCGACCTGCAGGATATGGAGTCTAAGATCACGAGCGCGACCAAGGCCCTCGTCATCATCAACCCCAACAATCCCACGGGCTCTGTCTATCCGCGCGAGGTGCTCAAGGGCATTGTCGAGATTGCGCGCAGGCACCAGCTCATGATTTTTGCCGACGAGATTTACGACCGCCTGTGCATGGACGGCTACGAGCACGTCTCCATTGCATCGCTCGCCCCCGACCTGCCCTGCATTACGTTTAGCGGCCTGTCCAAGTCGCATATGATTGCGGGCTATCGTATTGGCTGGATGGTGCTTTCGGGCAACCAGCGCTGCATGAGCGACTTTATCATGGGCGTCAACATGCTTTCCAACATGCGCCTGTGCTCCAACGTGCCGGCTCAGTCGATCGTTCAGACGGCACTCGGTGGCCATCAGTCGGTCAACGACTACATCCGTCCCGGCGGCCGTGTCTACGAGCAGCGAAACTTTGTGTATGAGGCACTCAACAAGATTGACGGCATCTCGGTGGTTAAGCCGCGTGCGGCGTTCTACATCTTCCCCAAGATGGATGTTAAAAAGTTCAACATCACCGATGACGAACAGTTCGCCCTTGACCTGCTGCACGAGAAGAAGATCCTGATTACGCGCGGCGGCGGCTTTAACTGGGCTGAGCCCGACCACTTCCGTATCGTGTACCTGCCGCGCATGGAAGTGCTCAAAGAGTCGCTCGAAGACCTCGCCGATTTCTTCGATCATTACCGTCAAAGCTAGTGGGATAGAAGCTCCGCACTATGAAAAGCTCCCTGCAGTTGTTTTGCTGCAGGGAGCTTTCTTGAATCGGCGGAACTAGATCACTATTCCAGTGCAGTGGTCGATTTCGTGCTGGATGATCTCGGCGGTGTAGCCCGAGAAGTTTTTGATGCGGTGGACGAAGTTCTCGTCCAAATACTCCACCTTAATGCGGCGATAGCGGGTACAGGGACGCTCGCCGGTCAGCGAGAGGCATCCTTCGCTCGTCTGATAGGCATTGACCTGCTCAAGAATTTGAGGGTTGTACATCAGGAGTGTCCTGTTGCCGTCCTTTACGCAGATGATGCGTTTGCGCACGCCGATCATGTTGGCGGCGAGGCCCACGCACTCGCGCTCATGCTCGTGGAGCGTATCCAGGAGATCCTGCCCGGTTGCGGCATCGTCGGGTCCCGCGTCTTCGGAAGGCAGACGCAAAAAGAACTCGGATTTCATGATGGGCTTAATCATGGCGGGCTCCTCATGTCTTATGCTTTCGTGGACTTTTAATAATAGCGCGGAAGGAAAGCTGTGCGTCCGCGTTACAATCTTTCAACGTTGGACCATGTTGTCAGATTCGTCGTGTACGGCGTCTGGCGTAAGTCTAGGGCTCATTATTCGCCCTGGGCTGTTCCTCTGGGGCGATGCGACTGTCGTTCCAAGAGGAAGGAAATGCATGGGGAGCAAATCTCAGCAACAAGTTCAAGTAGTGCCATCGGCCACTGCGGCGATTCTCGTCGTAATGTATATTGCAGCCTTTGTTGCCGCGTTTAACGAGAACATCATTAACGTGGCGTTGCACGATATTATGGCAGCCTTTTCGGTGAGTGCCACCACGGCGCAGTGGCTCGTCTCGGGCTACATGATTGTGACGTCGATCTTTACGGCCATCATGGCCTTCCTGTCAGGCCGTTTCTCGACGCGCAAGCTGTTGTTTTTCGCATGCGGATGCATGGTCGCCGGTGAAGTCCTGTGCCTGGTCGCTCCGTCGTTTAGCGTTTTGCTGCCAAGTCGTATTTTGCAGGCTGCGGGATCGGGCATCTTGTTCCCGCTCATGATGAACGTGGTGCTGTCTTGCGCGCCGCGCGAGAAACTCGGTCTGTATCTGAGCCTGGGCGGTGCCTGCATTACGCTGGGGCCGGCGTTTGGACCCGTGATCAGCGGCCTTATGTGCACGTTATTTGGCTGGAGGGCGGTGTTCGTAGTGCCGCTGGTGGGCGGCATTGTGGTCGCTGCGGCGGGCGTTAAGCTTGTTCAGAATGTCGGAGAGCGCTCGAACACCACGCTTGATATTCTGTCGGTTGTTTTGCTCGCCGCCGGCATTACGGCATTTGTATATTCCGTAGGCGAGTTCTCGACCAATCTGATTGCCGGCATTGTGGCGCTTTTCGCCGCCATTGTGCTGCTCGGCCTGTTTGCGGCCCGCCAGCTCAAACTCGAGCATCCGGTGCTTAACGTGCGTCCCATGGCGAGCGTTCGTTTTTGGCCTGCGTGCCTGCTTGTGGTGGTGTCGATGATGACAACGTTCTCGATGAGTGTTTTGTTGCCGCTCTATTTTGAGGGCACATACGGCATGACCGCACTTGTTGCGGGCCTGCTCATTTTGCCGGCAATTGCCTGCAACGCCGTGACCTCGATTGTGGGCGGACGCGTGATGGACGCCCGTGGCGCATGGCCGCTGCTGCCGGTCGGCTTTGCCCTGATTGCCGTGGGGCAGACTGCAATCTCGATGACGGCGGCAAGCATGAACATCGGCGTTGTCGTGGCACTGACCGTTGTAGTGTATGCCGGAGTCGGTTTGGTGCTGAGCCCCTCGCAGACGGCCGGCTTGGAGACGCTGCCTGCCGCTGAACATCCTCACGGAACGGCATTGCTCAACACGTGGAACATGATTGCCGCATCGTTTGGCCCGTCGCTGTTTATCGGCCTGCTCTCGAGTTCTGCGGCGACTGCCGGCGCCGCTGGCATTGCGACCGACGTTACCCAAGCGATTGGATTTGCAGCTGCCGTGCGCGTGGCGGCTGTAATTGCCGTGGTCGGGTTCGCGGTGTCGCTGGTGTACGCTCGTCGCGAGTCACACATGTCGCATTAATGTGTGCACATAGATTCTGCAGCTAGATTGGATGGCGACACCATAAACTAATGGACGTTTTGCCGAGAGGCATGAATGTTTAAAGCGCAAAGAGTGCGCGACGGGCCCCGCGAATGGGGCGATGATGCCCGAGAGGGCCAAGAAGGAGTCTCATGTCCGAGAACGAAGAGATCATGAACGAGACCGAGAACGAGACCATGGCTGCCGAGGTTGAGGCAGTCGAGACCGTGGAGACCGAAGCTTCCGAGGTTGAGGCTGCTAACGAGGTTTCCGCCGAGGAGGAGGCCGAGGTTGTCGAGGCCGCCGTTGATTACGATGACGAAGAGCTGATGGACAAGATGCAGAAGGCCGCCCGCCTGCTGCGTAGCCGTCGCTTTGCTATTTCTAAGGAGGAGGAGGCCAAGGCCGAGCGCATGGCGAACATCGAGCGCGCCATCAAGCTTCTTGACCTCAAGCCCAAGATGGAGCAGAAGGAAATGTCCGACCTGCTGGGCATGCGCCTCCGTGAGCTCGATGGCCTGATGGCCGAGGCCGAGGCTGCCGATCTGGTCGGCCGCATCGACGACGCCGAGGGCGATATGCGCAAGATCGTCGTCTTCGCTGCCGAGGATGCCGCTGAGGGCCTGGTCGAGCTTGCCAACAAGAAGGAGAAGCTCCTGCCCGAGCTTTCTTACGAGGAGGCCACCGAGCTGATGGCCGCTCTCGATAAGGTTATCGCTCCGCTCGTCGCCATGGGCCTGGACGAGGATCGCGGTCCTCGCGGCGGCCGTGACGACCGTGGTGGCCGTGGCGGCGACCGTGGCGGCCGCGGCGGCTTTGGCGATCGTGGTGGCCGTGGTGGCGACCGCG
>CABUQG010000011.1 GCA_902493535.1 uncultured Collinsella sp. | reverse complement strand
CCCTTTCAGCCGGTCGCCGTGCGCTCAAAGGACGGCACCGCCGCCTATGGATCGCTCAAAGCATATGGTGACCCCAATCGCCGCGCCGAGGAGCGCAATGCCTGGATTGAATACCTAGCCACAGAAAGCGATGAGTCGGTTTTGGGTTCCGAGGAAGTAGATATCCATGAGTAGCACCATCATCGACGAGACCGTCATCCTGCGCTACCTGCTTAACGACGACGAGGTCCTGTCACCGCGCGCCGCCAAGGTCATCGCCACGCGCACCGCTCGCGTCTACCCCGAGATCATCACACGCGTCGCCGTTACGCTGCGCGACGTCTACAAGGTCCCGCGCGTGGAGATTGCGACGGCCATGACCAAGCTGCTCGATGACGTCATGGTCGACGAGCCCACCGTTATCGCCCTTGCCATCAAACTCTTTGGCAAGACTCATATGGACTTTACCGACTGCCTCCTCGCAGCCCGAACCGCCATCTATAACGACGACGTCGTGAGCTTTGGGCAGCCCATCATCCAAGGCATGATCGACTACCGCCGCCAGCGCCAAACCGCCGCCGACGCCCGCGACCGCGCCGCCGAAGCCCGCAGCCGAAGCACCGACTCCACCATCGACAAGCTCCGCCACCAATCCCGCCACTAACCGACAGGCAACGGCATCGCCCGCCACTCAGCCCCATCCCCACCTGAGTTGCGGTGAAATAGTTCCTGGATTTAGGCTTATTCGAGCCTTTCAGGAACTATTCCACCGCAACTTTCTGTAAGGGTGGTTTTTAGTGCCGCCGAGGGGCACTAATCAACCGTTTGCCGATATGTTTGGCTACGACTCATGACTCTGACCTGCCCCGTCAAGCTTTTGGTCAGTTCATGGCAAGGTCAGGCGGGCCAAATATGGGATAGCGTAGTGTCATTCACTCCCCCTCGAGACCATGGGGTCGAAAATGAGTCATGATAAACGCTGTACCAAACCGCAATTAGAGCTGTTCTTCCGGTTATTCGAGGCCCATCATGGCGGGCACCTGTTTGTAGCTACCAAAAAATGGGATGAACGCTGTGCCTACGCGCTCATGCAAAAAGAGATGATTATTCGACTCTACAACCATGTCTACGCTGATCCCGCGTATTGGAATGACCTCGGCGTCGAAGATCGCATCTTTCAATTGGCATCCGCTATTGCGGTCGTTGAACCGAATGCCGTGTTTTGTGGAGCAACGGCGGCACTGCTCTATGGCATCGGTTCTGCATATTCGCTTCTCGACAAGGTGCAAGTGCTGTTGCCGCCTTCCACCAGACGCGATATGTACGAATTCGTTGAATACCGACGCTGGCGGCCGGGCGACGTATGGCAGCTCGGTCCTTTTACGTTAACGAATCCATATCGCACGGTGGTCGACATCGCCCGAACTAACGCTTTTCGATATGCACTAGGCTATGTCGACGGGTTGGCTCGTGAGTACGGTGTCGAGCGTGAAGAATTGCGTGCATATGCACAAACGAACTGCCGCGGACTGCACGGCATCGCGCGCGCATTTGACGTTTTTGAACACATGGATGGCAGATCGGATAACGGTGGAGAATCCGAAGCACGGGCGGCAATGATTCTGGCGGGAGTTGCCGCTCCCGAACTTCAGGTTGAAATCACTCGACCGGGAAACGCCGGCTATTATTTGGCAGATTACGGCTGGCAGATGCCAAACGGCTCATGGATGCTGGCTGAGCTGCATGGACTAGGCAAGTTTGAGGACGATGCCCAAAATGATCCGGAACATACTGCGGCAAAAACCTATCGAGCTGCCCTCATGCGCGACACGAACCTGCGTGCCATGGGCCACAACGTCATTCATTTCAAGCTCTCAGACACCTACGATGTCAAAGCGTTCGGCTCCATGATGCGCGGCTACGGTATACCAACCACAAAACCCTACGCAGACTCCTGACCGGCTGTCCTCATCTTCTCGACAACAGAACCCATCATCGACCCAGCCCGCTCGGCCTCAATAAGTTGCGGTGAAATAGTTCCTGGATAACAGCTTTTGCGGCTAATCCAGGAACTATTTCACCGCAACTTAGGAGGGGATGTGGGGTCCCCGGCATGTATATGAAAACAGCTCTGGTCCCAAAAGGAGCCAGAGCCGTTCGTCTATCTTATGGAGCGGGCGACGGGAATCGAACCCGCGTCATCAGCTTGGAAGGCTGGGGTTCTACCATTGAACTACGCCCGCAAGATATGGTCGGGACGACAGGATTTGAACCTGCGACATCCTGCTCCCAAAGCAGGCGCGCTACCAAACTGCGCCACGTCCCGAAGGTGTTGAGCAGCTAAGGTCTAAACCTTGCGTGTCCCAAAGCGAAGGAAATTATAGGGGAGACTCCCCGCCTGTGCAAGCATTGATGCCTTAGCTCCTCGAATGTGCGACAAAACGACTATGGAGCAGACCGATCACAAAGGCAACCACGGCAACCGGCGCCCACGCGGCACCGATATCCGCCAGCGGAAGAACATCAAACGGCAGCCACGTGCCCACAAAGAACGCATCGCGGACCGAGGTGATCACACTCTGCACGGCGACCACGCCGCCGACCCACACCCACACCTGCGGATTTGCGTCGCAAAAACCGTGTACCAAACCCATGAGGACCAGCACGATGGCGACGGGATACAAGGCGTTGAGCATGGGCACCGAGAACATAAGGATCACGTCGAGGCCCACATTGGAGAGCACGCACGAAAACGCTGCGAACACAAAGGCGAGAACCGCAAAGGGACGGCGCATGGCCTCCTCAGAGGCCTCCGCTCCCCCTTCGACCACATACGTTTCGCAGAAGTAGCGCGAGCAGCAGCTGATGAGGCCGATGCACACGTTCATGCAGGCGAGGAAGAAGATTGCGAAGACCACGACCGTGCCGGCAAGCCCAAAGTGCATGGAGGCCGAGCGGGCGAGAATGGCGGCGCCGTTGGTGGCGTCGGACATCACGGTGCCGAGCTGCATACCGGCAAGGGCCAAACCGCAGTAGATGACGGCCATGAGCACGCCGGCGATCACACCGGAGCGCGAAATCTCAAAGGCCACGCGCTTGTCATCGGTAACACCCAACTCGTGGATGGTCTCGGCGATGATGATGCCGAAGGCGAGCGACGCAAGCAGATCCATGGTCTGATAACCGGTCAAAAAGCCCTGCACGGTAGCACCGGCATTGTAGGGAGTCTGCGGCGCGGCAGCCGGTCCCAGCGGCGAGATCACGGCAGCACCCACGACCAGCACGATGAGCGCAATGAGCGCGGGGCCCGTAATGCGCCCGAGCACGCGCGTGATAACGCCCGGACGCAGCGTGAGCGCAAACGCGACGACAAAGAAGCCAACGGCAAACACCAGGCGAGCCGTGCCGAGCGAAACGCCCTCGGGCAGTAGCGGCACCAGCATCTCGAAGGCCGTAGAGCTTGTGCGCGGAATGGCCAGGCACGGGCCGATGGCCAAATACACCGCCGCAACGAAGAATTCGCCAAACTTAGGATGCACGCGCCCAGCCAGCTCGCGGGCCGTGCCGGCGAGCGCGACGGCGATAAATCCCATAACAGGCAGACCGATAGCGGCAATCAAAAAGCCGATCATGGCAAGCGGCGTGGCCGTGCCGGCCTGAAGTGCCAGCAATGGCGGAATGATGAGGTTACCGGCGCCAAAGAGCATCGAGAACAGCGCAATGCCGACGGTAACGACATGGTCGGAGCGCAGACCGCGCGGTGCGGATGAGGCCATAGGCACACCTTTCGGGTCGAAACAAAAACGGGACGGGCAAAAACACCCATCCCGCAAGTATAAACGGTCTAGCAGCTTTAGCAGGCTAAATCGCGCAAAGCGTCAATCGCGGTATCGACTTCCTCGTCCGTGTTGAAATACCCAAACGAGAAGCGAACGACACCCTGGCGCTCGGTCCCGAGCGCGCGGTGCATGAGCGGAGCGCAATGGGCGCCGGGGCGCGTCGCAATCCCCCACCCTTGCATGAGCGCGTCCGAGATCTCGGCAGAGTCGATATCACCCACGTTGAGTGAGACGATCGCCGAGCGCACGGGCTGGTCAAACGCACCGTAGAGCTTAATCCCCGGAATCTCGCGCACGCCAGCGAGAAAGCGATCAGCCAGCGCTCGCTCATGCGCCGCGATCGCCTCGACCCCGCCTTGCGCCTCGATAAAGTCGAGGCCGGCAGAAAGGCCCGCGATGCCGTGGCCGTTGAGCGTGCCCGCCTCAAGACGCGTGGGCCACTCAAGCGGCTGCAGCGCATCGAAGCTGTGCACGCCCGTGCCGCCCATGGCCCACGGCCACACGTCAATGCCCTCCGCCACGGCCAGCCCGCCGGTCCCCTGCGGACCCATGAGTCCCTTGTGGCCAGTAAAGCACACCACGTCGAGCCCCATGGCCTGCATATCGATATGCGCCGTGCCGGCAGACTGCGAGGCATCGACGATCACCAGCGCGCCGGCCGCATGGGCCATGGCGGCCACGCGCGCAATGTCGACCTCATTGCCGGTCACATTGGAGGCGTGCGTCACCACTACGGCACGCGTGTCAGGCGTCACCAGCCGCTCGAGCTCGTCATAGTCGAGCACGCCGTTCACGTCGCAGCCGGCATGCTCAACGGCCACGCCCTGCTCCGCGGCCAAGCGATTGAGCGGACGCAGCACGGAGTTGTGTTCGAGCACCGTCGTGACCACACAATCGCCGGGGTGCACCACGCCGTTAATGGCAGCGTTAAGCGCCGCTGTCGAGTTAGGCGTAAAGCACACATGGTCCGCCCTCGGGCAACCCAAAAGGCGCGCGAGCTTGGCGCGGCAACCGTGAATCGTACGAGCGGCATCGAGGGCACCCGACGTGGCGCCGCGTCCGGCATTGCCGAGCGAGCACATCGCCTGCGTCACGGCATCGATGACCGTCTGCGGCTTGTGCATGGTCGTCGCCGCGTTATCCAGGTAGATCATCGCACGACCTCCCACATATCAATCACCGTAAAGTCCTCGGTGGGAACGCCCGCCGCGGCGAGTTCGCCGCGCAGCAGTTCCTCATCGGCAGGCAACGCCTTCCACGCCAGACCGCAGCCGGCAGCGACCTCCCCGGGTACGGGAATCGTTCGCCCGGGAAGACCGCGCTCAATGCACAGGGACTCGCAGCCCATGGCGGCCGCCGTGGTGGGAAACGTGATGACAAGCGCCGGGCGCTTCTCCCTCATGGCAACTCCAACCAATACGCTACGGGCGCACGACGCGCACGGCCTGCTCCATCTTCTCCACAATCACGTACATATTCGTGACCTCGCCCACCGCGAGCTGGTCCTTAATGCCATAGTGATCGAGGCAGGTACCGCAGGTGAGAATCTCGACACCCTGCTCGGCCAGACCCTTCAGGTCGTCGAGCACCGGCGAGCCCTCGACGGTGAGCTTGGCGCCGCCGTTGTAGAACAGCATGGTCGCGGGCAGCTCCTCCTGCTGCGTCACGGCAAAGATAAACGCCTTCATGAGCTTGTGGCCCAGCTCGTCGTCGCCACGGCCCATGCAGTCGGTGTAGACGGAAATGACGAGCTTGCCCTTGCCGGCGCTGGCATCACAGAAGGCAGCGCCATCCTGCTCGGGATCGGCCACGGCAACGGCGCCAGAGGTCGCCACGGTCACGTGCCACTCGGCGTCAGAAACCTTCTCGACCGAGGCCGTGCAGCCTTTCTCCTGCGCCATCTTGGAAATGTTCTTGACGGCGGTCTCATTATCGACCGAGGTCACGACGGCGCCCTCGCCATCGAGCTGCTTCAGGGCTTTGAGCGTCTTGACGACGGGTAGCGGGCAGGCATCGCCCATGGCATTGACTTCAATTTTGGTAGACATAGCTTTTCCTTTCGAAAGAACCGTTCTAGAGAACGGTAAACAGTTACATAAACGTGCGGGCTAGCGAACAACGTGGACGGCAGGACCGCCTGGCACCGACTCGCACACGCGACCGACGACGGCGGCAATACGTCCTTCGGCATGCAGACGGCGCGCAAGCTCATCCACATCGGCAGCAGGTGCCGCGATAAGCAGGCCACCAGACGTCTGCGGGTCGTACAGCGCGTCGAGCATGCCCGGCTCAAGGTCCTCGTCGGCCGTCACGCGCGGGCCAAAGAAGTCCTGGTTGCGGTAGGAGCCCGCGGGGATAATGCCCAAACGCGCCATGTCGAGCACCTGGTCAAAGAGCGGCACCGCCCCCGACGCAAGCTCAATCTGCACGCCCGAGCCCTCGGCCATCTCGCACGCATGCCCGATCAGGCCAAAGCCCGTGATGTCGGTGCAGCCGTGAAGCTCAAGTCCCTCGGCCAGACGAATCGGAGCCTCGTTGAGGGTGCGCATCGAGTCAAACATGGCTGCGGCCTCGTCCTGCTCGATGAGCTCGCCCTTAATGGCCGTGGTGATGATGCCCGAGCCAACCGCCTTGGTCAGCAGTAACGCATCGCCCACGCGCGCGCCGCTGTTGGCGAGCATGCGGTCGAGCGCGACAAACCCGCTCACGGACAGGCCGTACTTGGGCTCGTCGTCGTTGATGGTGTGACCGCCCGCGATGGAGCAACCCGCCTCGACGCACTTGTCGGCGCCGCCCGCCAGAATCTGACCGGCAACCTCAACGCCCAGACAGCTCGGGATGCACAGCAAGTTCATGGCATGGCTCGGCCGCCCGCCCATGGCGTAGATGTCCGACAGCGAGTTTGCCGCGGCGATCTGGCCAAACAAAAACGGGTCGTCGACCATCGGTGGGAAGAAGTCGATGGACTGCACGAGACCCAAGTTATCGCCAACGCGAAAGACGCTCGCATCGTCGGAGGTATCGAACCCCACGAGCAAGTTGTCGTTATGCACATTGGGTAAATCGCCCAGGACCTGGGCGAGGGCTCCAGGAGCCAACTTAGCGGCTCAACCGCTCGCGGCAGTCATAGACGTGAGCTTAATCTGATCGTCAGCCATCGATACCTCCTCTCATCGGTCAATCATTTTCTCCCAGTATACGCATGAATGCGAGCCTGCGGCGGATGCATTAATTGAGCGCCTGTGCGCGAATCGCCGCGCCGATGGCACCGGCAAAGCGAGCCTGGGGCGAGGTGGTCACCGGCGACCCCAGCAGCTCGCCCAACCGCTCCACCACGAAGGCGTTCTCGCACAGGCCACCGGTCAGGTAGTACGGGGCGCCCGCGGCCTGCCCGGCCATGGTCGCCACGCGCGAGACCACGCTGTCGATCACGCCACGCGCAATGTTCTCGCGCGGCTCACCGCGACCGATCAGGCTGATAACCTCGCTTTCGGCAAACACCGTGCACATGCTGCTGATCTTGGTGGGCTCGCCGGAACGCGCCAGGTCAGCCATCTGCTGCTGGGAAATGCCTAGGCGATCGGCCATGATCTCCAAAAAGCGCCCCGTGCCGGCGGCGCACTTGTCGTTCATGGCAAACTTGGCCACGCGGCCACTTTTAAGCTGAATGACCTTGGTGTCCTGACCGCCCACGTCGATCACGGTGCCGTGATCGCCAAACAGGCGCACGGCACCGGTACCGTGGCAGGTAATCTCGGTCACGACCTTGTGCGCATAGGGCACGGCGACACGACCGTAGCCGGTCGCGATCACGCGCACGTCGTCGGCTGCCACGTCGTAGCCGGCCGCTGCCAGCGCCTCGCGCAGCCGCTCGGAAGCATCGACCGAGGAAAACCCGGTTGGCTGCACGCACGTCCACGCCACCGAACCCTCCCCATCGACCACAGCAGCCTTAGCCGCCGTAGACCCGATATCGATCCCGATCCCTATCATGGCTCTCTCCCAATCTAAACATCAAAGACAGCGGCACGTTCAGGCGCCTTAGCTCTAGGTTTCTCAGGTGCCGGAGATTGCCCCGAAAGAGGAGCGCAGCGTACTTTGGGTACGCAAGCGACGGTTTGAGGAGCAAGATCCGGTGCCTGAGGAAGCTAGAGGGTTTCGATGAAGGCGGCGATGCGAGTCTCGATCTGGCCCATGTCACCGTTGCTGTAGTCGGTCTCGATCTTCATATACGGAATACCCACACCCTCGACAGTCCCCTGCATGCGCGCGCTCTCAACGTTGAAGGTGTGGCAGGCCTGTAGCACGCTCTCTACCACGCCATCGACATGGTACTTCTCGCACATGGCCAGCGTATTTTCCATACGGCCGTCGTTGGGCGTCATGACCGAGCAGTTGATGTCCAGGTAACGGTCGGCGATGGCGCGCAGGATATCGGGAGCCTCCGGGTCGATCATCATGGCCGCCGTGCGCTCACCCGAGCAGTCGTCCATGCACACGACCACACCGCCGTTGGACTCGATGGTGCGACCGATCTTGTTGATTACGCCACCCACTGGGCAGCCGGTGATCAGAATGCGCTTGGCATCCGCCGCGACCGGGCGCTCGCCCGCGTCGTAGGCCTCGCGCAGCTTGACAATCTTTTGCTCCAGCTGCTGCGCATAGGCCTCGATATCAAAGCTGAACGTGCCGGCAAACATGGTGCTCATCAGGTCGACGCCGCTCATGGCCGCCGGCTGGTTGGCCTGCAGCGCAAACATCTCGAGCTGGGCCGCACGCAAGCGGTTGCGACGACGGACGGCAGCGCGCAGGTCATCGTCGGTAATCGTGATGCCGTAGAAGTTCTCGAGCTCCTCCTTGAGCAGGCAGCACTCCTCGTACCAGCCTTCACGCTCGTAGGCGCGATCGCGACCCTGCGGAAGATGCAGAATGTGCGTGCGCTTGAGCTCGTTGAGTAGCTCGTACATCTTCTTCTTGCCGTCGCAGGTGGTCTCACCGATGATCATGTCGCTAAAGTACGTAAACGGGCACTTTTGCGAATAGGCAAAACCATACGTCGACTTGATGAGCGGACACAGATTTGCCGGCAGCACCTTCTCGGCCTCGGGAATCACCTCATCGGACGTACCGCAAAGGGCCACGCTCGAGGCGCCCGCGGCATCGATAATCTCGAGCGGCGTATAGCTGCACAAAAAGCCGACCAGACGATTGCCCGCCTGCTTGTAATCCTTGACACGAATAAACGCCGCCTTGCGCTGCTCGTTGAACTCCTCAAACGTGGATGGCAACGGCTGCTCCATATTTTCCGACATATAACTCCTTAACAAACCTTTTGACCAACCAAGGAAACGGCTTTCCCAGGTGCCCGAGGTTGCCGTGAAAGAGAAGCGCCGCGTACTTTGGTACGCAAACGATGGTTTGAACGGCAAGATCGGGTGCCTGGGGAAGCCGCCGGGACGGATACCCCTAAATGGTTTCCAAGAAAGCCTCAATCCTGGTTTGCAGTTGGCCTGCATCCTCGCCGGCGTAGTCGGTCGTGATGTGCATAAACGGAATGCCGGCCTCCTCGGCAGCCTTCTCCACGGCAAACGACTCCATCTCGTAGAGCGTGCAGAACTGCAGGGCCACGTCGACGATGCCGTCGGCATGCAAGTCCTTGGCCATCTGGACAATGTCCTTCATACGCTGATCGTTGGGCGTAAAGACGGCGCAGTTAATCTTAAAGTAGCGCTCGGCGATGGCGTCGAGCATCTCGTCGACCGTCTCACCGGACTCGTCGACCAGGTCCTTGTAGTAGCGCGAGCCCGTGCAGGACTCCTCGCCTACCACAACGCCGCCGGCCTTCTCGATGAGGTTGAACAGCTTCCAGTTGGGCACGGCCATGGGCGTGCCGGTGTACAGGATGCGCTTGGTCCCCTTGGGCGCCACGCCCTCGCCGGCCTCAACGCGCTGCTCGCACTCGGCGGCCATCTCGTTGATGGCTCCGGTCAGACGCGGCGTGTCGTCCATAAAGGCGGCCTGAACGGTCAGCAGGCTGTCGAGACCGCTGATGGGCGCCGGATCGGCAGCGCGCGTGGCAGCGAGGCGCTGCAGGGCGCGACGCTTCTCGTTGACGGCGTGGATGGCAGCCTTCAGGCGCTCGGGCGTAATCTTGACGCCGCACTCTTCCTCGATCTTGGCGGCAAGCTTTTTAACCTCGGCCTTCCAGGTCACGAGCGTCGACTCGTCGTGCACGTTGGGGATATCCATGACGTACATGTTCTTTTGCGTGGCAAAGAACTCGTAGGCCTTCTTCTTGCCATCGCAGGTGTTCTCGCCCACCACCAGATCACTCGACTCAATGTAGGGGCAGACCTCGCCCAGCTTAAAGCCGGCAAAGCTCTTGATGAGCGGGCAGGTGTTGCGCGGCAGATGCTCCTCGACCTTGTCGGTCGCCCAGTCGGCACCCGAGCACAGGCCAACGGGGATGCCATCGCAGGCAAGCACGATCTCCTCGGGCACGTACACACAGAACGAACCGACGATCTTGGTGGCCTCGCCGGCCTCCTTCTTGTCGAGCATCTCCTTAATACGGCCGCTGTGGATGTTGGTGGCGACAAAATCCAGGTAGGACGTGGACTTGGGGCGATTGTTCTGCGTCAGGAACATATCGCCGTACATCTGGCCCACAGCGCCCAGCAGCATATCGTGATCGGCAAGATTCATGCCGAGGCTCTCCCACATCGGATGGAAATCGAATTCTTCAGCCATGACGGTTCCCCTCTCGAACCAAATACGGATAACTACGGTATTGCTGCACGGTGGGCGGCGAAAACCCAGCCGTGCCTAAACCCGGAATTTTGGGGAACCTGCTTTGCGGTCGATTATTTAGTTGTGCGTCGTCTCTCCCGGAGCCGTGAACATACCTGCTCATATGCGACTCCGAGCCATATACAGGGCGCGCGCGGCAACGCGGCGAATGTATGTCGTCTGCGGCATGTGCGCGTCCTCCTTTACAAGTTAAGGTCAACTATATCAACGGTCGTCGACCATGCGAACACCGTTGACATTCGTACGACAGCGTCGTGTGCCGCCGTTTAATAAATAATTATCTGTGTTGATAAGAGTTTGTCATTCCCCATTAGGCGAACGGCAAGACAAAGCCGCCGAGACTTATATCCCCGACGGCATTACCCGGCGCTACCGACAAACCAGATGGATCCTGCTGGCATCAAAATGCATACGCAGGGTCTCGCCTTCTTGCGGTAACCCATCCGCTGGTACGCTCAATTTGTTGACCTTCCACTGCAGACGCGTTGGCGCATCGACCCGCGGCGCATCCAACAGCACCAGGCGCTCAAAACGCGAATCGCTCACGCGCGCCACGTGCAGGTCGTAGCTGTTGCGACCCCGCTCGGCACGGTTGTCCACATGGAAGTAGCTCGCGCGAATGCCCAGGTACGCCACATTATCGGGAACCTCGCGACCCACGTTAAAGGTCATGCCCCAATCGAGCGCCTCAACTTCTTCGTCGCCGATCTTGCGCGCCCGGCTTGTGTTCTTGCAGCCCGTCAGGCGCAGCGCCGCCAGCGTCTGCGGACGGCGGACCACGTCCTCGACGGAGCCGATCTCCTCAACATGCCCGTCGTGCATCACGCAGATGCGCTGGCACAGGCGGCACGCTTCGTCGATGTCGTGGCTCACATAGAGCACGGTGCGGTTGCATACATCGAACAGGTCGAGCATGTTCTGTTCGAGGGCGCTCTTAAGATAGGAATCGAGTGCGCTCATGGGCTCGTCGAACATAAAGATGCCCGGGTGAGCCGCCACCATACGGGCAAGCGCCACACGTTGCTGCTGACCGCCCGAGAGGCGCGCGGGATAGCGGTCGGCAAAATCGGCTAGGCCAAAGATGCCCAGGTAGCGCTCGGCAAGTTTTTTACGCGCAGCGGCGTCGCCCGCGTCCTTTACGCCGGCACATACGTTATCGGCCACCGTCATGTTGGGAAACAGCTGATAGTTTTGGAACAGCAGGGCGCATTTGCGCTCCTGGGGCGACAGGTTGATGCCCGCCGCCGAGTCAAAAAAGGTCACGCCGTTGACGACGATCTTGCCCTCGTCGGGCGTCTCCACACCGGCAATGCAGCGCAAGGTGCAGCTCTTGCCGCAACCCGAGGCACCGAGCAGCGCCACACGCTCCTCGCCGGCCTCAAGCTGCATGTCGAGCATAAACCCGGGATAGCGCTTTTTAATATCCAGAACGAGCGACATGGCCTATCGACCTCCCTGCGAAGCGGCATCCTCGCGCATGAGCTCGGCCAGCGCCTCGCGATCGATACGCAGGGCGTCGCCGCCCACCGGGTCGAGCGAATCGCCCTGTCCGGCGAGCTCTTTGGCCTGCTTGCGCTTCGCACGCGAAAGGCCCCGCTCGCGATACTTTTGCGAATGCGCGGTGTACATGTTGATGAACAGGATGACCAGGAAACTAAACACAATCACAACGGCGACCCAAAAGAGGGCCACCGAGGTGTTGCCGCCCATCCACTCAAAGTAGATGGCGATGGGGATGGTCTGCGTAATGCCGGCGTAGTTGCCCGCAAAGAACAGCGTGCAGCCAAACTCGCCCATGGCACGCGCGAAGGCGAGCACCGTGCCGGCGGCAATCGAGGGCCAGCCAAGCGGCATCATGAGCTTGGTGAAGATGCGACGCTCGGACCAGCCCAGCGTGCGTGCCGCATCGAGCATCTGCGTGTCGAGGCTCTCGAAGGCTCCGAGTGCCGTGCGGTAGACCAGCGGAAACGACACAACGACGGCCGAAATGACCGCCGCGGGCCAGGTAAAGACGATCGAGATGCCGTGCGCGATGAGCCACTGGCCCACCCCGGTCGAACGGCCAAACAGAATAAGCAGCAAAAAGCCGCACACCGTAGGCGGCATCACCATAGGAATCGTAAAGACCGAATCGAGCAGGCCCTTGATGCGACTCGAGGTACCCATGGTCTTCCACGCGGCGAACAGGCCCAGCGCAAACGCGATCACCAGGGCAAGACCGCTCGTTTTAATGGACACCCAAAACGGGCGATAGTCAATGTCGCCCAAAAAGGAAGCCAGAGAGGTCAAGGGCCCCTGCTCATCCCGCAACACGACAGACGATGCTTCTACCATGTGAGCGCTATCAAGCCAACGCGCGCCGCCCTTGGCATCACCCGAGGCTGATGCAATCACCACATAACGGTCCCCATCCGCACCGCGCTCGTCAAAGCTATAGGTATACCCGCCGGCATCAAACGTTGTTTCCGCCGTGACATACCAAGGAAGATCCACGTCCCCCAGCTGCGCACCTCCCATGCAGTTTGCGCTGTCGAGCTCACAGACGAGGACCTTGAGACCCGATACACACTCGTTGTCCTGCAGATCCAATCCAAACTTCTCGACCGCCTTGGGCGATATCCACACCACAACGCGATCGGCAGCAGGCGCCACCACAAGGTCCACGTCCTCGTCAACGGGAAACCGGTAGCCCTCAGGCTGGCTCTCCATGGCACGAGCGGTCCCCTTGGCCAACCGCTCAAAACCCTCGATCCCATAGGAAAGCCCATGAGCGGTCGCAGCAACCTGGGCCCCGTCCTCAGCGTCCCCAGCAAACGCAAATCCCGGCACCCAGCAAAGCACGAAGGTCAAAGCACAGGCGACAAGCATGCGGAATCTATTAAGCACGAAAAGCTCCAAGCGAATACAAGGACGGAGTGAAACACAAAACGATGGAATTATCGCGCCAAGCCGCACTACGCGGAAAGCTCAAAGCCGTACTTAGCCCAAATCTTCTGAGCCTTCTTGTTGGTCAGACAGAAGTCGATGAACGCCTTGGCTTCGTCGGCATGCTCGGAGCTCTCGGCGACAGCGCCCGGATACACGATGGGCTTGTGCGAGTCCTCGGGACACACGAAGGCCTCCTCGATGCCGTCGTAGCGGAAGATATCGGAGCTGTAGACAAATCCAGCCACGCAGTCGCCTGTGGACACATAGGCGGCGGCGGTACCAACTTTATCGGCCAGTGCGACCTTGTCGGCAATCTCGGGAGCATACTCACCGTCGTCGCCCTCGGTGCCGGTGTAGAGGCCCACGGAGGCCAGAGCCTGGTTGGCGTACTTTCCGGCGGGAACGGTCTTGGCGTCGCCGATGGCGATCTTGCCGTCCAGATTCGCGACGCCGGCGATGGCCTCGACCTTGGTATCGGAGCCCTCGGCGCGAATGATCACAAGGTCGTTGACGAACATGTCCTCACGCGTGTCGGCGTCGACGAGCTCGGCGGCCTCGGCGTCGTCCATGGTGCCCTTGGAAGCCGTGATGAGCACGTCGACGGCGGCACCGGCGCGCATCTGCTCGACAAGGTCGCCAGACGCCTTAAACTGCGTGTCGGCAAAGGTGGTGCCGGTCTGCTCGGTGTAGAGCTCCTGAACCTCGGGCAGGGCCTTCTCGAGCGAGTTGGCGGCAAAGACCTGCAGCTCGACAGCTTTCTTGGAAGATGCCTTAGCAGAACCGGCATCGGATCCGGCCGGCTCGGACGTCTTGCTGCCCGAACAGCCGGCAAGACCAAGGCCGGCAGCGGCGACAGCAGAAAGCGAAACGAATCCGCGGCGAGAAACCATATCGAACATGTTCAACCCTTTCGAACGCTATGCCCGGGTACCCCACCGCGGGCTTTAATCTGCAATCAGATTATACTTCTGCGCGAATAATGATAGTGAGAAATTATTCTCGTCAGAGAATATAGTTCCGAATTACCGTGCATCTCGGCGTCGCTTCGGCGGAAAACAAAGGCGGAGCAGCCGTTCAGGTCGCCCCGCCGCAGTTAAACCGCTTAGTTGGTATGTCCGCCGCCAGCTGTCATCTGAGCCGCATGCTCCAGCTGGTCTGCTATGGCCTCCCAGCTTTCGCGGGCGGCCTTCGTAGAACCGGGAAAGTTTACGACAAGTGTATGACCTCGTTGCATGCAAATAGCGCGCGAGAGCATGGCGCGGCGCGTCTTGGTCATCGAATACGCGCGGATTGCCTCTGCAATACCCGGCACATCGCGGTCGCAGACGGCACGCGTCGCCTCGGGCGTCACATCTCGCATCGAAAGCCCCGTGCCGCCGCAGGTGAGCACGACATTGGCGTGGCACTCATCGGCAGCTTCCACAATGGCATCACCGATCTCGCTGACGTCGTCGCGCACGACCACATGTGAGGCGACCGTCCAGCCCTGTGCCTCGATAAGTTCCTCGAGTGCAGCTCCGGCCTCATCCTGCAAAAGATCGCGTGTGTCCGAGCACGTCACGATCGATGTCTTCAGCTCCATAGCATTCCTCCTACAACACGGCGCCCTCGGGCAGGTCGACGCGAACAACGTCCACGGCATCTCCCGCCTTGAGCTCGCACGGTCCTTCGTCAATACGCAACAGGCAGTTCGCACGCTGCATAGTTCCAAGCAGCGCCGAATTCTGTGTCTTAGCCTCGGTCACCAACAACTCACCGGTCTCGGGGTCGCGCAAAACCGTGGCGCGATCGAAGAAGCGGCGATGCTGTCGCTTTTTCACGCCGTGCGTGAGCGTCGCCTGCTGCACGGGACGCGTACCCTCGGCAAAGCCGCGCATCTTGCGAATCGCCGGGCGGGCGAGCATCTCAAAGCCCACATACGCCGCGGCCGGATTGCCTGAAAGCCCCAGGTAGGGCTTACCCCCGAGCAAGCCAAACGTGATGGCCTTGCCCGGACGCATCGAGATGCGGTCAAACAGCACCTCGCCCTCGCGCCGGACGAGCGCCGTCACATAGTCGTAATCGCCCGCCGAGGCGCCACCGCTCGTAATGACAAAATCGCACTCTCGCGTGGCGCGATGTACCAGCTCGGCAATCGCTTGCTCATCATCGGGCGCGATGCCGTAGAACACGGGCTCGGCGCCGGCATCGAGTGCCTCGGCCATCAGCGCCGAGGAGTTGGAATCGCGAATCTGACCACGCGCCGGTACCTTACTCGGTGCGACCAGTTCCGTGCCCAGCGAGATGATGCCCACACGCGGGGCAGCGTGCACCTTCACGCTCGCGTATCCGGCGCTCGCCAGCAGACCCGCGCCCGCCGGAGCCACGACCTCGCCGGCGTGCATCACAACATCGCCGGCATGGGCCTCCTCGGCAGCAGAGCGAACGTTCTCCCCTACCTTGGCCGGCGCCGAAAAGCGAACGTGCGAGCCCTCGTTGCCGTCACCGTCGAGCACATCGACGATCTCGTACTTCACCACGGCATCGGCACCCTCGGGCACCGGCGCGCCTGTCATGATGCGGACCGCCTCGCCCGCACCGATTGCGCCCTCAAACACATGGCCCGCGGCCTCGTGTCCGATAACGTCGAGCGTCACCGGCGCCTCGCCAGATGTCTGCACCAAGTCCGCCGAGCGCACGGCATATCCGTCCATAGCGCTGTTGGCAAACGGCGAGATATCGATATCGGCCACCGCGTCCTCGGCCAAGGGAAAACCAGCCGCCTGCCACACGGGAATCTCGACGAGATCGGTCGGAGCAACGTGCGACAGGACAATCGACTGTGCGTCCTCCAGCGGAATGAGTTTCTCTGCCATATGCACCTCTTAATGCCACGGCGCACAACAGGGGCGCCAATTCTTTATGCTTGTCTCAGTATAATCCCCCAACGCACGACCGCGACTCGGCCTGTACCCGCAAATACACCTGTCGGTTGCAGGCCGCGAAACAGAATGGAAACCAACCCACCGGCTCGTCGCGTTTACCGCGTTTTATAATGCTTGCGTTGCAACCTAAAAGAGGAACGTATGGCTCATAACGACAAACCCGAAAGCGCAAACAAAGCGCAGGATCATTCCCAGCCGCTCGACGATGGCGGCTTTTTCTCCCTTAATGACGTCATCACGGCAGGCAGGCATCAACTTACCCGCTCCGAGCATCTCTTGGCTGCCGACACGCGCCGCAACGCCCGCAACCTACTTGCGAGCGCTAAGTTGCTCGTACTCGTCGTCATCGTCTCGCTCGCCATGGGCGTTGCCGCTTGGGCGTTTTTGGCCTCGCTGAATATCGCGACCGACTATCGCGAGCACCATGTGTGGGTCTACGCCTTGCTTCCCGTTGTGGGCGTTGCCACCGCATGGGCGTACAAAAACCACGGTCTTGCCGCCAAGCGTGGCAACAACCTGGTCATCGACTCCGCTCTGGGCACACGCCTCATCCATATGCGCATGGCCGTCCTCACCTTCGTCTGCTCCACGCTCACGCACCTCACCGGCGGATCGGCCGGTCGTGAGGGAGCTGCGGTGCAGATTGGCGGCACCATCGCCAGCAACATCTCGAGCCTCGCCCACCTCAAAAAGCATGACCACCACGACCTCATGCTCGCCGGCATCTCGTCGGCCTTTGGCGCCGTATTCGGTTCGCCCCTTGCCGGAGCTTTCTTTGGCATGGAGATGTGCTTTATCGGCAAGATCGACTACACCGCGGGCATCTACTGCCTGGTCGCCTCGTTTACCGGCTACTTTACATCACTCGCCCTGGGTACCGAGTACGAAGCGAATGTCATCGCCAGCGTTCCCAACATGACACCACGGACGGTTGTCATCGTTGTTATCAGCGCCATTATCTTCGGTCTGACGGCACGCCTCTTTGCCTGGTCAGTTCGAACCGTCAAGAGCCTGTACGGTCGCTTTATCACCAATTACCTCGTTCGCGCACTCATAGGCGCACTCGTGGTTTTGGCCGCCTATGCCCTTCTCGACGCCTGGGACTACGCCGGCCTTTCCACGTGGCTTTCCGGCGCCGGATTTGCCGGCAACACCACCTTGGCGGACGCAGCCATCAAGCTGGTCGTCACAGCGCTTACCCTGGGTGCGGGCTTCCAAGGCGGCGAGGTCACGCCCCTGTTTGGCATCGGTGCGGCGCTCGGCGGCTGGATCGGTTGCCTCGTCGGAATCGACCCCAGTTTTCTGGCGGCTCTCGGCATGCTCGGCGTGTTCTGTGCCGGCCTCAACGTGCCCATCACCACCTGCATGATGGCCATCGACCTGTTCCACGGCACGGCAGCCGGGTTCTTTGTCATCGTGGCCTTTATCAGCTACCTAACTGCCGGACACCGCGGCGTGTACCCCGCCCAGCGCATCATCTCGCCCAAGCGCCGTTCGCTTATTGTGGATGAGGGCGGTACGGTAGCGGATGCTATCGAGCGCCACAACGACCTGATAGAGTAGACGTAAGTATTCGACGTGCAGCCACAATCGGGGGCAATTCGACCTGAGCGCGACCGCACCGTCACGTCATACGCCGGGAGTCGCCCCATGCACGCAACTGATTTTGGCCGCACGCTCATCATCGCCAACCCAGCCGCCCAGTCGGGTGCGGCGCACGAAGTTGCCGAGCGCCTGCAACGCTTTTTGGACATGACTGCACGCGCATCCCAGTTTGACTTGGTGCTAACCGAGCGCATGGGACACGCCAAGGAGCTGGCCGCACAGGCCCAGGGCTATCGCACCGTTATCGCCCTTGGCGGCGACGGCGTGATTCACGAGGTCGTCAACGGGCTTATGACTCAAGAGGAGGACACCCGCCCCGCTCTTGCCATCCTACCCGTGGGCTCTGGCAACGATTTTGCCCAAACGCTCGGCATCGACGATTTCTCCGGTAAGGATTTTGGCGCGCTGCTCACCTGCGAGCTGCAGCGTCAGGACATCGGGCGCATTCGCTCGTGGAGCCCTGCGAGCGGCAGCGGCGAGGCTACCGTTGAGTACTACGACCAGACGCTCTCGGTCGGCATCGATGCCGCCATCGGCCTGGGCACCACCGAGCTGCGCAAAAAGACGGGCCTCGCCGGCGCTCCGCTCTACACCCTATCGGGACTTGAGCAGTTTGGCCTGCGCTATCGCAACTACCCCATGACCATCAGCTTTGATGGCGCGCCCGCCGAGCGCGTGCGGGCGATCATCATGGCAATTCAGTTGGGTCCTACCTATGGCTCGGGCTATCGCATCTGCCCCGATGCCGACCCCTGCGACGGCGTACTCGACGTCTGCTACGCCTGCGGCCCCGTTCCGCGTGCGGTTGCCCTGCCTATGTTTCTTTCGGCCAAGGACGGCCACCATACCAAGTTGCCGCCGGTTCGCATGCGCCGCTGCCGCCATGTCGAACTCACCTTTGAGGAGCCCGACTACCCCATCCAGGCCGACGGCGAGCCCGTTGTCGCCTCGCGCATCGAGGTCGACATCCTTGCCGGCGTCCTCCACGTCTGGCATCCCACCCGCTAACCCCACCTAAGTTGCGGTGAAATAGGGACTGTTTATGCATCTAAAGCCGCAAAACAGTCCCTATTTCACCGCAACTTATTGATAAGATCATTCCTCCCCGCCCAGCTTGCGACGGTTGGCCTTTTTAATCGCATTGAAGTGTTTGTCGTTGAGCCTGCGCTGGCGCGATCGCTGTGGCACTTTGGTCTTGACGCGGCGGCGCGGCGGACGCCCGCGACGCTCAAGCTCAGCGCGCAGCTTACGTAGGCAGCTGCTACGGTTTTGGAACTGACTGCGGCTCTCGCGCGCCATCACGACAATCCCCGAAGGGATATGTTTCATGCGTACCGCCGAGTCCGTCGTGTTCACGCCCTGTCCGCCCGGACCCGTCGCGCGAAACACCTGCACCTCGCAATCGCGCGCCAACTCCTCGGCCGACATCTCGGCATAGCGCGCATACTCGCGCCATCCCATCTTATTCTCATCCATATCAACACCTCCCCTCATACAAAAAATGTGACAAAGGGACAGTCCCTTTGTCACATCGCATACCAATCGCTTGTGTTGCGCGCTTAGGCGAAGGTGATCTCGCCGTTCTCGCAGTCCATATCGGCGATACGTGCCAGGCTCTCAACGCGGAAGCCGCGCTCGCGGAGCTTATCGCCGCCGCCCTGGAAACCCTTCTCCACCGCAATACCAATACCGGACACCTCGGCACCCGCAGCCTCGCAGATCTTGATAAGACCCTCGAGCGCGCAGCCGTTGGCCAGGAAGTCGTCGATAATCAGGACCTTGTCGCCCTCGGACAGGAAACGCTTGCCAACGATGACCGGATACTCCTTCTGCTTGGTAAAGGAGTAGATGGTCGTGGCATACTGCTCGCCGTCGAGGTTGATGGACTGCGCCTTCTTGGCAAAGACAACCGGCACGCCGCCAAAATGCTGGGCCGCGATGCAAGCCATGCCAATGCCCGAAGCCTCGATCGTCAGGATCTTGTTGATCTCGACATCCTTGAACAGACGGGCCCACTCGGCGCCCATGTGGTCGAACAACTCAACGTCGCACTGGTGGTTGAGGAAGGCATCAACCTTAAGGACGTTACCGGCCTTTACGATGCCGTCATGGCGAATACGATCCTCAAGCTCCTGCATGGCGCAACCCCTTCTCGCGGCAACGATACCGCGCGATTAATAAACGTTGTTCGATAGTCTACCACGGACCGACCCCCGCCCGTCCCACAAGCCGCATCGCACCACAAACCAGTCTTTTTGGGACGGCGCGAATCGTGGCAGACAGCCTCCCAACACGCTAATGGCGGGCGCGCATCTTCACCAAACGCACCATGGCAAGCGCAAAGCCCACAGCGGCCACAGCCATCAACACATAGAACACCGAACGGAAACCAAACAGGAACACATCCGGACGTCCTGCAACAAAACTGGTCACGGCCTCGCCCATCGCCACGCTCATCTGTCCATACAGGATATTCGACGCCACCGTAATGCCGAGTGCCATACCCGCATAACGCGCCAGGCTACCCAGACTACCCGCAAAGCCAAGTGCCTCGCGCGGAGCCGAGCCCATGTACAGCGAGTTGTTGGGGCTCTGGAAAATCGACGTACCGCACGACATAAATGCGACGCAGCACACGATCACAGGGATAGAAGAGTGCTCGTCGAGCATGCTTACTGCAAAGAGACCGCACACATACACGCCCAGGCCGACCGCCGTGGGACCCTCGCAGCCAACACGGTCCGAAACCGTTCCCGAAAGCGGGCCGATAAAGGCATTCACCATTGGCAGCGCCAAAAAGAGCAATCCGGAAATGTCAGAACCAAAGCCGTGGGCGTCCTGAAAATAGAACGGCAGAATAAACTCGGATGCGCCAATGCCAACGAACACGATGAGCATGCAGGCAAGGTTGATGGTGAAGGCCGAATTTGCAAAGCAGCGACGAGCGGCCTCGATCAGGGACATGGGGCGCTCGCCGGCCTCCGGCTTAACATGCGGCAGCGTGTAGAGCCCCACGATAAACGAGATGACGCCAATGGGCAGGTTGATGAGGAAGATGCTCTCCCAAGGAAAGCTTGCCACCAGCATGCCGCCGAGCACGGGGCCACACATCATGCCGAGGGCCACAAAGGTCGCAAGAATACCCATGGCACGGCCTCGTTCGCGCGCCGGAAACGACTCGGTGATGATACCCATGTTGTTAGCCATGGCCGCCGCGCAACCGACGCCCTGAACAATGCGTGCCAGGATAAGAACCTCGAGCGAGGCCGAAAGGCCGCACAGCAGCGAACCGACCGAAAAGACGATGACGCCCAACTGGAACACGTTCACCTTGCCGCGCACGTCGCCCAGACGGCCAAACGGCAACATAGCCACGCAAGTCGCAAGCAGATACACCGAGCTTACCAGCTGAATGCGATCGAGGCCCACGCCCAGCTCCTTTTGCATCACGGGCAGCGCCACGGTCACGACGGTCGAATCCAGACACACCATAAACGTCATGATGAGCACGGTAAACAGAATCGCCCACTTGTTCTTGCCATGGGTGTCGCCCTCTAGGGCAATATGCTCGCGGCGCAGCTGCTCTGCGGTTTTCTCCATATCCATCCTTTCGAGTGGCCCAACGCAAAAACGGGGCCCCAATCGCCTGTAAACAGTCGCGATTGGGGTCCCGCCTACGGAATCGGAACTAAAGGTCGCCGAAGCTTTCTGCCAGCATCGGCGCCTTATGCGAACGCTAGCCTAGCACTGCTCGAGTGCCTGCTCAAGGTCGGCAATCAGATCGGCCGTGTCCTCGAGGCCGCACGACAGGCGCACCATGTCGGCGGAGATACCGCAGGCGATGAGTTCCTCGTCGTTCATCTGGCGATGCGTAGCGTTAGCAGGATGCAGGCAGCAAGTGCGGGCGTCGGCAACGTGCGTGGCGATCTGGGCGAGCTTGAGGCTCTTCATAAAGGTCTCGGCCGCCGCGCGACCACCGTTAAAGCCAAAGCTCACAACGCCGCAGGTACCGTTGGGCATGTACTTCTGAGCGATGTCATAGTACTTATCGCCCTCCAGGCCCGGATAGCTCACGAAGCGCACCTTGGGATGGCTCTGCAGGAACTTGGCAACGGCCAGGCCGTTCTCGCAATGACGCGGCATGCGCACATGCAGGCTCTCGAGCGAGCTGTTCAGGAAGAAGGCCGCCTGCGGATTCTGCATAGGACCAAGATCGCGCATGAGCTGAGCGGTTGCCTTGGTAATGAAGGCACCCTCGCGACCAAACTTCTCGGCATAGGTCACGCCGTGGTAGCTCTCATCGGGCGTGGTAAGACCCGGGAACTTGTCCGCATGAGCCATCCAGTCAAACTGGCCGTGGTCAACGATCACGCCGCCCAGGTAGGCAGCATGTCCATCCATGTACTTGGTGGTGGAGTGCGTAACGATGTCGGCACCCCATTCAAAGGGACGGCACATCACAGGCGTCGGGAAGGTGTTGTCGACCATCAGCGGCACGCCGTGGTCATGTGCGGCCTTGGCAAAGCGCTCAATATCGAGCACGGCAAGGGCGGGGTTGGCAATCGTCTCGCCAAAGACGAGCTTGGTATTGGGCTCAAAGGCTGCCTCGAGCTCCTCATCGGTGCAGTCGGGGGCAACGAACGTGCAGGTCACGCCCATGCGGCCCATGGTGTGGGCGAGCAGGTTATACGTACCGCCGTAAATGGCAGAGCTCGCGACCACGTGATCGCCGGCACCGGCCACGTTAAAGATCGCGAGGAAGTTCGCAGCCATGCCCGAGCTCGTAAGCATCGCGGCGGCGCCTCCCTCCATCTCACAGATCTTGGCGGCAACCAAATCGCACGTGGGGTTCTGCAGGCGGCTGTAGAAGTAGCCCGACTCCTCCAGGTCAAACAGCTTGCCCATGTGCTCGGACGTGTCGTACTTCCACGTGGTGGACTGGTAGATGGGCACCTGGCGCGGCTCGGCATCTCCCGGGTGATAGCCGCCCTGAACACATGTAGTACCGATGGTCTGCTCGCTCATATCTAGCTCCCTTGCCTGGGTTTTAGTTTTATTCGGTTCACGATACCGCTACCCCGCACCCCTCTCAACCCATCCCAAAGGTAGGTTATTGGACAAATTGATCAGGGGTATTTATCTCAAGCCTTGGGCATTTGCTCGATAGATAAAAATGAGGCATACATGAAGCTCTCGATGATTACATGCACCGTCACGGGTACCATAGGCGGGTACACCGTGACCAAGGAGACAACGATGAAGCAAATCGATACGGCCCAGCTCGACATCACCGCCTGTCAGGCTCAAGCTGCCGAATATCACGCCCGTGGCTTTAACTGCGCACAGGCCGTCGCCTGCACGCTCGCGCCCGCCGTCGGGCTCGACCCCCAGACCGCCTTTACCCTCACCGAGGGCTTTGGCGCCGGCATGGGCGGCATGACCGAAACCTGCGGCGCCATCTCGGGCGCTGTGTCCATCATGGGCTTTGTGATGAGCGAAGGCATGGAAAACCCCAAGACCAAGGGCCAGACCTACAAGCTGTCGCGCGAAATCGCCAAGCGTTTTGGCGAGAAGAACACGACGACCGTCTGCGGCACGCTCAAGGGAATCGGATCGGATAAGGGTCCGCTCCGCAGCTGTCCCGGTTGCATCGACGATGCCGTCGAAATCGCCTGCGATGTGCTAAAGCAGCTCGCCGAGTAAACGGCAGCAACAGAAAAACGACGGCCGTCGCGCTTGGAATCCATCCAAAAGCACGCCGGCCGTCGTCGTTAGAACTCGGCAAACTCGGGAGCACCGACCTCAATCTCCTCGCGCCCCGCCATAAGCTCGCGCATCTTAGCGCAAAACGGCTCCTGCTCCCCCGCTTTGAACACCAAATGAATCGTCACGGTATCCGCGAAATCGGTATCCGAAACCTTGGCACCCGAATCCTGCGCCAAATGAAGCACTTGCTCATACTGCGGATAGGCCACATGCACGTCAACAGGCACGACACTCGTCATCTCGACAATCTGCCCGGCCTCCTGAGCCGCGGCCACCGCCGCCTGCGTCGCCGCGGTATAGGCGCGCACCAAGCCACCGGGCCCTAACAGCGTGCCACCAAAATAGCGCGTCACCACGCAGCAAACATTTTTGAGCCCCGCGCCGCGCAGCACCTCGAGCGTCGGCATACCGCTCGTGCGGCTCGGCTCACCATCATCGCTCTGGCGCTCGCGTCCATCGACTAAAATCCACGCGGGAACATTGTGCCGAGCGTCGTAATGACGCTTGCGAACCATCTCGATAAAGGCATTCGCCTCGTCCTCGGACTCAATATGGACCAGCTGGGCAATAAACCGGCTCTTGCGGTCCACAAACTCGCCCGAAGCCTCAATATTCGATTGCAGAGTAAAATAGCTGTCCAACAAAGCCCCTCAACAACAAGCAAAGCAACAAACAGCCTCAATAATAAGGCAAAGACAGCACCGTTGACCTCGCCAACAAGAACGGAAACGCCAATGATACCATCACCAACAGCGAGAACCCGTCAGCGCGAGCAAGGTGCCTTGAAAGACAAGGGCATTGACCTTATGGTCATGCCCGAAGGCTTGAAAGGCAAATTGCCGCGCTGACGGGTTCGCAGCGTCAACAAAGTGCCGAGTGGGCCGATAAGCCGGGTTCTGTCGTGAACGGTCATTTATCTTGTCTGCACGTTACCGTGCAGCTCCACGCACGCTACCCGAACGCGGACCGGGCCGGCCCATAGCGTTCCTATTCGCGCTTGCTCCGGATGGGGCTTGCCAAGCCGCCGTGTTGCCACGACGCTGGTGGTCTCTTACACCACCGTTTCAGCTTTTCCCTTTACGCCTTGCGGCGCAGGTGGGAGTCTTCTTTTCTGCGGCGCTTTCCGTCGGATCACTCCGCCCGGCCGTTAGCCGGCATCCCGCCCTCTGGAGCCCGGACTTTCCTCACGCGTACTGCAAACAGCACATCGCGCGACCGTCTGGCCCACTCAGCAGTGCAAGAGTGTAGCACACCGTTGCCGCAGGCAATGGCACAACACAAGCGTTCGACACGATAAACCAAGAACCACGCCATGCAGTACAATAGGGTTGTCGATGGGCAATGTCGTCAGTCGAGACGCGACCGCGCTCCGCACCCCTCCGTCTACTCGGTGCGTTCCCGCCTCCTCCCCGAGGCGGGATGTCGGCATTTTTTCATTCACCGACAACCCAATAGCCTGTGGACAGCCCGGGTAGCATCGCGTGCATCAGCAGCGAAAGCAAAAAGGGACCCGTCCATTGCGGACGGATCCCTTAAAACAAGTGATCGTCAAACCGATTTACTCGGCGTCGGTCTCCTCGTCCTTCTTCTCGGAAGGAAGCGGGGTAACCTCGATCTCGACGCCCAGAGTCTCAGCAGCGGACTTCATGGACAGAGAGATACGACGACGGTCGAGGTCGATCTCCATGACCTTGACCTGAACCTTGTCGCCCACGTGGGTGACCTGAGAAGGCTGGTCGACGTGCTTGTTGGCCATCTCGGAGATGTGCACCAGGCCCTCGATGCCCTCGCCCAGGTCGACGAAAGCGCCAAACGGGACAAGCTTGGTCACAGTGCCCTCGACGATAGCGCCGACGGGGTACTTCTTGACCAGTGCGCGCCACGGATCCTCGGTGGTCTGCTTGAGACCCAGGGAGATGCGCTCGCGGTTGAGATCGACGTCGAGAACCTCGACCTCGACCTCCTGGCCGACCTTGACAACCTCGGAAGGATGGTTGACGTGGTTCCAGGAGAGCTCGGAGATGTGGATGAGGCCGTCGATACCGCCGAGGTCGACGAAGGCGCCGAAGTCGACGATGGAGGAAACGGTGCCCTGGAGACGCATACCAGACTTGAGCTTGGACAGGATCTCGGAGCGCTCGGCCTTACGGGACTCCTCGAGCACGACGCGACGGGAGAGGACGACGTTGTTGCGGTTACGGTCCATCTCGATGACGCGGGCCTCGATGCGGGTGCCCATGTAAGAGGTGAGGTCCTTGACGCGACGGAGGTCGACGAGGGAAGCAGGCAGGAAGCCACGCAGGCCGATGTCGAGGATCAGGCCGCCCTTGACAACCTCGATAACCTCGCCCTCGACGTTCTCGCCGGAGTTGAACTTCTCCTCGATGCGGTTCCAAGCACGCTCGTACTCGGCACGCTTCTTGGACAGGACCAGACGACCGTCCTTGTCCTCCTTCTGGAGAACCAGAGCCTCGATGGGATCACCGAGTGCAACGATGTCTGCAGGGTTAGCGTCCTTGCGGATGGACAGCTCGCGGACCGGGATAACGCCCTCGGACTTGAATCCGATGTCAACGAGCACCTCGTCATGCTCGATCTTAACGACAGTGCCGTTAACGAGATCGCCCTCATCAAAGTCGGTAATCGTACCGTCGATGAGGTTGTTCATCTCCTCCTCGTTGACATCGTCAAGAGAGAAAATGGACGAGTTCTGAATCTCACTCAAAGGTGGACCCCTTTCGAACTACGGGGCCCCGATTGCTAGGACCTACAGAAGGGTGCGACAAGCACACAACGTTTAGGAACACTCGGGAGCCGACAGATACTAATGTGACGCTTATGCAATCACGTTCGTATAGGTTACGGGGAAATGAGTTCGATTTCAAGCGTGAACTGCGATTTTTTACTCGTGTGGAGACTTTTTCGTAATCTTATGAACACACGTCTCCGCAACTTGACGATAACCAGCTAGGCATTCGGCTTTGGGGTAAAGTATCCGGAGCCAACGATTCTAGATCGATTTTTCGAGAAAGGTGCCCGCGTGCTCAAAGCAGTCGTTTTCGATATGGACGAGACGCTTCTCAGCATCAACCTCAACGCGTTCATCCTTCGCTATTTTAAGGATGTCTCTTCGATGCTCGCGGATATCGGGCGCCGCAGCCGCGGTGGCACGATGGCACGCCTCGGCACCATCCTAGTCGACCTCAACGCCAATCGCCGCAGCGGCACGGACAACCGCACCAATCTTGAGTTTTACCAAGAAGAGGTCGAGCGCCGATGCGGGATCCGCCTCTCCGATCCCCTCATCTACGAGGCGTTTACCTACTATGACCGCGAAGTTCTTCCGTACAAGAACGACGATGTCATTAACGCCCACGCCATGCCGGGCGCACACGCCGCGCTCCAGGCCGTACAGGACGCAGGGCTGCGTTGCGCGCTCTTTACCAACCCCAGCTTTCCCCAAGGGGCCATCGAGTGCCGCATGGGCTGGGGCGACCTGGCCGACGCCCCCTTTGAGCTCGTCACGCACATGGGAAACACCACCCGCTGCAAGCCCGATGCCACCTACTATCTAGAGCAGCTTCAGGTGATGGGACTCGAGCCACACGAGGTCCTTATGGTGGGCAACGATCCCAAACGCGACTTCCCGTCCCCCGATTGCGGCATCCAAACCGCCTTTGTGGGCCAAGGCAAGCCCAGCCGAGCCACCTGGCGCGGAACCATGGAAGACTTCGCCCGCGACTTTAACGCCGTAATCGAGGCCTTCTACGAGCACCAAATAGCCGACGAACTATCGTAGGCGCCAGAACATCTAGCGCAGTTGCGGTGAGATAGTTCCTGTTTGCCTCTCACCCGGGTAATTTTAGGAACTATCTCACCGCAACTTAATATCTAGCAGACCTGGGTTTTGCCGATCATGATGTTGAGGATCTCGACGTCGGTGTCCTTCATGCCTACGCGGCCTACGTAGCCCATACTGGCGATTGTCTGCTCAACGGTATCTTGGATCAGGCCCTCGCCGGCGCGGAAGCCGCGACCCTGCATGGCCATATCATGGCCCAGAATCGCCGCATCGACGGCAGCCGAGATCTTGGCGGCACAGCTCGCTTTGGCGCCGTCGCACACGATGCCGCCCACGTTACCGAGCGTGTTCGAGACCGTCGCGCCAATCTGCTCGCGCGTGCCACCGCACAGCCAGGTAATCGCGGAGCCGGCGCCGCACGCGGCGCAAATAGCACCGCAAAACGCTGAGAGCGCACCAATATAGCTCTTGATATGCACGGCGATAAGATCGGACAGCATCACGGCGCGCACCAGGCGCTCGTGGTCGCAGCGCAGGTACTCGGCATACTCCATGACGGGCAATGCGCAAGTAATGCCCTGATTGCCCGAGCCGCACACAATGGCGACCGGCAGCGCGCAGCCGTTCATGCGGGCGTCGGACCCGGCGGCCGCACGGGCACGGGCACGGCAGGCGACGTCATCGGCACGAGCACCTAGCAGCGTACGACCCACCTCGGCGCCCCAAGCGTGCGCAAGGCCCTCGGCACTGATTGCGCCATTCAGCTCAATCTGACGCTCAACGGCAGCGCGGGCGTCCTCAATGTCACCGTCCTCGATAAAGTCGATGATGGACTCAATGCTCATAGGGGTATCGGCGTTATCTGCCGCACGCTCGGCCACCACGCGCTCGGCGCAGGCGGCACACTCCCCCGCCGACTTGCCGCATACCGGAATACCGTCGAGCGTATGGCACGTGACATTGGTATGGTGATCGGTAATCTCGACGACCGCGGTATGGTCCCCGGCCGTGGCAGTCACCTTGATGTAGAGGTTGGGCACACCCTCGACAAGCGACACATCGCAGTAGTCGGCGTCAGCGAGGAGCTCGACCACGCGAGCACGGTCCTCATCGTCAACGCTCTCGAGCACCTCGAGCGCGCTCTTGGCGTCGCCGCCCACGGCACCCAGCACGGCCGCGGCCTCAATACCGTGCATACCGCCCGAGTTGGGCACGGTCACGCTCTTGACGTTCTTGATGATGTTGCCCGAGCAGGCAACATCCATATGATCGGGTTCGCAACCGAGCGTCTGACTCGCCAGCGCCGCTGCATAGGCAACGGCAATGGGCTCGGTGCAGCCGAGTGCACAGACAAGCTCGCGGTTCAAAACGTCGCAAAAAGCGGCATCACGGATGGAATCAGTAGGCATAGGTATCTCCTGCTTGCATAACGGGCTTGGCTCTCAAAAATAGTTAGCTCCTTTATTTGATAACAATGCATCAAAAACTGCAACCATGGTTCCGGCGGACGGCGCTCAAGCACAAACTGACAGCATTCATTCATGAGAAGCCGGTCTTGTTGCATGCTAAAGCGTTTGACCAAAAAACGCCCGAGCGTTTACGCAAAAGTCGCGCTATCATGCAGTCGAACGCGGTAAAACCTTTAGCATTTGCGCCGCACAGACCAGAGAGGAACCACTCATGAAGATTGGTATCGGCAACGACCACGCCGCCGTCGAGCTCAAGAACATCATCTCCGAGCACCTGAAGGAGCGCGGCTGCGAGGTCGTGAACTTTGGCACCGACACCTCCGAGAGCTTTGACTACCCCATCGCCGGCTACAAGGTGGGTAAGGCCGTTGCCAACGGCGACGTCGACCTGGGCATCCTCATCTGTGGCACCGGTGTCGGGATTAGCCTGGCTGCCAACAAGGTCGAGGGCGTACGCGCCGTCGTGTGCTCCGAGCCCTTCAGCGCCAAGCTCTCCCGCATGCACAACAACACCAACGTGCTCGCCTTTGGTGCCCGTGTCGTGGGCTCCGAGCTCGCTAAGATGATCGTCGACGAGTGGCTCGACGCCGAGTTTGAGGGCGGCCGTCACGAGCGTCGCGTTAACCTCCTCAACGAGATCGATCACACGCGCGGCCTCAAGGTCGTCGACGAGGCCTAAACCACTCAGTGCCACAAGCTAACAGCAGGGGCCCGCTCGGAACTCATGACCGAGCGGACCCCTTCATAGATTTTGGAATAAAAGGGCGCCGCGGATGGAGTTCCGCGGCGCCCAAGCCACACGCTAACAGCTTTAAGGAGTCAAAGCTGGTTTAGCCAAAGAAGCGCTTGATCTCAATCTCGGCGTTCTCCAGGCAGTCGGAGCCGTGGATCACGTTGGCGTTGACATCGACGGCAAAGTCGCCGCGGATGGTACCAGGAGCAGCGTCAAGCGGATTAGTAGCGCCCATGAGGGTGCGCATCTTAGCAACAGCGGAGAGACCGGAAACGACCATCTTGACGACCGGACCGCTCGTCATAAAGTCGCAGAGACCGCCAAAGAAGGGCTTGTCGGCCAGATGGGCGTAGTGCTCCTCGACGGTAGCGCGCTCGAGCGTGGTCATCTCCATGCGCTCGATGACAAGGCCGCTGCGCTCAATGCGAGCAACGATCTCGCCGATCTTGCGGTCGCGCACGGCGTCGGGCTTAATCATGATGAAGGTCTTCTCGATAGCCATAAAAGTAGCCTTTCAAGTAGGTTCGCGCGTGCCCAAGTCCCATTCCGGCACCCGCCTGGACTGCATCGTAACAGAGTTTTAGCTGCAGTTAAACAAAAAGCTGTTTATTGAAACGTTGCAATTTATTAAAGCGCTCCATATGTGTCACTTCTGTTTCGAAGCCCGATTAGAGTACCATCCGACCGCCCATCAACCGCGCCGAACAGAGCAGGCGGTCGGTTGCCGCCCGCGAACGTATCCCCTTCACAACCTGCCCAAAGGTCCTACAGAAGTTCTCGACAAGCCCCTCCCCCATAGCAACAAAATACGGGCTCCCACATCAGCAGGCGCCCGTAAAGCGAAAACGATTTATCAATAAATGGACAATACGTCTTCAGCCAAACCTCTACTTTGCCCCGTGACCCATCTCGACGACCTTGGTTAGCGATCCAAACACACCTTCGTCGACCACGAGCTGCGCCTCGGCACGCTGCAGCTGCACGGCAACGGCGGCAGGGGCGGTGCCGCCCTCGGTCGTGCGCGCGGCGACAATCGACGGGATGTCGAGCGCCTCGGTAATGTCGTGCTCAAAGAGCGGGCTTGCCTCCTGGAACACCTCAAACGGCAGGTCCTCAAGATTGCAGCCGCGCTTCTCACACATCAGAACCAGATGCCCCACCACGGCATGTGCCTCGCGGAACGGCAGGCCACGCTTGGCCAGGTAATCGGCAACATCGGTAGCGGCAAGGTGCCCCACGCCGCACTCGCGCGCCATGGCATCCTCGTTGACGGTCCAAGTCGAAATCATTCCGGCCATAACCGACAGGCACTGCATGAGCGTATGGGCGGTATCGAGCGCGCCCTCCTTGTCCTCCTGCAAGTCCTTGTTATAAGCAAGCGGCAGGCCCTTCATGGTCACGAGCAGCTGCACCAGGTTGCCATACACACGGCCGCTCTTGCCGCGGATAAGCTCGGCAAAGTCGGGATTCTTCTTCTGCGGCATGATGGACGAGCCGGTGGAGTACGAGTCGGAAAGCGTGATAAAGCCAAATTCGGAGCTCGACCACAGCACGATCTCCTCGGAAAGACGCGACAGGTGCATGGCCATGACGGAGCCGGCGTAATGCAGATCGAGCAGGAAATCGCGGTCGGAAACCGCATCGAGCGAGTTGGGAATCACGCCCGCAAAGCCAAGTTCGGCAGCCGTCATCTGACGATCGAGCGGATAGCTCGTGCCGGCAAGCGCGGCAGCACCCAGCGGGCAGTTGTCGGCGGCATCAAAGGCTGCCTTCAGGCGTGTAAAGTCGCGCGCGAACATCCAGGAATACGCCAGCAGATGATGCGACAGCAGCACGGGCTGAGCGTGCTGCATGTGCGTGTAGCCCGGCAGAATTACCTTGTCGTACTTCTTGGCCGCATCCACCAGCACATGGCGCAGCTCAAGATTGGCCTCCATAAGCTCCTTGGCCAGCGCCTTGACGCCCAGGCGTGTGTCGGTCGCCACCTGGTCGTTGCGCGAACGTCCGGTATGCAAGCGCTTACCGGCCTCGCCGATGCGACGCGTCAGCTCGCTCTCGATGGACATATGAATGTCTTCGTCGTTGATGTCGAAGGTGAAGTTGCCGGCATCGATATCCTGTTCGATTTCGGTCAGGCCCTTGGCAATCGCCTGCTCGTCCTCGGCACTGATGATGCCCTGGGCCGCCAGCATTTTGGCATGCGCCTTAGAGCCGGCGATATCCTGCTTATAGAGATGTTTGTCGACCGGCAGCGACGCGCCAAACTCCTGCGTGACCTCGGCCACGCCTGCCTCAAAACGACCGCCCCAAAGAGCCATGGAACCGTCCCCTTTCTCCAAATACCAAAACAAGCGCCCAAAGCAATGCGCCATATCGCTAAAGCGATTTTTCAACCGCTAGTTTTACACATTCCCCACCGTGTGCGGAGCCATGTAGCTAATTTGCAAAGAAGTGACGCGCCATGCACTTGGCGCCCAACGTCTCCCTCCGGATGTTGCCCTGCGAACCATCGATCCAGGCCTTCAGGCTCATAGGGACGTCCTCGACCCTTGCAGCATCGAACTCGGGCGCGAGGGCAAGTAAAGCATGCGCGATAGCATTGAACATAATGGATACTCCTCATATATATATAGGCGCAGAGCCGCCAAATTGATAGAAGGAGCCCCGCCGGACAACCCCGGCGGGGCTCGGACTCAGCCACAGTCGCGGCATCATATATGCGGGCGGAACGTAGGGGCCACCGATGTTAAGAAGTGTCAGCAAGCATAACGAAAGGTAGGGACCCCGTGCGCCCGTTATGTATCACGCGGATGGGCCGCGCGGATACCAAGGGAAGGAGGCGCTAGGCCTGGGCGGCAGCAGAGCTGGGGCCCTGGACCTTTGCCCACGTCTTGAGCGACAGCGTATCGATCTCGATAAAGCCGGCGCTGGCCTTCTCGTCAAACGTGGTGTCGCGGTCGTAGGTAGCCAGGCCGTAGTCGTAGAGGCTGAAGGGACTCTTGCGGCCGACGACATGGCAGTTGCCCTTAAAGAACTTCAGACGGACGGTGCCGGTCACGAACTTCTGGGTATCGGCCATAAAGGCGTCGAGCGCGTTCTTGAGCGGGCTGTACCACTGGCCGTTGTACACGGCGGTGGCCCAATCCTGCTCGAGCTTGATCTTGGTCTTGAGCAGGTCGCCCTCGACGCAGATGTCCTCGAGCGCCTTGTGGGCGGTGATGAGCGTCAGGGCGCCGGGAACCTCATAGCACTCGCGGCTCTTGAGGCCCACCAGACGATCCTCGACCAGGTCAAGACGGCCAAAGCCGTTGTCGCCCGAAATCTTGTTGAGGGCGATGACGATCTCGGAGAGCTTCATCTTCTTGCCGTCGACGGCGACAGGCTTGCCGGCCTCAAACTCGATCTCGGTATAGGTCGGGGCGTCAGGCGTGTCCTCGGGGTTCTTGGTCATAACCCAAGCGTCATCGAGCGGCTCATTCCAAGGGTCCTCCAGGTGACCGCACTCGATGGCGCGACCCCACAGGTTGTCGTCGATGGAGTAGGGGTTATCGTTGGCACCCTCGGGAACCGGCACGTTGTGGGCGTGGGCATAGGCGACCTCGTCGGGACGGCACTTCAGATCCCACTCGCGCACCGGGGCGATAACCTTGAGCTCAGGGTCGAGGGCCTTGACGGCAGCCTCAAAACGAACCTGGTCGTTACCCTTGCCGGTGCAGCCGTGGGCGACGTAGGTCGCGCCAAACTCGTGGGCGACCTCAACAAGCTTCTTGGCAAGCAGCGGGCGAGACAGGGCGGAGAGCAGCGGATACTTGTTCTCGTACATGGAGTTTGCTGCGATGGCTTTGGTCAGGAACTCATCGGAGAACTCGTCGCGCAGGTCGAGCACCTGGCAATCGAGAACGCCCAGGTCGAGCGCCTTCTGCTTCTTGGCATCCAGTCCGGTCTCTTCCTGGCCCACGTTGCCGCAGACGCAAACGACATCGAGATTCTTCTCGTCCTGGAGCCACTTGACACATACGGATGTATCAAGACCACCGGAATATGCGAGAACGACTTTTTCCTTGCTCATGGCTGTTTCCTTTCGCCCTTGGTAGCTAGTTAGAACATCGGTCAGTTGCAAGTCATTTCAAGGTCATATACCGTGCAATATCAGGTTAAATAGCAAAAATCAGCACATACATGCCCTAGAAACATGCAGCAATGTCGTGCTAAAACCCAACGACCTCAAAATGACTCTGTTGAGGCAATTCGCCCCATGCGGACAGAGACGATTGTTATCGTCGTCGGGAAATTGCGCGCTGGCGTCGGATGGCATTGTCTGCAGTGGTGATGATCTTTACGAACTGCATCTGCCTCTCCTTTCACCTATCGCCGGGCGCAATTCTAATATCGTAAACGGTACCTTTTCCTCGGTAAACGGTTGTTTTTCCGTCTCCGTTTTCGATGGTCGCTATATTACGCTAAAGTGCGCGCAGCACAAGCGACAAATTCAAATTTCTGAAAAGTTTTTTCATTACTTTGTGAAGCGTGGTGCAAATACGCACCATTCCTGCGAAAATACGCTCGACTACTAGTTGATGGTTATAACGTCTGAAACAATCTCGAAACGAAAGGCGCATTTTTATGCAAACTTACGAATCGGACGCCAACATCGGCAACATTAAGATTCTCGCCGTCGATATGGACAAGACGCTGCTGACCGACGAGCGTGTGCTGCCCCAGGGTCTTGATGAGCGCCTGGACAAGCTCGCCGACGCCGGCATCGTATTCTGCCCCGCCAGCGGACGTCCCGCCCCCAAGCTCGAGGAGATGTTCGAGGGCATCAAGAACCGCCTCGCCTTTTGTCCCGACAACGGAGCTTGCGTGATCTATCGCGGCGGCTATATCTATAAGAGCAATATTGACGTGGAGCTGTATCAGCAGGTCTTGAACCGTGCCTCGGAGGATCCTCGCGCTGTCCCCGTCCTGTGCTGCTTCGACGAGTTCTACGTGCTTGCCCGCGACCATCAATACCACGACGAGATCAGCGTCTACTACAACACAATCAACTACGTCGACAGCTTTGAGGGCATTGATTTCGAGTCCAACAAGATTTCGGTCTTCTTCCCCGGCTACGACGCCGAGCCCGCTTTCCGCGAGACCTATAGCCCCGAGTTCTCGGACAAGCTCTACGTCACCAACGCTGGGCGCGAGTGGATCGACTTTATGAACCTGGGCGTCGACAAGGGCGCCGGCGTCGCTCACCTGTGCGAGCACCTGGGCATCGATATTGCCGACGCCGCCGCCGTGGGCGACACCTACAACGACATCCCCATGCTCGAGCGCGTCGGTCACAGCTTTATCGTGGACAACGCCGAGGAGCACATGAACGCGCATGCCAAGTGGCGCATTCCGAGCAACAACGACGGAGGCGTACTGACGCTCATCGACGCCATCTTGGCGGCTCGTTAATCTATCTCGTCGCCATGCCCGGGACCGGCCGTTTGATTTTTGCTCGGTCAGGTCCTGGGCTCGCTCGAAGGCCACATTAAGTGGCCTTCGGCTCGTGCGGAATCTACAAAAATCAAACGGCCGGCCCCGGGCATGGCTATGTTGACTTTGCTTGCCGCCGAGATGGCGGCTTGGGTGTCTAGATACTTGGCTGATTTTAATTGGATGAAGGGGGCTCCTTGTTGGCAAGGAGCCCCCTTCTGCTTTTGTTACTTTGGGGTTGTGGATGGGCCTTTACTTCGCGTCCGCCCAGGTTATGCCGGTGCTGGCTTCGGCGATTAGGGGGACGCGGAGGTCTACTACGTGCTCCATAACGTCGCGGACCATGGCGGTGAGGCGCTCGACTTCGTCGACGGGGCACTCAAAGTCCAGTTCGTCGTGTACCTGCAGAATCATGTGGGCGGCAAAGCCCTCTTCTTCCAGGCGGCGGCTTACGCGGGCCATGGCGATCTTGATGATGTCGGCGGCGGTGCCCTGCATGGGGTGGTTCATGGCCGTGCGCTCGCCAAAGCCGCGGAGTTGCGGGTTTTTGGCCTTGAGCTCGGGAATATGGCGTCTGCGGCCATACATGGTCTCGGCATAGCCCGTCTGCTTGGCGCGCGCCACCACATTGTCGAGGAACGTGCGCACGCCCGGGTAGGCCTCGTAGTAGCGATCGATCATATCGCGCGCCTCGGCCATCGAGATATGCAGCGACTGCGACAAACCGTAGGCCTGCTGGCCGTACACGATGCCAAAGTTCACGGCCTTGGCGCGGCTGCGTAGGTCGGGAGTCACCTCGGACACCGGCACGCCAAACACGCGCGCTGCCGTCTCGGCGTGGAAGTCCTCGCCCTCGTTAAAGGCGCGCACCAGGTGCTCGTCACCCGAGAGATGCGCCAGCAGACGCAGCTCGATCTGCGAGTAGTCCACCGCCAAAAAGACGCTTCCCTCGCCTGCCGAAAACGCCGTCTTGACGGTACGCCCCAGCTCCGAGCGCGTCGGGATGTTCTGCAGGTTCGGGTCGCTCGAGGACAGACGCCCCGTCGCGGTGATGGTCTGGTTGTACGTGGTGTGCACGCGACCGTCACCACGGCGCAGCGGGCCCAGCGTGTCCAGATAGGTGGACTTGATCTTGGACTTCTCACGCCAATCCAAGATCAGACGCACGATCTCGTGGTCGCGGGCAAGGTCGCTCAACACCTTGGCGTTGGTCGAATAATAGCCGCGCTTAGTCTTTTTGAGGCCCTTGGTCGGAAGCCCCATAACGTCAAACAGCACATGCGAGAGCTGCATGGGACTGCCGATGTTAAAGGTCTCGTCACCCGCCAGGTCGCGAATGCTGCGCTCGACCTCGGCAATCTGAGTCGCCAGGCCCTCGGACAGACTATGCAAGCGGTCGGGGTCCACAAGCATGCCCGCGCGCTCCATCTTGGCAAGCACCGGAACGAGCGGCATCTCGATGCCATCGAACACGTTGGCGGCATTCTCGCGGGCCATGCACTCGCGCAAAGGCGCCACGAGCGCCAGCGTCAGGGCCGCCGTACGGGCGGCAGGCGCCGGAGCGTCCTCACCGGCACCCTCTGCACCGCGCGCCGCAGGCAGCGCCATCTGCAGATAGGTATCGGCCAGATACGCCTCGTCAAACTCGGAGCGGTCGGAATCCAACAGGTAGGCGGCAACCACGGTATCGAAGATGCGCGTGGAATCGACTGCCAGCGGATCCATGAGCTCGGGCTCGGAGGAATCGATGGGCGAAAGCTCATGCAGCAGCGCTTTCATATCCGGGCTCGCCACGCGGCCCTCCATAAACAGGCGCGCAAGCACGCCGGCAATCACGCCGTGGACGAAGTTGAAGCCCTCAACCTCAGCCGCCGCACCGCTGTCGCCCTCCTCGAGCGCGAACAGGCCCTTGGACGTCGCCAACCACAGCGTGCGCGTCAGTCCAAAGAGCGCGCCCTCTTCCTTGTCGTCGTCCACCACGGCGGCGACCCACTCACCGGCACCAATCGCACGGGAGACCTCAGCCGCAGCGGCACCAAGCGCGTCAGCATCGCCGGCGGCCGCGCGAACCATCGCAGGCATCTCAAACACACTGGAGGCAGCAGCAGCCCCGCCCTCGCCGCCGATCAGCGCCAAGAAACGGTTCTGCATGGCGGTGATACCAAGCGTACCCAGCGCCGCAGAAACCTCATCGGCAGAAAACGCCGGGAAGGACGTCGTCTCAAAATCGAGCTCAACGGGCGCATCGGTGCGGATGGTCGCGACCTTGCGGCTCAGCAGGGCATCGTCGATGTGTGCTCGCAGGTTTTCGCCCATCTTGCCCTTGACCTCGTCGGCGTGTGCGATGACCTCGTCCAGGCTACCGTACTGCGCAATGAGCGCGCTCGCCTTTTTGGGGCCGATGCCCGGCACGCCGGGGATGTTATCGGACGTGTCGCCCTTCAGGCCATAAAAGTCGGGCACGAGCGCCGGCGTGATGCCGTGATACAGATCGTCCACGCTCTCGGGCGTCATGATCGCCACGTCGGACAGGCCCTTGCGGGTCGAGACCACGTTGACGTGCTCGGTCACGAGCTGATACATATCGCGATCACCGGTCACCAGCAGCATGTCACAGCCGGCCTGCTCGCCCAGGCGCGCCATAGTGCCCAGAATGTCATCGCCTTCCCAGCCCTCGGACTGCAAAATCGGCACGTTGAGCGCGGCGAGCAGCTCCTTAATCATGGGAAACTGTGCGTGCAGATCGGGGTCCATGGGCGGGCGCTGAGCCTTGTACTGCGGCAGCATCTCCATGCGCACGCGCGGCTTGCCCTTGTCAAACGCCACAACAACGCCGTCGGGATTAAAGGCGTCAATCATCTTGAGGAACATATTCAAAAAGCCAAAGATCGCGTTGGTGGGACGACCGTCCGGCGCGTTCATGGTCGGCGGCACGGCGTGGAAGGCGCGGTGCATGAGCGAGTTGCCGTCGATAACGGCAAAGGTGCGGCGCTTGTCAGACATATTGAATACCTCGCTTTGGGCTGGGCACGGTTTGCTCACACCAGTTTACACGCTCCCCGCCCCGCGGCCACCGCACATCAGGCTTCCCTGCCGCCGCGGGCCCGCGCGTGATACGATGGCTCACGGTACATCAACCAGCACGATCGATCCGAAAGGAGCCTGCGTCATGGAACGTCCCTGCGCATGGAAAAAGTACACGCCACAGCAGATCGAAGAGCTCGAGGAGCTTTGCCGCGGCTATAAGCAGTTTTTGAGCGAGAACAAGACCGAGCGCCTGTGCGTCAAGACCGGTATCAAGATGGCCGAGGAGGCGGGCTACGTCAATCTGGAGACCGTGATCTCCGAGGGCCGCGCGCTCAAGGCCGGCGACAAGGTGTACGCCGCCAATCACGGCAAGGACCTTATGCTCGTCAACCTGGGCACCGCCCCGCTCGAGCAGGGCTTTAACATCCTGGGCGCCCACGTGGACTCGCCGCGCCTGGACCTTAAGCAGAATCCCGCCTTCGAGGCCGGCGACATGGCCTACCTCGACACGCACTACTACGGCGGCGTCAAGAGCTACCACTGGGTAGCCTCCCCGCTCGCACTCGTGGGCGTCATCTGCAAAAAGGACGGCACCACCGTCGAAATCAACATCGGCGACAAGGCGGACGACCCGGTCTTTACCATCTCCGACCTGCTGATTCACCTCTCGAGCGAGCAGATGTCCAAGCCTGCCAAGGACGCCGTCGATGCCGAGATCCTCGACGTGATCGTGGGCGGCCGCCCCGTCAAGTTTGACGAGGACGACAAGGACGCCCCCAAGGAGCCCGTCAAGCAGATGTTCCTGGACATCCTCAAGGAGCAGTACGACGTCGAGGAGGAGGACTTCCTCTCCGCCGAGATCGAGGTCGTGCCCGCCGGCCCGGCCCGCGACATGGGCCTCGACCGCTCCATGATTCTGGGCTATGGCCACGACGACCGCGTCTGCGCCTATCCGTCCATGCTCGCCCAGATCGACGTCGCCAACGTGGAGCGCACGAGCATCACACTCATCGTCGACAAGGAGGAGATCGGTTCCGTGGGTGCCACCGGCATGACGAGCCGCTTCTTCGAGAACACCGTCGCCGAGATCATGACGCTCGCCGGCGAGGATAGCCCGCTGGCCCTGCGCCGCGCACTCGCCCACAGCCGTATGCTCTCCTCTGACGTGTCCGCCGGCTTCGACCCGGGCTACGCCGGCAAGTTCGAAACTAAGAACGCAGCCTTTATGGGTCGTGGCCTGTGCTTTAACAAGTACACGGGCAGCCGCGGCAAGGGTGGCTCCAACGACGCCGACGCCGAGTATGTGGCCCTCGTCCGCGACATCATGGACGAGGCCGGCGTAGACTTCCAGACCTGCGAGCTCGGTCGCGTCAACGCGGGCGGAGGCGGCACCATCGCCTACATCATGGCCAAGTACGGCATGAACGTCATCGACTCCGGTGTTGCCGTCCTGTCGATGCACGCCCTGTGGGAGGTCGCCAACAAGGCCGACATCTACGAGGCATATCGCGGCTACAAGGCCTTCCTCGAGCGCGCGTAACCAGCCCTTTATAACTTGCGGTGGAATACGGACTAAACTGGCCCATAAACGGCCAAAACAGACCGTATTCCACCGCAACTTCCTTTTTTGGCAGAGGAGAGCCCATGCTGCAGGTCATCATTTCGCCCGCCAAGCAGATGCGGACAGCTCAAGATGCCTTTGACGTTTGGGGCATACCGCCTTTTGCACATCAGACGGCCCGGCTTCATCAAGCACTGCTGGACATCGAACGCGAGGATGGCACGGCGGGTCTTCAGACCCTTTGGAACGTGAGCGACAGGCTGCTTACAACGTGCCTGGATACGCTTCACGAATTTATGCCCGTCCTGAGCGATGCCGACCTCGCCGATCCCGATATCGCGCGTCGAATCTCCCCCGCCGTCATGTCCTATCACGGCATCCAATACCAAAGCATGGCGCCCGAGGTCATGGATGCTGCACAGCTCGACTGGCTGCAAAACCATCTCTGGATCCTCTCGGGACTCTACGGATGCGTGCGCCCCTTCCACGGCGTGTCGCCCTATCGGCTCGAAATGGGGGCGAAGCTCTCCGTCGACGGCGCTCGCGATCTCTATGCCTTCTGGGGGAATCGACTTGCGCAGTCAATTGCGCCGGCCGGTTCCGACACCACTATCGTCAACCTTGCCAGCGTGGAGTACGCCAAGGCCGTCCTGCCCCATGCTGCACAGGATACAACGGTTATCACCTGCCTTTTTGGCGAAGGCGTCCGCAACGGCAAGCCCATCCAGCGCTCGACCGCCAGCAAAAAGGCGCGAGGCTCGATGCTCCGTTGGATGGCAGCAAACGGACTCGAGGACGCCGGCCGTCTCACCGAGTTCAACATCGGCTATCGCCACGCCCCCGAGCTCTCATACCCAGGCACCCTCGTGTTCATCAACGAGCACTCTAGAGCCGGCACCCAACACTGACCCGCTCAGCCTTCTCCATATAACTTGCGGTGGAATAGTTCCTATTTGAGCCTTTTATCGCACAATCAGGAACTATTCCACCGCAACTTTTATGAATTGGCTGCTAGGCTCGACACCTATTCTGCTAGACCGTCGGCCTTTGCAATCCCATTTGTCGAACCGTCCTGATAGACAATCTTGACATGCTCCACCTCGGACACCGCAACACCCGACGGAGGCTCCAGACGCCATTCCGTCAGGGCGATATCCATGGTCGTGGGCACATCTCCTTGATCTTTGAGCTTCACCGTCAGCGTTTTGAGCGCCGCGTCAAACGTCACGCGTTCGATTTCTTCGCCTGGAATGGACCCACCACTCAGCTGCAACTGCACAAACTCATCGCGCGGGTACCAATAATCGCCCGGGATGGCGAGCGTATTGGCATTACCGCCAGTACTCCTCACCGCCATAATCGGTAGGCTATCATCGGCCTCAAACTCCCAGGCAGCGCCGCCGCGACCGCCAAACGTCCAAATACAAAAGGCAATCACCAGCACGGCAAGCACCGCAAAGCCAATCGCGACCAACCCATGGTGCGCACGGCCCTCCTCGGCCGATATGTCCCATTGCGTCTCTCGATATAGATGCTTGTCTTCCATGTACGCCTCCCCACAGGCACGTTCGTTAGGCCAATCGTACCCATTCAGGCTATACTTGAGCCCACTACATAAACGGGGAGCTTGCAGGACCAGACGGCAGGCTGAGATTGGGCGCGCCCGCCCTGACCCGCAAACCTGATATGGGTAATGCCAACGAAGGGAGCCGTGCCAATGAGCACACAGACCGAGTCCAAGCTTGTCACGCAAATCGACTTCGCCCGCGCCGGACAGATCACGCCGCAGATGAAGGAAGTCGCCGAGCGCGAGCATCGCGACCCCGAGTACATCCGCGAGCGCGTGGCCGACGGCCGCATCGCCATTCCCGCCAACATCGTGCACATCAAAAAGGGCATGCGCGCCTTTGGTGTCGGCGAGGGCCTGTCCACCAAGGTCAACGTGAACTTGGGCATCTCGGGCGACAAGGCCGATGCCGCCGAGGAATGGAAGAAGGTCAAGATCGCTGAGGACTTTGGCGCCGACGCCATCATGGACCTCTCCAACTCGGGCAAGACGCGCCAGTTCCGCCAGCAGCTCATCGACGAGACGCCGCTCATGGTAGGCACCGTCCCCATGTACGACGCCATCGGCTACATGGAAAAGCCGCTGGTCAAGCTCACCAAGGACGACCTGTTCGAGGTCGTGCGCGCGCACGCCGAGGACGGCGTGGACTTTATGACCATTCACTGCGGCATCAACAAGTCGGTCACCAAGACCTTTAAGGAGACCGGTCGCCTGATGAACATCGTCAGCCGCGGCGGCTCGCTGCTGTTTGGCTGGATGGAGGTCACCGGCAACGAAAACCCCTTCTACGAGTACTTTGACGAGCTGCTCGAGATTTGCCACGAATACGACGTGACGATTTCGCTCGGCGACTCCTGCCGCCCGGGCTGCCTCTACGACTCCAACGACGCCACCGAGACCGCCGAGATGATCGAGCTGGGCAAGCTGTGCAAGCGCGCCTGGGCAGCCGGCGTCCAGGTCATGGTCGAGGGCCCGGGTCACATGGCGCTTGACGAGATCGCCGCCAATATGAAGTTGCAGAAGCGCCTGTGCCACAACGCCCCGTTCTATGTGCTGGGGCCGCTGGTGACCGATATCGGCGTGGGTTACGACCACATCACCGCAGCCATCGGCGGCGCCATCTCCGCCAGCTCCGGTGCCGACTTCCTGTGCTACGTGACACCAGCCGAGCACCTGTGCCTGCCTAACGCTCAGGATGTGCTCGACGGCCTCATGGCCACCAAGATCGCCGCACACGCCGCCGATATCGCCAAAAAGGTGCCCCACGCCCGCGACATGGACGACAAGATGGGCCAGGCACGTCGCAAGCTCGACTGGGACGCCATGTGGAAGTGCGCGCTCGACCCGGTTACGGGCAAGAAGCGCTACGAGGAGTCCCCCGCCGCCACCGAGGGCACTTGCACCATGTGTGGCAAGATGTGCGCCGTCCGTACCGTCAACAAGGTGTTTGAGGGTACGACGATCGACCTTGGCATGGAGGACTAACCTTATCGCCGCGATTCGCCGCGATCGCCTATAGGCTCACCGCAGCACCTGCCAATTGTTAACTTGTGAACATTTGCCTGCATTTGCGTAAAAATTGCATCTCGCGCCCGGGTTCGGCATATCGCCGGCCCGGGCATCTTTATAATGCGGGGTAAAAGACCCATTTGAATCCGACCGGACAAGGGAGCGAACATGGATCACAGTAAGGTACCAGCCGTTCTATCCATCGCAGGATCCGATTCCAGCGGTGGCGCCGGCATTCAGGCAGACATCAAGACCATCACGGCGCACCGTCTGTATGCCGAAACAGCCATCACGGCCATCACCGCACAAAACACGCTCGGTGTCACCGCCGTGCAGAATGTCTCCCCGGATATTGTCGCGGCGCAGATCGATGCCGTCTTTGACGATATCCGACCCAGCGCCGTCAAGATCGGCATGGTTTCCTCTGCTGAGATTATCGAGGTTATCGCCGACCGCCTGAGTGCCTGGGACGCACAAAATATCGTCGTCGATCCCGTCATGGTCGCCACTTCGGGCGCTCGCCTCATTGCCGAGGATGCCGCCGAGGCGCTCACACGTCGCCTGTTCCCGTTGGCGACCGTCATCACGCCCAACATTCCCGAGGCCATGGCGCTGCTCGACTACGAGGTCGATTCCGAGCGCACGCAGCAAAACGCTGCCATGCTCCTCACCCGCCGCTTTGGCTGCGCGTCCCTCGTTAAGGGCGGGCATTTTGTCAACGAGGCCAACGATGTGCTAGCAGAGCCCGCGCCGCTCGATGACGAGGGCAACCACCTGGGCGATCCGCTCACCACGTGGTTCCGCCATAAGCGCATCGAGACCGGTAACACGCATGGCACCGGCTGCACGCTCTCGTCCGCCATCGCCTGTGCGCTGGCGCAGGGCATGGATCTTGCCGACGCCATCAATGCCGGCAAGGCCTACCTAACGGGCGCTCTCGCCGCCGGCTTTGACATGGGCAAAGGCTCCGGCCCCGTCAACCACATGTGGCAGTACTAAGATTCGCAGTCCAAAACCACCGCAAAGGGGACAGACACCTTTGCGGTGGTTCCCACAGACATCTCGATCCGTAACAGTTAGAGTCCATTTTTCGGCCCACCTGTTACAGATTGAGACATTCAAATTCTGCCGAGAAGATAATCTCGATCTGTAACAGTAGATCGGCAAAATCGACCCTAGATGTTACAGATCGAGACAAACGACCGATATCAACCTGAATAATCTCAATCTGTAACATCTAGCCCGTTTTCGGCCTTACAGCTGTTACAGATCGAGACAAACCAACGAAACAAGCCGCCGCAAGGGAAACTTTTGTACTGGTTTGGGGCTGCGCTACTCACCGAGCATCTCTTGGAGCTTGGCTGCCACGGCATGTCCCAAGCTCTCGTGGCCTTCGGGCATCATGTGCAGATAATCGATATCGCCCGGCTCGGCAAAGTCGGCGGCATTCAAAAAGTCGCAGCCAAACTGCTCAGCCACATGCGCGTAGTACTCACCAAAATGTTCCGAGGCTTCTACGGAATGCTCGTCAAAATCGGTCATATATACGTCGGCGATCTGCGGCTTAATCTTGATAGGCGCCATCAGCAGAATCCGTGGGCAGGGCGCGGCATCGGTCCAGGCAAACGCGCGGACGGCGCGAATCAGTGCCATGGCGCCACGGGCGATATCGGAGGCTGTCACGCCAAAGACCGTCTTGCAGTCGTTGGTGCCCAGCATAATCACGATCGCGTCCAGCGGCTTATGGGCTTCGAGCAGCATCGGCAGCGCGCGAATGCCGTTGAGGTTGGTGTCCAGATGGCACATATCGTCGCGCACCGTCGTGCGACCATTTAGGCCTTCCTCAATCACATGCCAACCCTCACCCAGGTCACGCTGCACCACACCGCACCAGCGCACATCCTGCGCATAGCGCACTGCGGTGCCGTCGCGCATACCCGCCGGATCATAGCCATAGGTGTTGCTGTCACCAAAGCACAGAACGTTTTTCATCTTGAGTTCCCCATTCCGTAAAAAGCCGACGGGAGCAATCCCTCCCGTCGGCTTGGCATATCACATCGCGCGCACCGCTTACAGGTACTTGCGCCAGTCGTCCTCGTCCTCATCGTCCTCGGCTGCTGCCTGGGCCTGCTCGGCGGCATGAGCGGCTGCGGCGCGGGCGGCAACCTGGGCATAGGACTCCTCGTTGCGCTCGGGGAAGTTTGCCAGCACGTGCTCGAACTTGGCAAAATCCTCGTCCCAGCGCGTAGAGGGCACGGCAAAGAAGACCTGCTTGACCTTGAAGTCGCCCGATGCGAGCTCCTTGCGGAAGAGCTCGGCCACGGCCTCGGCGTCAAAGCCGTTGTTCTCGCAGCCCCAAGCACCCAGTACGAGCTTCTCGCGGCCCAGCTCATCGCAGATAGCAAGCACAAAGCGAATGCGGTCGCGCAGGGCGTCAAGCAAGGCATCGTCGCTCACGCGGTACTCCTGGCGAGCACGCTTGGCGTTGGGTGCAGCGGCGACGATTACGTCGGCATAGGCGTGCACATGCTTGCGGTCGAAGCGCACCGCGGGCACCACCAGCGCACGGTTGCGGTACAGCTCACAGTTGATGTTGCGGCGACGGTTCTCGCCGTACCATTTACGCTGCTTATCAAGGACATTGTACAGGTACGAATCGGCGCACAGCGTGGCCTCCTGGCCCAGATAGCCCTGGATGTAGCCACCGCCCGGATTGGTGAACGAGGCAAAGGCAAGCACAGCCATGTCGCAGAACTGCGCGTAGCCTCGACCGTTATCCAGAATGGCCTGCGTGGCAGAGGCGTCGAGCACGGTGACCTCGGGCAGGACCGGAGCGGGCTCCTCGGCGGCAGGCGCGGGCTCGGCTTCGGTGGCCTCCTCGACGGGCTCGGGCGCCACCTCGGCATCGACCGCAGCCTCGACCTCAGCAGCCTCAGTAGCCTCGACCTCGGCAGCCTCGACGTCCTCGGCAGCTTGCTCCTCAGCAGCCGCTGCCTTCTGGACCCTGGTCTTCATCGCCGCGACAAAACCGGCAGGCATACCATCGAACTCGCGCACGCCGGCAAGCGAACGCTCGATGTCCTTGGCACAGGCCTCGGACACAGCCGTCACATGGCACTCGGCGGCCTTGGCACGTGCCTCACGCTTGGGATTGGGCTGACCCGCTCGGTTGGACCTGCGGTTACGGTTCCTGCTGTCGACGTCTGCCATACATGGCCACCTTTCCTGTCGCTGCCGCTATCGGCTTTTCCCATCCATGATACCCCGCCGCACACATAAAGACGGTCCCGAAGGACCGCCTTTCGCATCGTTTTACCGTGTCCGGCAGGAAGCATCGCAATGCCGCGCTTTAATCGCGACGGCCGAGGATGTTCAGAATGCGCAGGAACACGTTGATAATATCCACGAACAGGTTGGATGCCATAAGTACGGCGTTGGGCAGCGTGGGCGGCACCGTCGTTGCCACATAGGTGTCGTAGCCGATGAAGCCGGCGAACACCACAATCACGATCAGGTCGGTGATGGACTGCGAAACGCCCATGAACATCAGCACGATCTCGACCAGAATCGTGGCAAGCAGGATGCCAAAACCAATGCCATACACACGCTGGAAGAACTTGGGGAAGGTCACGCCCAGCGCACCAAAGACAAAGGTGATGGCGGCCGTGGCGATAAAGGCGGTGTTAATGGTAGGCAGGTCGTAGTTTGCAAGACCAAACGACGCCGTCAGACCAAAGGTGCTCGCAAAGACCACGTAGCCCACGAGTGACAGGCCCACGGACTGTTTGCTGGCAGCAGCCGACATCATGACCATGCCGACGATGGTCAAAATAAATGAGCCAAAGACCAGCGGCAAAGCGGCGCCGCTCATCATCATGCGCGCAAACGACATGGTGCTCGTAAAATAGGCGCCGGCGCCCATGGCGCAAAAGCCCAAAAAGATCAGGGCAGACATGACAAGGTTGTACGCGCGCGGCGACATCTCCTTGGCGCGGCTTGCGCCGGTCTCGATGAGGCCGTTCTGATAGCCCTGGATATCGTTCATACTTCGTCCTTTCACAAAGCGCCGCGACGGCACCGTAGGTGACAAGATTCCTGTCATTGTACCCGAATGCCGTACGTCCTTACCTACGGCGCTCGCCCTCGAGCGTGCGATCAAAGGCCCAGACCCACCAACGCATCACGTGTGCCTGCGAGCCATCCGGTCGCTCGCGTGCCTGTTCTTCCAGATACAGTTCGGTCGCATGTCCACCAAAACGAACCTTATAAGTCGCCGTACGAATGCCGTGAACCGTCAGGCCAAAACCGGTAGACGAGACAATCTCGTCAATCGTAAAGCAGCGACCGTCAACCCAGCAGACGGTAACCGGCACAACCTGTCCGCCCGCGAGGATGCGAGCCACGACGTCCACATACTGCTTGTGTACGCGCCGAGTTTTGCCGTCTGTCTGTCGATATTCCATGCCTCCTATTATCGAACGCATGTTTGTATGTTGTAAAGCGAACAGACTGTGGTTTTGGAGTGTCGTAGTAATCACACGTGTCCGCATGGCGTGTTAGCAAAAAGAACACCCGCGGTCAACAGGGCAAATATTCAATTTTAGTGCCAAAAAGTTCACTTCTCCCATCAGAACTCGGTAAAGAGACCCGCAGGAGGTGATACGATTTATCATGTTTTTGTAACGTGCCTGCAAACTTCGAGAAAGCCCATATATGGACGTAACGTTCTCAACCTTCCTCGGCCAAATTGTGTCGAACCCAGTCCTTGCCGTCACCGTGATCCTCGCGTTGGGCGCCATCTTCGTCAATGGATGGACCGACGCGCCCAACGCCATCGCGACCTGCGTCACTACGCGTTGCATGCCCGCCCGTGCCGCCATTCTCATGAGCGCCGCATTCAACTTCCTCGGCGTACTCATCATGACGCACTTTAACGCGAGCGTCGCCAACACCATCTCACATATCGTCGACTTTGGCGGAAATAGCACCATGGCGCTCGCCTGCCTATGCGCGGCGCTGTTCTCCATCGTCGTCTACGGCGCCACAGCGTCGCGTTTTGGCATCCCCACTTCGCAAAGCCACAGCCTCATCGCCGGCCTGACCGGTGCCGCTATCGCCCTCGGCGGCGCGAGCAGCGTCAACGTCCACGAGTGGATGAAGGTTATCTACGGTCTGGCGCTCTCCATCGGCTTGGGCTTTGTCATGGGCTGGGTCCTGTGCAAGCTCGTCTCGATTCTTTTCGCCGCCGCCAACAGGCGACGTGCCAATGTCTTCTTTAAATACGCTCAGATCGCGAGCGCTGCGGCCATGAGCTTTATGCACGGCGCGCAGGATGGACAGAAGTTCATCGGCGTGCTCTTTTTAGGTGTGGCCTTTGCCAGCGGCCAAACGAGCGTCGGCGATGCAGGCATCCCCATCTGGATTATGCTGCTGTGCTCGGCCACTATGGGTATCGGCACCAGCGTGGGCGGCGAGCGCATCATCAAGTCCGTCGGCCAGAGCATGGTCAAGCTCGAAAAGTACCAGGGCTTCTCCGCCGACCTCGCAGGCGCCGCAAACCTGCTGCTTGCCACCCTTACCGGCATCCCCGTGTCCTCCACCCACATCAAGACCTGCGCCATCATGGGCGTCGGTGCCGTCAAGCGCCTTTCGGCCATCAACTTTGGCGTGGTCAAGGACATGATGTTCACCTGGTTCTTTACCTTCCCCGCCTGCGGACTCATCAGCTTTGTCATGGCCAAGCTGTTCATGATGTTCATCTAGTCAAACCGAGCGTCCATCCGGACCGTAATACTTCGCCCACCCGTCTTCGCCTCGAAAGGACCCACTCATGGCAAAGAAACCCGATTCGTTCTACTTTGACAACTACGTCGCCTGTGCCGACCTCGCCGTCCAGGCCGCCGAGCTGCTTACCCAGATTTTTGAGAACTTCGATCCCGCAAAGATTCACGATATGCTCGAAGAGATGCATGCGATTGAGCATGCAGCAGACAAGAAGCACCACGAGCTCGAAGACGCCCTGCTCACCGCCTTTATCACCCCGCTCGAGCGCGAGGATCTGGACCTGATGAGCTGCTCACTCGACACCGTGCTCGACCGCATCGAGGGCGTCGTGCAGCGCGTCTACTTCACCAACATCCAGAGCATCCACCCCGATGCCATCGTTATCGCTCACAAGGTGACCGACGCCTGCCGCGCCATGAAGGACCTGATGGTCGAGCTGCCCAACTACCGCAAGTCCAAGACACTGCGCGAGCTGGTCATCCAGATCAACACCATCGAGTCCGAGGCCGATAAGCTCTACATCAACGCCATGCGCAACCTGCATGTCAACGGCAAGAATCCGCTCGAGGTCATCGCTTGGCGTGACGTGTACGCCTTCCTGGAGTACTGCGCCGACTGCTGCGAGAATGTGGCCGATGTCGTGGATTCGATTGTCATGAAGAACAGTTAATTGGGGGTACGTGTCCCGGCGGCGAAGGGCCGGCCACGGTTTGCTTTCTCACTCCGGCTGCTTTGCAGAGTCGTTCGAAAGTAAACCGTGGCCGGCCCTTCGCCTTACGTACCACCATTGGGAACTTTGGCTGATACTTTGAAAGCGATGGGGCTTTTGTTGGCAGGGCCTTTGGGCTCGATTGAGAACTTTGGAACCGTCTTAAACGTTTGGCTGAACGGGGCTTTGGGTACCCTTTGTTTTACTTTGGATTGATTCGTTAAATTTGGAGGGCTTGGTTGTGAGTTATTTGGATTTGGCTCGGGGTCGGTATTCTTGTCGTTCTTTTGAGGATCGGGCAGTTGAGCAGGCTGTGGTGGATGCCATTGTTGAGGCTGGGCGTATTGCTCCTTCTGCTTGCAATAATCATCCAACCCGTGTGATGGTGTTGGATACGCCTGAGCTTCTGGAGAAGGCTGCTGCTTGTCAGCCCCGGTTTGCTCGTGATGGGTCTATCTTTGGGGCTCCGCTTGTCTTCCTTATTTGCAGCGTTACCGATGACGCTTGGGTGCGCCCGTATGACCAGATGAATTCCAGCGAAATCGATACGTCCATCGTGTGTGATCAGATGATGATGGAGGCCACCGAGCAGGGCCTGGGAACGTGCTGGGTGTGCCATTTCAAGCCTGAGGTGGCACAGGAGCAGTTCAATCTGTCCAAGGGCGTCTATCCCTATCACATGCTCGTCTGTGGCTATCCCGCCGACCACATCGCCGATCCCGAGCATCGCGAGGCACGCACCATTCCCCTCTCCGACTTCCTCCTCAAGTAGATTTTTGGGACATGCCTTAAAACCTACCCTTGACCGCTCACCCGTTCGCCGAGTTCTGCGCCACCATGTGCAGGGCTCGGTTTTTTATGTTGCGCGCCCTTGCACAGTCATAAAAAAGGACCCGCAAGCTGCGGGTCCTTTCGAGGCACTAAATTGTAGGCCGAATGTTAGTCCAGGTCGTCGGCAGCGAAGTTGTCGATCGGGGCGAAGGGATCGGCCACGGGGACAACCGGGTCAGCGACGGGCAGCGGCTCGGCGGGAACAGTCACCGCAGGAGAAGCGGCAGAACCGACCGGCGTAGAGGCCATCAGATCGGCCGGGAAGGAGTTCTGGGCATCGTCCATAAAGTGCTGGATGAGCTTGAGATACTCGGCCTTGAACTCCTCACGGGAAGCTTTGAGACGATCGATCTCCTCGAGCTCGGCCTGCTTTTCGGTCAGAGCCTGGCGGATAACCTCGCGGGCCTTGGCGTCAGCCTCGTTGCGGATACGCTCAGCGTTCTCGTTGGCATCGTTGACGATGGTCTCAGCGGTCTGCTGGGCAGCGATCAGGGCGGCGGAAATCTGGCGCTCCTGAGCGGAGAAGTCAGGGGCGGGAGCAGCCACGGGGGCGGCAGGAACGGCCTGGTCGGCGGTATCCTGAGCCTGGGCAAGCTGAGCCTGTGCATCGGCAAGCTGCTGCTCGGTAGCAGTCAGACGACCCTTAAGGTCGACGATCTTAGCGAGCATAGCGTCAACCTCGGAGGACAGCGTCTCCAAGAAGACGTCGACCTCGGCAGGATCGTAGCCACGCTTGGCCTCAGAGAAAGTCTGAGCCTGGATGTCTGCAGGGGTAATAGCCATAACAAGTCTCCTTTTTCATCGCCTCGGCGCTACACGCCCGACGTAAGTTACTAAGTCAGTTCTACACGAGTATACCTATAAGAAGCTGCAGAACCAGCCTCTGCACCAACTGCAACGCAATAATCGCAACGACCGGCGAAAAATCGATACCGCCCATCGGCGGGATGAAACGACGGAACAGGTTGAGCCACGGACCGCACACGCTATCAAGCACCGCGGCAATATCCTGAAGCAAACCACCCTGCTTCATGGGAATCCACGTCATAAAGCAGTAGACGACAATGAGCGTGGAATAGAAGTTGAACAGCGTGTTGACCAGCTGGACGATAGTGTAGATGTTGATGGGAATCTCCTCGTCTTGTCTTTACTTAAGGTAGCCGTCGGCACGAAGCTTCTTGAGATCGGAATCTTTGACCTCGCAACCGGCGGGCAGCACCATGAACACGCGGTCGCCCACCTCCTTGACCGTGGCACCCAGACCGCAGGCAAAGCCGTAAGAGAAGTCCAAGACGCGCTTGGCAACTTCGGTGCGTACGCCCACAAAAATCAGTGCGACAGGCTGCTTGGTGCGAACGCGGCGCACCACGGTCTCCACGTCGTCATAGCTCTCGGGGCGCAGGACATAGGCCGGCAGCTGCGGCGTGGCGTTGATGATATTGCTCGCATAGGCCGAGGCATCGCTCGGTGCAGGCGCGGGTGCAGCGGCGGCACGGGCGCGGGTATTCTCGGCGTAGCTCGACGGCGTGTCATAGGCACCAGGACGATAACCGCTCGCAACACTGTCCTGCGAGCGCGAAGGCGGGTTATACGTCGTGGCATGGCGGGAGTCATCGCCGACCAGCTGACCGGAGCGCGTATACACGGCAACCGACTCAGCTTCACCGCGGCGCGTCTGGCCAAGCAGACCGTTGCTCGGCTCGTCTTGGGTGTAGAAGCCCTCGCCCGAAGCACCACTGTAGCCGTTGTTCTGATAGCCATCGTCGTAGCCGTCATCGTAGCCGTAGTCGTCGTCCTGGCCATAACCCTGGTCGTAACCCTGCTGGCCGCCCAGGTGCATCTTATTTTTAATCTCGTCAAGGAAGCCCATGGTTGTGTCCTCTCGCGGTTTAGTGCAGGCGCCCCGATAATCAGTGCGCACTTCAGAGCCTTATTTTACTGCAAACTCCGGGCTAAATACTACCCTGCCCAGGCGAACGAGCGTAGAGCCCTCCTCAAGGGCAGACTCAAAGTCCTCGCTCATACCGCAGGAAAGCTCAGGCAGGTTCAAATCGGGATGCGCCGCCTCCAGCTCATCCCTCAGCTCACGAAGCCCCGCAAAGGTGCGGCGTGCCACATCCTTATTCCCCCGGGGCGCCATAGTCATAAGCCCCTGTACGCAAATTCCCTCAAGTTCTGCAAGCTCACCCGCGGCGGCGCGAATCTCATCGGGTGAAAAGCCTCCCTTCGACTCCTCACCACTCACATTGACCTCAATGAGCACACGCTGGGGGCCGACGAGCTCGCCTGCCTCAATCTTGCGAACAGCACGGCTCGAGATCGCCTGCGCCAGATGCAGCGAACCCACCGAGTGAATCAGCTCGGCTGAGCCCAGCACCGCATTGATCTTATTGGTCTGCAGGTTGCCGATCATATCGAAGCGCACCTCGGGCAGCTCCGGATGCTCCGCCAGACCCGTGAGCTTGCGAACCAGCTCCTGCGGGCGGTTCTCGGCAAAATGGCGATACCCCGCCTGGATGGCGGCAACGGTCTCATCGACACCAACGGTCTTGGACACGGCAATGAGGCTCGCGGCGTCGTGGGGACGGCCCGCGCGATCGAGCGCCGCATAAAAACGTTCCAGAATCTGCTCGCGGCGAGCGCGCATCAAGTCCAAATAGTTATCCATTGCCAATCGCCTCCGCTGACAGCCAAACAAGTAGTCCCATGCTAACGCAAGAGCGCGGCCCCGCATGTGCAAGGCCGCGCTCACTTAGGTATTTACAATCTTTCGACGAACGGGGTTACTTACTCCTCGTCGTCCTCGCCATCGTCCTCATCCTCAAGATGATCGAGCAGGTAGCGAAGACCCTCGCTCATATGACCCAATCCGCTGTCAAGAGCCACAATGGCCCCGCCGACCGCTT
>CABUQG010000010.1 GCA_902493535.1 uncultured Collinsella sp. | reverse complement strand
CGGGATTGGTCAATCTCGGCCGACTATATTTGGCTAAATTATTCCGGCGCTAACAACGGTTTGTCGGTAAAGGATTGACTGGGACTGGGCTTTTCCTTACAGTTCCAACCGTGATGAGGCCTTGTGACGGTACGTCCGGCTTGGTCCGTGGAAACCGCCTAAAGGCGGTTTTTGCGTTTAAGGGTTGTTTTCCAGCGGCTTTCGTAGCGGGTATTCATGGTTCGCATGGACTCTGCTCACATGACTTTTCCCGTAGTGGCGTAATTGATGCAGGTCTCCTATCTCTTGCCGTAATATAATTACGGCAAGAGATAGGAGACTCTCATGCTTAAGCGTTTTACTGTTGATGGCTATAGGAATTTTTCGGCTCCGGTTTCATTTAATTTTGCAGCTTCTCGTGATTACCAGTTTGCAGAAAATAACGTTAAAAACGGAACCGTGAAAACCGCACTTTTGATCGGCAGAAATGCGTCTGGTAAATCGAATTTCGGTTCAGCTTTATTCGACATTACGTTCGGCTTTCCAGAGGCATTCGATTATTCTGACCAGGATGATCGTCTGTTTTTGAATGCTGATTGCGGGCGAGGTGCGGCACAGTTCACCTATGTCTTTGAATTTGACGGTCGCGAAATCAATTACTGCTATGAGAAGACTTCTCCGACTACTTGGCTTCACGAGACCCTATCGATTGATGGGGAACGAATTTTCGATTTCAATAACGCACGCGGCGTTTTCGAAGAGAACCACCTTGAACGAATCGGTGCTGCTGGCATTAATTTTGAATTCTTCGACGCTTCGTTGAGCCTTCTTTCTTATATAACGAGCAGTCTTCCAACTAATGTTTTAGGTGTCTTGGCTGAATTACGCCGATTTGTCTCGCACATGAGGCTGATTCGCATGGACAGCTTTCGATTAAAAGGGGTTGAAACAAAAAAGGTAATCGACAAAATCATACGCGAGAACAAAGTTGCGGAATTTGAATCATTTATTCGCAATTTTGGAGTCGATGAGTCCCTAATCGTTATTAAAGAGTCCGACGGCTCGCCTGTTCTATATTTCAATCATCCCATGCGATGCGTCCCGTTTGTCGAGGCATGTTCTAGCGGTACAAGAACCCTGGTTATGTTGTTCTCTGAGCTTGAGCTTAACGAGTCGGCCAGTTTTTTGTTCATAGATGAGTTTGACGCTTTTTGTCACTTTGAGATGGCAGAGAGCCTTTTGAAGTTCTTTGCTTCAAAGGCATCGTGTCAGATACTGTGCTCGACCCACAATACCTCGCTTGTTAAGAATGGCGTAATGAGGCCTGACTGCGTTTATCAAATCTCTGCAAAAGGGGGCATTCGAACTTTGGCCGATTCCACCGATCGCGAGTTGAGGCTTGGCAACAACATTGAGAAGCTCCTCCGTGCTGGAGAGTTTGACTAGTCATGAACAATGCGTCCGTAAAGAACGTCCTGCTCATTGTCGAAGGTGCTAAACGCGAGCCTCAGTTGATGGAGCGCATGTTTGATTCTTTTAGCCTCGCAGATGATCATCAAATTATTCATGTCGAGATTAATGTTCATGACTTTCTAGACAAGCTCTTTCAAGAATACGGTTGCGATTTTGAGGCCGTTGATCTTAGGTCCTTTGTTGCCGAGCTTCTTCCGGATAACGATGATGCGACAGAGCTTCTCGAATCCAGTTTTACTGACACCTTGCTCATATTTGACTTAGATCCTCAGGACAATCGGCACGATTTTAAGCGGCTTGAGCTAATGCAAGACTATTACTGCGATAGTACTGATATGGGTCAATTATATCTAAGCTATCCATCGGTTGAAGCATATCGTGATTTTGATCCCCTGAAGTATCACTCTCTGGATGACGCCCTTGTTCCTTCAGATGTGATTTTTGGTCAGCGATCTTATAAGGACTGGGTTGCCAGGAGGGGAGATTCGCTTGCGGATATTGGGCGTATTGATGGTTTTACATTTGCTTGCATTATTGCCGTCCATGCCCTGAGGTCGCTATGGTTAACTAATGAACAGGCGACGCAAAATGCAAACGAGTGTATGGCTGACTTAGCTTCGACTGTGGCGGAAATCAATCATTCAGAACTTTTGCTCAACGAGATTGATCGTCTGAACAATGATTCATTTTGCGCATGCTGCACCTGTCTATTCTTTATTGCGAATTGGCCTAAGCGACTTAACGACGTTTTGAATAAGGCGATTAAGAGGGGTTTGGGTATTCGTTTGTTCTAAATCTATAACGGCAGCGACAAGGTGATTAAGCTTGAGCGCAAAAAGAAGTACGGCAGCTGGATCTACAAGGAGGACGCGCCACTTGCGCGCGACGAGTTTGAGCAGATTCTGGCCGGAGACTACGACTTTTTGCTGAGGAGCCCCTATCCGCTCTGCCGCGAGTTCTACATCGAGTGCATCTGCAACATGATGCGCCCGCGGACCATCGTGGATTACGAGCGCGAGCCGTGGGTGATGGATGAGGGCACCGTGCGCATCACGTTTGACATGAACGTTCGTGCCGCGGTGGGAAGCTTAGATATCTTTGACGCGACGCTGCCCGCGCTGCCGGTCCTGGAGCCCGGCAAGCTGGTGATGGAGGTCAAGTTTACCGAGTTTTGCCCGCAGCCGGTGCGTGATATGGTGCCGCCGAGTGTGGGTTTGGTCAGGTCGACCCTGCCAAGATCGGCCTGTCGCTGCTCGTGGCACTCGCCATGGGCATCCTGATCTATTACGTGTACAAGCGCTTTTTTACCGGCGTGGTGTATTCGCGCAGCTTTGCCGTGACGCTCGTGGACATGTGCGTGCTCACGTGCATGGTGACTCTTGCGATCTCGACGAACGTGGTCATCTCGCTCGGTATGGTCGGTGCTCTGTCCATCGTTCGTTACCGTACGGCGGTCAAGGACCCGCTCGACCTGCTGTATTTGTTTTGGGCCATTACCACGGGCATTACGGCAGGCGCCGGCATGTATGCGCTCGTGGGGCTCACGGCAGTGGTGATCGTGGTGATGATCGCCGGTTTTGCGAGCCACCAGGACAAGGCGCGCGTGTACATGATGGTCATTCACTACACGGGCCAGACCACCGGCGACGACATTGTGCGCGCCTTTGGCCGCACCAAGTTCACCGCCAAGTCCAAGACCATGCGCGGTGACAAGGTCGAAATGGCCGTCGAGGTGTTCTCGGACGGTGTGGATATGCCCTATGCCGACGCTATCCGCGCGCTCGACGGCGTTTGCTCGACCTGAGTGGGCCGATTTGGTTCGCATGCCGTCTTCACGGGTATCATGGTGAAAGCGATTTCAATGACAGGGGTACTCGTGGTAAAGATGAAGGATGTGGCCGAGCTGGCCGGCGTTTCGAGCGCCGCCGTCTCGCGCTACCTCAACGGTGGGTATATCTCGACGGACAAGGCCGAGCGCATTAGGCAAGCTATTGAACTGACCGGATACGTGCGGTCCAGCCAGGCTCGCGCGCTGCGCACCGGCTCTACCAAGCTCATCGGCGTCATCGTGCCCAAGATCAACTCGGAATCCGTGAGCCGCATTACCGCCGGTATTGGTCAGGTGCTTGGCCGCCGTGGCTACCAGATGCTACTTGCCAACACCGACAACGCGGCCGATCGCGAGCTTGAATACCTCGATTTATTCCAAAACCACCCAGTTGACGGCATTGTGCTGGTGGCAACCATGATCACCGACGAGCATCGTCGGGCGATTGAGTCGTGCCGCGTGCCGATCGTGCTGATCGGCCAGAATGTTGAGGGCGCGGCGTGCGTCTATCACGACGATTACGAGGCCGCCTTTGAACTGGGCCATGCGCTTGCGGGTCGCGTGGACGGCAAGATTGCCTATATTGGAGTTTCCGAAGAGGACCGCGCGGCCGGTTATGACCGCCGTCGCGGTTTTGAGGCCGGCTTGCGCGCCGCGGGCGTGGCGCTTGATCCGAACCTGATTCGCCTGGGCTCGTTTACGCTCGACTCGGGCTATGGTGCGGCGCGTGAACTGCTTTCCGTCGCTCCCGATGTTTCGTTTATCGCCTGCGCGACCGACACCATGGCGGCGGGCGCGCTGCGTGCCATCGATGAGGTTCGCGGCATGGGCGAGGGCATACACCGCGTGAGTGGTTTTGGCGACAATGCGTTTTTGCGCGCGCTGACGGGCGGCATTCCCACCGTGCATTATGGCTACCTGACCAGTGGCGTCGAAGCGACCAATATGTTGCTCAACACGCTCGATGGCGTGGAGGGGGAGAGCGGTCTCAAGACGCTCAAGCTCGGCCATCAGCTTATGAATGTCTAGGTCTTGGGCACGTCTGCCTGTCCCTGACCCGTCTGTTTTTGCCGTAAAACTACCATTCGCCGGCTTTTTCCTACCGTTCACCGTTATATGAAAACGATTGCAGTTATATGAAACTGAAAACGATTACAGTTTAAGTGTCAAAGATGGCCGGGTGCACATGCGCCCGTTGGAGGAAAGGGAAGTCATGGACTACCGCAAATCAGCCCAAGAGGTGCTCGACAACATCGGTGGCGCCGACAACGTTGTTTCGGCCGCACACTGCGCCACGCGTCTGCGCCTGGTGATTGCTGATAACGCCAAGGTTGACAAGGAGGCCCTCGAGAATATCGACGGCGCTAAGGGCGTCTTTGAGGCCCAGGGCCAGCTGCAGATTATTTTTGGCACCGGCACCGTCAACAAGGTCTACGAGGAGTTCATCGCGCTCAGTGGCGTCGAGGCTGCCACCAAGGCCGAGGTCAAGGAGGCCGCGGCGCAGCAGCAGAACATCTTTATGCGTGCCATTAAGGTGCTCGGCGACGTCTTTGTCCCCATCATCCCTGCCATCGTGGCTTCGGGCCTGCTGCTGGGCATTATGAGCGCCCTCAACTTTATGGCCTCCAACGGCTTTATCGCGCTCGACACCAATAACTTTATCTATAAGATCGCCGACCTGGTCGCGGGAACGTCCTTTGGCATTCTGCAGATCCTGATCGGCTACTCCGCCGCCAAGGCCTTTGGCGCCAACCCGTACCTGGGTGCTGTCGTCGGCGGTGCGTTCATCAACTCCTCGCTGCAGAGCGCCTACACGGTTGCCTCCGAGGGCGTTCAGACCATGGTCACCGTCATCCCCGGCGTGTACAGCTTTGAGTGGGTCGGCTATCAGGGCCACGTGATCCCCATCGTTATCGCCTGCGCCATTCTGGCTTTCCTCGAGAAGCGCCTGCACAAGATCGTTCCCGAGATGTTCGACCTCTTTGTGACCCCGCTCGTCTCGGTGTTCGTGACCGTGCTTGTGACGCTCGTTGCCGTCGGCCCCATCTTCGTGTGGGCCGAGAACGCCATCCTCGGTCTGATCCAGACCCTGCTGACCCTGCCCTTCGGCATCGGTTCCTTTATCGTCGGCCTGTTCTATGCCCCCACGGTCGTTACCGGTATCCACCAGATGTACACCGCCATCGACCTGGGTCAGCTCGCCCAGTACGGCGTGACCTACTGGCTGCCCATCGCCAGCGCTGCCAACATCGACCAGGGTGGCGCTGCGCTCGCCGTTGCCTTTAAGACCCGCGATGCCAAGATTAAGGGCCTGGCGCTTCCTTCGGCTCTGTCCGCCTTTATGGGCATTACCGAGCCTGCCATCTTCGGTGTGAACCTGCGCTTCTTTAAGCCCTTCATCGCCGGCTGCATCGGTGGCGGTTGCGGCGCCCTGGTCTGCGCGCTCACCTCGCTTGCCGCTTCCGGTACGGGCGTTACGGGTATCTTCGGTATCCTGCTGTGCCTGGCCCAGCCCGTGCAGTACGCGATCATGTTTGCGGTCGCCGCGCTGGTTTCCTTTGGCGTCTCGTTTGTCCTGTACAAGGACGAGCCCAAGGCTTCCGAGCAGGCCTAAGAGCTTTTGATTGAGGGAATGCCCGCGGGCTGTATGCTCGCGGGTGTTTCCCGCATCTGGCGCCGATCTTTGGCGCCATGTAACTTTCGATCCGTTAGGACTTTGATATGTCTAATGCCCTTGGTCGCGATCTTGCAAAGCTGGTCGCCGCTGTTGACGCCGTCTCTGAGTGCGGTCATGGCGCGTATGGTCAGCGCTTTCATATTATGCCGCCGGCGGGTTGGCTCAACGACCCCAATGGTCTTTGCCAGGCGGGCGGCGTGTTCCATGCCTATTTTCAGTATGCGCCGTTTGATGTCGAGGGCGGCGTTAAGGTCTGGGGCCATGCGACGAGCCGCGACCTTATGACGTGGGACTACGTTGGCGCCCCACTGCTGCCCGACGAGCCGTTTGATTGCCACGGTGTGTATTCGGGCTCCGCGCTTGCCGAGGACGGTCGCATTCGCGTGCTCTATACGGGCAACGTTAAGCTTTCCGATGCGGACGGGACGTACGACTACGTCAATACCGGCCGCCGCGCCGATACTGTTTATGTCGAGAGCGTCGATGGCCTTGCCGGTCGGGAGTTCAGCCAAAAGCGTGTGGTGCTGGCTTCCGAGGATTATCCCGAGGATTTGACCTGTCACGTGCGCGACCCCAAGGTGTGGCGTGACTCGGACGGGCGTTATCACATGGTGCTGGGCGCCCGTCGTCGCGTGGATGGTCCGCATGTCGATAGTCGATTTTGCGCCATGCACGGCGAGGGCGCCGGGCGCGATGTGGGCGAGATCCTAGTGTATGGCTCGGCCGATATGCTGAACTGGGAGCTCGAGAGCCGTGTGTCTACGTCCGAGCGTTTTGGCTTTATGTGGGAGTGCCCGGGATACCTTGAGCTTGAGGCGGATGGCGGCGTACCGGCGAAGTTCCTTTCCTTCTCGCCCCAGGGCCTTGAGGGCGGTCGTTGGGACCGCGGGAACGTATACGCTGCTGGCTACATGCCTGTAACGGGCAATATTACCGGTGGTGACGGTGCCTATGAGCTGGGCGAGTTCCGCCTGTGGGACGCCGGTTTTGACTTCTATGCTCCGCAGGAGTTCACGGACGAGGACGGTCGCCACATCCTGATCGGCTGGATGGGCATGCCCGATGAGCCGACCTATGGCAACGACCCCACTGTGGTGTGCGGCTGGCAGCACTGCATGACGGTGCCGCGTGAGCTTACAGCCGGTGACGGCGGCGTGGTGCTGCAGCAGCCGACGCGCGAGATCGAGCGCCATTATGCCTCGGTGCGTGTGGGGGAGGGCTCGTTGGAGGTTGCCGGCGATACCTGCTTTGACGTTGTTGTCGACGGTGTCGACGGCGCGTTTACCACAACCGTTGATGGCGAGCTAAGGCTGTCGTTTATGCCTGCCGAGGGCGAACTGCCCGCGCGCTTTGAGATGCGATTTACCGATGAGAGCCGCGCTTCTGCCGGCTGCGGTCGCATCGTGCGCTGGGAGCCCGTCGACGAGGTTCGTAACGTGCGCATTGTTGGCGATGTTTCATCGGTCGAGGTGTTTGTGAACGATGGCGCGCTCGTGTTCTCGACGCGCATCTATCCTGAGGCCTATGGCGTGACCGTTGACGCCCCGGGTGCGAGCGTGACCTATCACACGCTCAAGATCTAGGCGATTCGTCGCATATCGGCGCTATACTGCAGCCGTTGCCCACGATGCGGGGAACACCCGCATCGTGGTTTTTTGTTTTGAAGGGACGGTACCGTATGGGCGTACAGCAGCAGCTAAAAGAGGCCTGGGCTGCAAGGGCCGGCGCACGTGAAGCACGGTTGCTCGCGGCCTCGCATGTACCAGCAGCGTTGTCGCAATTGGGGATTGTGCGCCTCGGTGACCGCCTGGTGGCCTTTGCGGATGACTTTGCCGATGCGTTTGCGCACGGCTTTGATGCCTGCGACGTGGCTATGGTGGGTGAGCCGTCGGTTGCAGCGTTTGCTGCTGCGTCCGAGGGCTTTGATACTTCGTTTGATGCCGAGGGACCGCATCTGTGGTGGTTCGTCAACTCTATCGGCGGGTTTGGTCTGCGAGTCCCCGATCTTCGTGCGTTAGGTCGCGCAGCGCGTGAGGCTCATGCGCTGCTGGTTGTGGACAACACCGTGGCTGACGTCTTTGGTTGCGATCCGCTGCGGCTGGGTGCTGCGCTGTCGCTCGAGGCGCTCGATCGCGTGTGCGCCGGCAAAGCTCCGCGCAAGCTCGTTGCCGCTTCGGTGGCGCGCTCGCAGCTCAAGCGCCATCGCGTGGATGCTGCTGCCGAGTGCGCGCATGCGTTGTTTGCGGGCTGCGGTGCTTTGGCGCTCGACCTTTCTACCGAGGAGGCCGACGTGCTGGAGCGTGGGCTTTCCTCGCTCGATACCCGCATGCAGGCGCATTTCGATCGCGCCCGTGCGCTGGCCGAGTATCTGGCCGCCAACGAGATGGTGCGCAACGTGCGCTATCCCGGGCTGAACTCGCATCCTGACCATGCTGTTGCAACGGGAATCCTCGAGCATGGTTTTGGCCCGGCAGTTGAGTTTGACCTTATCGAGCTTAGCGCAGGAGAGCTGTTCGACGCTTTGCCGGGGGAGTTTCGCACATCGCCCGCCGGCGGCGCAACGACGCGCCTTTCGGCCCCACGCGGCAAGCAGGGGAGCACCATCCGCCTCTTCGCCGGCACTGACAACCCACTGGTTGTAGCGTCAACCCTAGACAACGCCCTTCGCAACTAGCTAAATCATCCTCAACTCCATAAGTTGCGGTGAAATAGGGATTGATTTACGGCTTTATCGGCATAAACAGTCCCTATTTCACCGCAACTTATGAGAAGGGGTTGTGCAGCTAAAAAAGCCCCGTCCCAAATTAGCTACTTTGCGTTGATGGTGGCGATGAGGGCGTCGGCTTTTGAGGCGATGACGCTGTTGATCTCTGTCTGCAGCTCCTCGTAGGCCGCTATGGCTCGCTTGCCGGCGGGGGTGAGGGTGGATCCGCGGGCGCCGTCGCGCTCGATGAGCTTGCATCCCAGCTGCCCTTCGGCCTCGTTCACAATGCGCCAGGCCTTGGAATACGCCATGCCCATGCTCTTGGCGGCGCGGTTGAGCGAGTGCTCGCGGGCGATACCCTGCAGCAGCAAGACGCAGCCATGACCAAACACGCCCGGCAGATCCTTGTCGCACGACTGAATGACCAACTTTGCCGTCGTCTTGTACTCCATACGCCCCACGTCTCCCCGCTAAAGTGTTTGCTGGGCAAACGCAAAGCCTGCGTCAAACCCTCGTGTGCTCTTCTTAAATCATGCATTGTAGCAGTCAAAGTGCGTTAAGATAATTCGCCAGTATTGGGCGCCCAAGGTTGGGCTGGGTCCTACGAGGCCTGCAGCCGACCGGTCGCATGGAAAAAGGAGAAACATGGCTACGTTCTTTCCCGGTGAGTCCCACACGTTTTCGGAGTATCTGCTGGTCCCTGGTTACTCGTCCTCGCAGTGCATCCCCAACAACGTCTCTCTTAAGACGCCGCTAACCCGCTTTAAGCGCGGTGAGAAGCCGGCAATCACCCTGAACATCCCCATGGTTTCCGCCATCATGCAGTCCGTCTCGGGCGTCGACATGGGTGTCGCGCTCGCTACCGAGGGTGGCCTGTCCTTCATTTACGGTTCCCAGAGCGCCGAGTCCGAGGCCGCTATGGTCAAGGCCGTCAAGGATCACAAGGCTGGCTTCGTTCAGTCCGATTCCACGCTGACCCCCGACATGACCATGGAGCAGGTCATCGAGCTCAAGGAGAAGACCGGTCATTCCACCATGCCGGTTACCGACGACGGCACTCCCAAGGGTAAGCTCCTGGGCATCGTCACCAGCCGTGACTATCGCCCCAGCCGCGATGACCACCAGACGAAGGTCTCCGAGTTCATGACCCCGCGTGAGCAGCTCATCGTAGGCGACAAAAACATCAGCCTCAAGGTTGCCAACGACGTCATCTGGGACAACAAGCTCAATGCTCTGCCCATCGTCGACGACAACGATCACCTTATGGGCATCGTCTTCCGCAAGGACTACGACAGCCACAAGACCAACCCCAACGAGCTGCTCGATAACGACAAGCGCTACATGGTCGGCGCCGGCATCAACACCCGCGACTATGCCGAGCGCGTGCCGCTGCTCATCGAGGCCGGTGCCGATGTCCTGTGCATCGACTCTTCCGAGGGCTTCAGCGAGTGGCAGAAGCGCACCATCGAGTGGATCCGCGCTAACTACGGCGAGGACGTCAAGGTCGGTGCCGGTAACGTCGTCGACGCCGAGGGCTTCCGCTTTTTGGCCGACTGCGGTGCCGACTTCATCAAGGTCGGTATCGGCGGCGGTTCCATCTGCATTACCCGCGAGACCAAGGGTATCGGCCGTGGCCAGGCCACCGCACTGATCGACGTCTGCCGCGCTCGCGATGAGTATTACGAGGAGACCGGCGTCTACGTGCCCGTGTGCTCCGACGGCGGCATCGTCTACGACTACCACATGACGCTCGCCCTTGCCATGGGCGCCGACTTTATGATGCTGGGCCGCTACTTCGCCCGCTTTGACGAGAGCCCGACCGAGCGCGTCAATGTGAACGGTCAGTACATGAAGGAGTACTGGGGCGAGGGTTCTGCGCGTGCCCGCAACTGGCAGCGCTACGACCTGGGCGGCGCCGCGAAGCTCAGCTTCGTCGAGGGCGTCGACTCCTACGTTCCCTATGCCGGCTCCCTCAAGGACGGCGTGGGCGGCACGCTCTACAAGGTCAAGTCCACGATGTGCAACTGCGGTGCCCTCTCGATCCCCGAGCTCCAGGAAAAGGCACGCCTAACGCTGGTCAGCTCCACCTCCATCGTCGAAGGCGGCGCCCACGACGTTGTCGTGAAGGATTCTCAGCAGAGCGTTTCCTATCGATAAGCGGCTTTCCCAAGCACCGCACCTTGCCGTTCAAACCGTCGCTCGCGTACCAAAGTACGCGTCGCTCCTCTTTCACGGCAATCTGCGGCACTTGGAAAACCCGACCATATTTGGGCGGGTAACAATTAGCGGTTGATTCACAACCACGTTATTTAGATAAAGCGAGATGCCTGCAAGTCGCAGGCATCTCGCTTGTCGTATTTGCTATCATCAGTCAAGTTAACCTTAGGGTCGGGCGGCTTGGCTTTGTTCGCTACAAGTTCCGCACGCAAAGAAGAGCACTTAATGTGCTCTTCGTCTTGCGCAGGACTGTTCGCAGTAGCGAATAAAGCCAAGCCGCCCGACCCCAGCTAAGATTAAAGGAGCTGATATGTGCGATTGCACAGATCATAAGGACGAGATCCCTGCCTACGACGCGCAGGCCATTGAGTCCAAGTGGATGAAGGCCTGGGAGGACTCCAACCTCTTTGCTGTCGACACCGACGACAGCAAGCCCAAGAAGTATGTGCTCGAGATGTTCCCGTATCCGTCGGGCGACCTGCACATGGGCCACGCGCGCAACTATACCATCGGCGATGCCATGGCCCGTCAGGCCCGCATGCGCGGCTACGACGTGCTGCACCCCATCGGCTTTGATGCCTTTGGCCTGCCCGCCGAGAACGCCGCCATCAAGCACAACACGCAGGCTGCCGCCTGGACGTATAAGAATATGGACCAGGCGCTCGCCACGATGAAGCGCATGGGCTTCTCCTACGATCTGGATCGCATGGTCAAGACCTGCAGCCCCGACTACTACCGCTGGGGCCAGTGGATCTTTGAGAAGATGTGGGAAAAGGGCCTGGTCTACCGCAAGAAGAATCCGGTCAACTGGTGCCCCACCTGCAAGACCGTTCTGGCCAACGAGCAGGTCACTGAGGGCAAGTGCTGGCGCTGCGGCACCGAGCCCGAGAAGCGCGACCTTGAGCAGTGGTATTTCAAGATCACCGAGTACTCCCAGGAGCTGCTCGACGACCTGGAGAAGCTCCCCGGCTGGCCCGAGCGCGTCAAGCAGATGCAGGCCAACTGGATCGGCCGCTCCGAGGGCGCCGAGGTCGACTTTACCCTGTGCGACCAGGATGGCGAGCCCATCGAGGGCGACGAGGGCAAGATCACCGTCTTCACCACGCGTGCCGACACCCTCTTTGGCGTCTCCTTCTTTGTCCTGGCTCCCGAGTACGCTCGTCTTCACGAGCTCGTTGAGGGCACGGAGTACGAGGAGGCCGTCACCAAGATCGTCGAGGACTCCAAGCATATCTCTGCCGTCGAGCGTGCCCAGGGCACCCTCGAGAAGCACGGTGCCTTTACCGGCCGCTACGTGGTGAATCCCGTCAACGGCGAGAAGGTCCCCGTGTGGGTTGCCGACTATGTCGTGGCCGACTACGGTACCGGCGCCGTCATGGCCGTTCCCTGCGGCGACCAGCGCGACTTTGAGTTTGCCCGCAAGTACGACCTGCCGATCGTGCCGATTATTCTGGACGACGACGACCGTGCTGCCGTCGAGGCCAGCGGTGAGACCATCGATACCTTCCATGCCGAGACCGTCGACTGGGATTGCGCTCACGCTGCCGAGGGCACGCTCGTCCAGTCCGGCAAGTACACCGGCATGCGCGGCGGCAAGCACTCCGAGGGCGAGGCTGCCATCGTGGCTGACCTCGAGGCCATGGGCTGCGGCCGTCGTAAGGTCGAGTTCCGCCTGCGTGACTGGCTCATCAGCCGTCAGCGCTATTGGGGCAACCCCATCCCGGCCATCCACTGCGAGCACTGCGGCATCGTACCCGTGCCCGAGGATCAGCTGCCTGTGACGCTGCCCGAGAACCTGGACTTGGGCGCCGGCGAGACCCTCGCCGAGTGCAAGGATTTCTACGAGACCACCTGCCCGGTCTGCGGTCGCCCGGCCAAGCGCGAGACCGATACCATGGACACCTTCACCTGCTCCAGCTGGTATTACCTGCGCTATACCGACCCGCACAACACCGAGCTGCCTTTCTCCCGCGAGGCGGCAGACCGTTGGATGCCCGTCGATAACTACATCGGTGGCATTGAGCACGCCATTCTGCACCTGCTCTACAGCCGCTTCTTTACCAAGGCGCTGCGCGACCTGGGCCTGCTGAGCGTGGATGAGCCCTTCACCAACCTGCTGTGCCAGGGTATGGTCAAGGACGAGAACGGCGACACCATGTCCAAGTCCAAGGGCAACGTCGTGCCCCCGAGCTCGGTTATCGAGCCCTACGGCGCCGACACCACGCGTCTGGCGATCCTGTTTATCGCCCCGCCCGAGAAGGACTTCGACTGGGATCCCAAGGCCGTCGAGGGCGCCAACCGCTTCATCAAGCGCGCTTGGCGTATCGTGTGGCAGCTCGTCCAGTCGGGTGACGCCAACGTGGCCTTCGACAAGTCCGTGCTCGACGAGACCGCGATGAAGCTCTACCGCGAGCGTCACCGCACCATTGCCAAATGCACCGAGGACTTCGATCGCGGCCAGTTCAACACCGCGATCTCGGCCGTCATGGAGCTCGTCAACGCGGCGAGCGCCTACCTCAACGCCACCGAGGGTGCTGACCGCGACAAGGCCCTGTGCTACGGCGTGGCCAAGGACATCGTGAGCGTCCTGGCGCCCATCTGCCCGTTCTGGGCTGACGAGCTGTGGCACGAGGCACTCGGCTGCGAGGGCAACGCCTACACCGCCGCCTGGCCCGAGTTCGACCTGGCCGAGTCCGTCGAGGACACGGTGCAGATCGTCGTCCAGGTACTCGGCAAGGTCCGTGGCCGCATCGACGTGGCCCGCGATGCCTCCAACGAGGAGATGCAGGCTGCCGCCGAGGAGGCCGTTGCCAAATGGCTCGAGGGCAAGACGGTCGTCAAGGCCATCTGCGTGCCCGGCAAGCTGGTCAACCTGGTGGTTAAGTAAACCTCGCGCACATAGTTGACGCACAAAAGACGAGGGGCGATCCGGCTGGGTCGTCCCTCGTTTTGCATGTGCCCGCCTAGATGCCTGCCGTCAATTGTTCTATTCTTGTGGAGAAGCTGTGGGCGCGCTGACCTGCGAATTTCTTTGACGCTTGCACGTTTTCGCAGGTATTGGTATAGTTTGCTTGCAAATGAAGTTGTAATTGAAAGAAGTGGGGTTTCGGCCCCGCTTCTTTTTTGTATGGACGGAGGTGCCGCAATGGTCAAGACCAAGACCGAGCAGGCGATCATCGACGCGCTCGAGGCCGTCGCTCCCCAGCACGATGTCGATATTGTCGACGTTGAGCTCGTGGGCGCCACCAAGGCCCCCTGCGTGCGTGTGCGTATCGAGGGTGCCGAGGGTCAGAGCCTGTCGCTCAACGACGTCACGGCCAATACCAAGTGGGTCGGCGACGTGATCGAGGAGCTCGACCCTATTTCTTCGAGCTACACGCTCGAGGTGTCGAGCCCGGGTATGGCGCGCCCGCTGCGCCGCCCGCGCGACTTTGCCCGCTTTGTGGGTGAGGACTGCGAGCTCACCTCCACCGCCACCGAGGGCCGTCGCAAGTACTCCGGCAAGATTGCCGCCGCGACCGAGACTAACGTGACCCTCGAGCTCGAGGACGGCGAGTCCGTCACCCTCGATTTCTCTGATGTTAAAAAGTGCAAGTTGAAGCCCACCTATGACTTCAAGCCCGCGAAGGAAGGAAAGTAAGATGGCAGCATCCGACATGATGTCCGCCCTGATGGAGCTTTGCCAGGAGAGGCACATCGACCAGCTCTACCTGATCGACCGCCTGGAGCAGTCGCTCGCCAAGAGCTATGCCGAGATCCTGCATCTTGAGTGGGGCGCCAAGGTGACCATCGACCGCACCACCGGCAAGATCTACGTCTACCGTCTGGAGCCGATCGACGATTCCATGGACGAGGAGGGCAACTTCACCGAGTTCGAGGAGATCGACGTCACCCCCAAGAACACGAGCCGCATCGCCGCCCAGCACGCCAAGGCCGAGATCAACGCCATCGTGCGCAACTCCGCCCGCGAGCAGATCTACGAGGAGTTTGCCGGCCGTATCGGTGACCTTATCAGCGGTACCGTGCTGCAGTCCACGCCCGACTTCACGATCGTCAAGATCCGCGATGGCGTCGAGGCCGAGCTGCCCCATTTTGACCAGCGTCGTTACGAGAACGAGCGCAACGAGCGTCCGATGGGCGAGCGCTATCTGCACAACCAGCACATCAAGGCCGTGATCATCGACGTCCGCGACCCCAACTCCAACCTGCAGCCGGTTCGCGGCGAGCACAGCCGTCCGCCGATCGTCATCTCCCGCACCCATCCCGAGCTCATGCGTCGTCTGTTTGAGCAGGAGGTGCCCGAGATCTATGAGGGCACCGTCCAGATCAAGTCGATCGCCCGTGAGCCCGGCCAGCGCTCCAAGGTCGCCGTCCACTCGCTCGACGATCGCCTGGATCCCGTGGGCGCCTGCGTCGGCCCCAAGGGCAGCCGTGTTCGCGCCGTCGTGGGCGAGCTCCGTGGCGAGCGCGTCGACGTCATCCTGTGGGATGCCGATCCGGCCGTCTACGTCGCCAACGCCCTGTCGCCCGCCAAGGTCACCCGCGTCCTCATCGACGAGGAGAAGGCCTACGCCGGCGTTATCGTGCCCGACGACCAGCTTTCGCTCGCCATCGGCAAGGAGGGCCAGAACGCCCGCCTCGCCGCCCGTCTGACCGGCTGGCACATCGACATCAAGTCTGAGACCCTTGCCGCCGACATTCTCAAGAACGTCCCCGTTCACGAGGAGCCCGCCGCCGATCTGATCGGTGACGAGGAGGACGACGACGTCCGTCGCTGCGAGTACGTGTCCGAGGACGGCATCCAGTGCCGCAACCAGGCCCGTCCGGGCTCCCGTTTCTGCGGTGTCCACGACACCGACGCCTTCGATGATGCGGAGGATCTGATCTAGCGCGCGGTCGCGCCGGGCGGGTCCCGGCGCATCTCCCACGCTCGTTCAGTCTCTAGGCACCCAAGGTGCCAGAAAGGGTAGGTGAAGTCATATGGCAAAAGTCCGTGTGTCCACCCTGGCCAAAGAGTTCGGCATGACCTCCAAGGAACTGATGGGTCATCTCGCCGAAATGAAGATTCCCGCTAAGTCCGCTTCCTCCGCTCTGGAGGACGCTTACGTCGCCATGGTCCGCAAGCAGCTCGCCTCGGTGATCGAGGCCCGCGCCAAGGAAGTCGAGGCCGCCAAGCAGGCCGAGGAGGAGGCAGCCGCCGCCGAGGAGGCAGCGCGCGCTGCCGAGGCCGAGCGTGAGCGCATCGCCGCCGAGAAGGCACGCGAGGAGGAGCGCCGCCAGTTCGCCGCCGCCCAGGCTGCTGAGGAGGCCGCCCGCGCCGAGGCCGAGGCCAAGAAGAAGGCCGAGCAGGAGCGCCTTGCCCGCGAGAAGGAGGAGGCTGCCCGCGAGGCCCAGCGCCGCGCCGTCCCCGCTTCCGACTCCGGCTCGCGCTTCCGTTCGCTGCTCGACCAGATCGCCGCACAGGAGACCGTGCTCAAGGAGAAGAAGGACGCCGAGGAGAAGGCCAAGGCCGAGCGCGCCTCCGAGCGCGGTAACCGTCGTGGCGGCAACAACGACCGTCGCGGTGGCCGTCGTAACGATCGCAACGCCTCCGACAACAACTCCGATCGCCACGCCTCCGAGAGCCGTCCGCACAGCCATCGCACCAACGCCAGCAACAACGTCGCTGCCGGCATGGACTTCCCCAACCCCGATAAGCAGGGCAAGGGCAAGAAGCGCAAGGGCGGTCACGGCAACGATGAGGACCACTACAGCCGCATGGCGCGTGAGGCCGAGGAGTACAGCCGCGAGAAGGTGCTCGAGGAGGCCCGCGCCGCCGTCGAGGAGGCCTCTCGCGAGTCCACCGGTCGCCGCAAGAAGCGCAAGGAGAAGCGCGAGCGTGAGGCTGCTAAGGCTCAGGAGGAGCGCAAGATTGAGGAGGCGCTGGCCCAGGGCGTGAACCCCGAGGAACTCGACGCCATCAAGGTCTCCCAGGGCGTTACCGTCCAGGAGCTTGCCGAGGCGCTCGACGTTCCGGCCAACGACATCATCAAGCGCCTGTTCCTGCTGGGCACGCCGCTCACGATGACGCAGTCCATGTCCGACGACCTCGTCGAGCTCGTTGCCGACGACCTGGGCCGTCAGATCAAAATCATCACCCCCGAGGAGGAGAACACCTTCTCGTTCTACGACGATCCCGCCGACCTTAAGCCCCGCGCCCCGGTCGTCACCGTCATGGGTCACGTCGACCACGGCAAGACGAGCTTGCTCGACGCCATCCGTCACACCGGTGTCGCTGCCGGCGAGGCGGGCGGCATTACCCAGGCCATCGGCGCTTCGCAGGTCATGATCAACGACCGCAAGATCACCTTCATCGATACCCCGGGCCACGCCACCTTTACGGCCATGCGTGCCCGCGGCGCCAAGGTGACCGACATCGTCATCCTGATCGTGGCTGCCGACGACGGCGTCATGCCTCAGACCATCGAGTCGATCAACCACGCCAAGGCCGCCGGCGTACCCATCGTCGTCGCCGTCAACAAGATCGATAAGCCGGGCGCTAACCCCGACCGCGTGCGCCAGGAGCTCACCGAGTACGGCATCATCCCCGAGGAGTGGGGCGGACAGAACATGTTCGTCAACATCTCGGCCAAGCAGAAGATCGGTATCGACGACCTGCTCGAGACCGTGCTGCTCCAGGCCGACGTGCTCGAGCTCAAGGCCAACCCCGACACCTTTGCCTCCGGTAACGTCCTCGAGGCTAAGCTCGACAAGGGCCGCGGTTCGGTCGCTACCGTGCTGGTGACCCGCGGTACCCTGCACGTGGGCGATACGCTGGTCGCCGGCCTTACCTACGGCCGCGTCCGCGCCATGCTCGATCCCAAGGGCAACGCCGTCACCGAGGCCGGCCCCTCCGACGCCGTCGAGATCCTGGGCCTGCAGTCCGTGCCCAACGCCGGCGACGAGTTCCGCGTGTTCGAGGACGAGCGCGAGGCTCGCGCCTTGGCCGATGAGCGCTCGCTCAAGGCCCGTATCGAGGAGCAGAGCCGCGTGAAGCACGTCACGCTCGAGAACCTCTTCGAGACCATCGCCGACGCCGAGGTCAAGGAGCTCAACCTGATCATCAAGGCCGACGTCCAGGGTTCCATCGAGGCCCTTCAGGACTCGCTCGACAAGATGGATCAGTCCGAGGTCCGCATCAACACGATCCACTCCGCCGTCGGTGCTATCAACGAGACCGACGTCGTCCTGGCCGACGCCTCCAACGCCATCATCATCGGCTTTGGCGTGCGTCCCGACGGCAAGGCCCGCTCCGCAGCCGAGCGCGAGGGCGTCGAGATTCGTTGCTACGACGTTATCTATAAGTGCCTCGAGGAGCTCGACGCTGCCCGCATCGGCATGCTCAAGCCCACCGAGGTCGAGGTCTCCACGGGTACCGCGACCGTCCTGGACACCTTCAAGGTGCCCAAAGTCGGCATCGCCGCCGGTGTCCGCATCGAGGAGGGCGAGATCGCCGCGACCGATTCCGTGCGTCTGGTGCGCGACGGTATCGTGGTCTTCAACGGCAAGATCGCCTCGATGCGCCACTACAAGGACGAGGCCAAGAGCCTCAAGAGCGGTTCCGAGGGCGGCATTGGCCTGGAGAACTTCCAGGACATCAAGCCCGGCGACCAGATCGAGGGTTACCGCATCGACCAGGTTGCCCGTACCGAGTAGGGGGTAGCGCTATGAAGCAAACGCAGGCAACCCGCCGTCTGGGCGAGCAGCTTCGCGAGAAGCTCGGTTATATCCTGCTCTTTGAGGTTTCCGATCCGCGTCTCGACCTGGTTACTTTGACCGCGGTCGAGGTCGCGGTGGACCGTTCGTTCGCGCGTGTGTACGTGTCGTGCGATGCGAGCCGCTACGACGAGGTCATGGAGGCGCTCGCAAGCGCCAAGGGCCGCATTCGTAGCCTGTTGGCTCGCTCGCTCGATTGGCGTGTCACGCCCGAGCTCGATTTTCGCATCGATCGCTCGACCGATGAGGCCGAGCGCATCACGCGTGCGCTGGAAAACGTTCCCGCCACGCTTGCGATCGAAAAGGACGAGGACGGCTATCCGATAGCGGATGCCGCCCAGGAGGCAGCTTTAGATGACTAATTCCGCCGACCTCGCCTCGTGCGAGTCTGCAGATATTCAGCGACGCATCCTCGAGCTCATCGAGGGTGCGTCCTCCATTGCGATTTCGGGACATACTTCTCCCGATGGCGACGCCTTGGGCTCCGTATTGGGTCTGGGCCTTTCGCTCATGAAGTTTTTCCCCAACAAGGACATTGCGCTGCTGCTGGCAGACGATGACCCGGTTCCGCGTATCTACCGCTTTATGGAAGGCTCCGATCGCCTGGTGCCGGCATCTGCGTACGCCGGCAATCCTGACCTGTTCATCTCGGTGGACGTACCGGTCGTCGAGCGCCTCAATAATTCTGCCGAGGTGCTTCGTCGCTCCAAGCATGTGGTGTGCTTCGATCATCATCCGGCGCGCGAGGAGTTTGCCGAGCTCAGTCTGAGGCGCGTCGATGCCGCGGCCTGCGCCATGATCATCGACCGTTTCTTGGACAATTGCGGCATTGTCGCACGTGACGGCGTCGCGACCTGCTTGCTGTGCGGCTTGGTGACCGACACCGGTCGTTTCCAGTACCAGAACGCCGATGCTGCCGCGTTCCATGCTGCTTCGCGCCTGGTGGCGCATGGCGCCAATCCGGCTCGTGTCGCACTCGAGGTCTATCAGAGCATGCGCGTCGAGTTTTTGCACCTCAAGTCCATTGTCATGGGCCGTATCAAGACGGTCGCGCACGGGCGCGTGGCGTATAGCTATGCCTTCCAGAGCGACCTTGAGGCCTGCGGCGTCACCTCGGATGAATGTGACGGTCTGGTCGATGTGGTGCGTTCGGTGATGGGCGTCGAGGTCTGCCTGTTCTTAAAGGGCATCGACGGCGATACCAAGGTGCGCGGCAACCTGCGCTCCAAGGGTGACCTCGATGTGTCCGAGATCGCTGCCAACTTTGGCGGTGGCGGGCATCATGCCGCCGCCGGCTTTTCCAACAACGGAACAATTCGCGAGACGCTCGCCGTGGCACTTCCCATGCTGGCCGAGCTGGTGGGGGAGGATCCCGCTTCGGTGACCGTCGAGCTTTAACTTTTTGGATGGTACATGGCTCGTCGTACGCCTTCTCAACTGAATATGCTGCTCGCCGTCGATAAGCCGGTGGGCTGCACGTCCCACGATGTGGTCTCGCAATGCCGACGCGCCCTCCATGAGCGGCGCGTCGGCCATGCCGGCACGCTCGACCCCATGGCATCCGGCGTCATGGTGGTGGGCGTTGGCCAGGCTACTCGTCTGCTGGGCATGCTAACCCTCGATACCAAAAGCTATGTCGCCGACATCTCGTTTGGCGCCGAGACCAATACCGATGATGCGGAGGGCGAGGCGGTCCGCACGGTGGCTGTTGCCAACGAGCTCCGCGATCCTGCCTATGCTCGTGAGCGCTTGGCCGCCATGCTGGGCCCGCAGATGCAGGTGCCGCCGGCGTTTTCTGCTATCTCGGTCAATGGCGTTCGCGCCTACAAGTCTGCTCGCGAGGGCAATGCGGTGGACCTACCTCCGCGCCCCGTCGAGGTCTATGCCGCCGACCTGATCGCCGTGGGCGGCGAAGGTGATACGTGTGTGTGGACCGTGGCGTTCTCGGTGAGCAAGGGCACCTATATCCGTGCGCTCGCTCGCGACCTGGGCCACGCTTGCGATAGCGCCGCGCATATTTCCGCGCTGCGCCGCACGGCTTCCGGTGTTGTTTCCATTGGCGCTTGTCATGCGGTCGAGGAGCTTTCTCCCGAGTCCGCGGCTGGCTTTGCCCTGGATCCCATTGCGGCCCTGGGCGCCACACGTGTTGACTTGCCGGGCAATCTTGCCGACGACCTGCTCTGCGGCCGACGCATTCCCGTTGAGCGTGCGCTTGCCGATTTCGATGTCTCGAAGGCGCTGTTTGCGCTGGTGCTCGATGGGGGACTCAAGGCGCTCGCCCGCATTGAGAGTGGCCGCTTTGTTATGGAGCACGTGTTTCCGCAGGCAATCGGCGGTGTTCGATGATGTTGTCCGCTCACGAGCTCGCGCGTGTCTTTTTCGCGGGCGAGTCGGACGAGGCTCGCATCGTTGCTGCCGATACGTTTGATGAGTGTGAGCACTTGGGTGCCGCATCGATTGCTATCGGCGTGTTCGACGGCGTTCACCGTGGCCACCAGGAGCTCATTGCGGCGCTTGTCCGTGATGCCCGTGCCCATGGCTGCAAGGCGGTCGTAGTTACATTCGATCCCGACCCGGACGTCGTGGTGAGCTCTTCGCCCGCTCAAAAATTGATGACGACGGCCGACCGTCTGCATGCCCTGGCTCAAACCGGGGTCGATGCGGTGGTGGCCGTTCCCTTTACGCCTGAGGTTGCGGCGCTTGACCATGTTGCTTTTCTCTCGCTGGTGTCGCGTCTGGTCGACATTCGATCGATTCGCGTTGGCAGCGACTTTAGGCTGGGTCGTGGCGGTGCTTCTGGTGTTGCCGAGATGCGCGCCTGGGGTGCCGAGCGCGGCGTTGACGTATACGGGCACGACTTGCTTTGCGAGGGCGGTGAGGCCATTTGCGCCACCCGTATCCGTCATGAGCTCGGACAGGGCCATGTGGAGCTGGCTGCTGAGTTGCTCGGCCGTCCGTATATGGTGCGTGGCGGTGTTATTCGCGGCCGTCACGAGGGTTCTGGCATGGGCTTTCCCACGGCAAACCTGCAGGTTCCCGACGGCATTCAGGTGCCAGCCGATGGCGTGTATGAGGGTCTGGTGCTGGTCGATGACACCGCGTGGCCCGCTGCCGTGAACGTCGGACTGCCGCCGACGTATGCCGACGATGTCGCTTCGGCGCATCTCGAGGCTAATTTAATTGGTTATACGGGCGACCTGTACGGCGCTTCCGTTTCGCTGGCGTTTACGCGCTGGCTGCGTCCCTCGCGTGTGTTCGATTCGCTGGATGAGTTGATCGCGACCGTCGAGGGTAATATCGAGGATATTCGTCACAACTTGGGCGATCAGGGGGTGAGCATCCGTGATTAGCGATGAGGAAAAAGACCAGGTACGCGCTGCGTCTGACCTGGTTGCCATCGTGCAGGAAACGGTCGAGCTCAAGCCTCGCGGCCATGAGTTTTGGGGATGCTGCCCCTTCCATGGCGAGAAGACGCCGTCCTTCCACATTATCCCCGCCACGCAGGTGTGGCATTGCTTTGGTTGCGGCGAGGGTGGCGACGTTTTCACGTATATCATGAAGCGCGAGAACCTGAGCTTTCCCGAGTCAATCCGTTACTTGGCCGATCGCGCGGGTATTGAGCTGCATGACACCGGAGATCGCCGCGAGCGCGGCACCAAGCGTGCCCGCATCTACGATCTGTGCGCCGAGACCGCCCAGTTCTACCACACCATGCTCATGCGCGGTAAGGACGGCCGTCCGCGCGAGTACTTTGCCAGCCGCGGCATGGGCGGCGACGTCTGCCGCCGCTACTGCCTGGGCTTTGCACCGGGCCGTAACGCGCTGGTGTCGCACCTGTCCCAGGCGGGTTTTACCCCGCAGGAGATGATCGACGCCAACGTTGCCGTGAGTCGCGGGCGCGGGCAGCTTGCCGACCGCTTTTACGACCGCGTGATGTTCCCCATCTTTGACGAGCAGGGTCACAACATTGCCTTTGGCGGTCGCATTATGGGCGACGGCCAGCCTAAGTATCTCAACACCGCCGAGACGAGCGTGTTTCATAAAAAGCGAAACCTCTACGGCTTTAATTGGGCCAAGGAGTTTATCGTCGCGCAGGATACCGCCATCGTGGTAGAGGGCTATACCGACTGCATCGCCTGTTGGGAAGCGGGGATTAAAAACGTTGTCGCCACGCTGGGCACCGCGCTCACGGAGCATCACGTCAAGACGCTCACTCGCTTTGCCAAGCGCATCGTGTATATGTTCGACGGCGATGCCGCCGGACAAAAGGCCGCCCGTCGCGCGATTCAGTTTATCGAGCAGGATTCCATGGACCTGCGCTGCGTGGTGCTCCCCGACGGCAACGACCCCATGGAGTTCATCACCGCACATGGTGGCGAGGCACTGCAGACGCGCATCGACGCTGCCGAGCCGCTTATGGACTTTGTCTACCGTTCGCTGCAGGAGTCGAGCGACATCACCACGCCGGGCGGTCGCGCCAAGGCGCTGGAGGACGCGCTGACGCTCATCTATCCGCTTCGTGACAGCTATATGATCGATACGTACTTTATCCAGATTGCCGATCTGCTGGGTTTGGATCTGGAGACCGTGCGCGCGAGCTCGGGCCGCGTGTTTCGCGATGTCGCCAAGCGCGAAGATGCGGAGCGCCGTCGCGAGCAAAACTATGAGCGCCAGAGGGCGCAGGCCGAACGGTCCGGCGGGACGGGCAGTCGGGCGTCGGGTTCTCGCGATGCCGGTCGCGGTGCTTGGGCATCGGGCGCGACGCCGCCGGTGTCCGCGCCGGTCGAAGAAGAGCCGTACGACTACGTCCCGCTCGATGCCTACGGTGCCGCGCCCGTGGAGGTCGTCGACGATCTTCCGCCGATCGATGTGCCTGATGGTATGGGCGCTGCGCCCGCCAGTGCCCCGACAGACGCCTCGGCCCCTATGGTTCTTACCGATCTAGAGCGCAAGTCCTTGGCAGGGGAGCGCGAGCTGCTGACCATGCTCACGAGCTACCCCGACCTGTTCCGCACGTATGCCGACCGCATCTGCTCCATCGAGTGGGTTGACCCACGTCACGAGTCCATCGCATGGGCTGTTTTGGCAACGCCGCCGGGAACCGATCCTGCAGCCTGCATGGATGCGGCGCGGTCGGTGTGTCCCGATGCGGCAACGCTTGTGAGTGCCGGGCGCATCTCGGCGACGAGCAAGCACCCCACCGAGACGAACATCGTGTTTATGCTCGATACGCTCGAGCTCTACACCATCAAGCGTCGCATGCGTGCCGCACAGGCCAAGCTGCGCCAGGACCGTTCGCTCGATGATGAGGCCCGTCGCGCGCTGACCGTGCAGGCCGCGCAGGATTCGCAGCGTCAACGCGAGCTGCAAAAGTCGATCGGCGGCGTGGCGGACCCGTTCCGTTTGATTGGTCTGGAGACCGCAGGAACCGAACAGGCCTAGATGTTGTGGTCAACCAGCGTATTCTCGCCTATATCCAGTCCTCTTTTTGGGTATAGACGTCTATGTGTGTGCTAAAGTATTGAGTCCTGTGGACTATGAAGGGAGAATCTGTGCCAAAAAAGACTGAGAGCACGGGTGCTGGGCTGGAATCCTACGTTGCAAAGCTCATGGGCAACGGCTCAAACAGGACTTCGGTAACCGAGGACGAGATTCAGGTCGCCCTGAAGGATATCGATGTAACTGATGAGCAGCTCACCGCGGTGTATTCCGCGCTGCGCAACAGCGGCATCCAGATTATCTCCGCGAGCGGTAACGACGACGCCCCCATGGACGTTGACGATGACGATAACGATACCGATACCGACGATTTCGATGACGACGAGCACGATTCCGGCTCGCTCGACGATCACGAGCTCAAGATGGCCCGCCAGGCCGACGCCGAGATGGGTTCTTCCAAGAGCAAGAAGAAGCGCACCGTGCGCACGTCCCGTTCGCGTTCGCGCGTGCGCGGCATCGATGCCTCCACGGTGATGCTGACCGGCGACCCGGTCCGTATGTACCTCAAGGAGATCGGCAAGGTCGACCTGCTGACCGCTTCCGAAGAGGTCGATCTGGCTATGAAGATCGAGGCCGGTCTCGAGGCCACCGAGAAGCTCGAGGCTGCCGATGCTGGTGAGCTCGAACTCACGCGTGCCGAGATGCGTCGTCTTACGCGCATTGAGAACGTGGGCCTCGAAGCCAAGCAGGCGCTCATCAGTGCAAACCTGCGTCTGGTCGTCTCCATCGCCAAGCGCTATGTTGGTCGCGGCATGCTGTTCCTGGACCTGATCCAGGAGGGCAACCTCGGTCTGATCCGCGCCGTCGAGAAGTTCGACTACCAGAAGGGCTTTAAGTTTTCCACGTACGCCACGTGGTGGATCCGTCAGGCTATTACGCGCGCTATCGCCGACCAGGCCCGTACCATCCGTATTCCCGTGCATATGGTCGAGACCATCAACAAACTCGTCCGCGTGCAGCGCCAGCTTCTTCAGGACCTTGGTCGCGACCCGACCCCCGAGGAGATCGGTGCCGAGATGGACATGAGCGCCGACCGCGTCCGCGAGATCCAGAAGATCTCGCAGGAGCCTGTGTCGCTCGAGACCCCCATCGGCGAGGAAGAGGATTCCCAGCTGGGCGACTTTATCGAGGACTCCCAGGCCATCGTTCCGCCCGATGCGGCCAGCTTCTCCATGCTGCAGGAGCAGCTCACCCAGGTGCTCGATTCGCTTGCCGATCGTGAGCGCAAGGTTATCGAGCTGCGCTTTGGCCTTGTCGACGGACATCCCCGTACGCTCGAGGAAGTCGGCCGCGAGTTTGGCGTCACGCGCGAGCGCATCCGCCAGATCGAGTCCAAGACCCTGGCCAAGCTCCGCCACCCGAGCCGCAGCAGCAAGCTCAAGGACTATATCGAAAGCTAGTCAAGCAAGAGGCGCCCTCAAGCACATTCGCTTGGGGGCGCTTTCATGTAGTCGTTGGGGACGTTCTTGAATGACTAGTCGTTTAAGAACGTCCCCAATGACTGGGTCGGAAAATTTCTTTAAAAAAGTTCTTGCCCTGAGCTGATTCGTCCGTATAATAAACTTCGTTGCTTGAGAGCACGCACCTATTCCTCGGTAGCTCAATGGTAGAGCACGCGGCTGTTAACCGCGCTGTTGTAGGTTCGAGTCCTACCCGGGGAGCCAGAATTTTCCAGCCCTTTCTGTTGGGCTTTAAATTCCTCGGTAGCTCAATGGTAGAGCACGCGGCTGTTAACCGCGCTGTTGTAGGTTCGAGTCCTACCCGGGGAGCCAGGTTGTAAAACCCGTCGCTTATGCGGCGGGTTTTTTCATGCCGCGATCGCCGTTCGCGAACGTTACCATATCAACATTTCGTGTCGAGGATGTAATCCCGAGGCCCACCACCTCAACATGCCGCGGTCGTTGTAGAATATTGCAATGATTGCTCCCACGACATGGTGCCGCGAGCACCAAGAAAAGGAGATTCTTGTGTCTGAGACCATTAACGGCAGCCTGAGCGTCTCGAACGACGTTATTGCCGATATTGCCGGTTATGCCGCGATGACGTGCTATGGCGTTGTCGGTATGGCTGAGCAGCTCCAGGGCGCCGAGAGCGTGCGCCTGCTTGCCGGTCAGCGCCTCCGCAAGGGCGTGCTTGTCTCCGCCGATGAGAACGGCCTTACGGTCGATCTTCACGTCGTGCTCGAGAACGGCGTCAACATGAAGTCCGTCTGCCACAATCTTTCGAGCTCCGTTGCCTTCACTCTGCAGGAGATTGCCCAGATCGATCCCGCCAGCCTTAAGATCGGCATCCATATCGACGCGCTCAAGAGCCGTCTGAACTAGCATCCGAAAACGGAGATTCAAATACCCATGATTGCAAAGACCATTCGCACCTGTTTTCCGATCGCTGCGGCTGCCGTTTCCGACAAGGCCGAGGAGATCAACAAGCTCAACGTCTTCCCCGTACCCGACGGCGACACCGGTACCAACATGTCGCTCACGCTCGCCTCGGTGACCAAGGAGCTCTCCGCCCTTCCCGCCGATGCCGATATGGAGGCCATCGCCGGTGCCATCACCCACGGCTCTCTCATGGGCGCTCGCGGTAACTCCGGCGTTATTACCTCGCAGATTCTTCGCGGCGTGGCCGAGGGCCTTGTCTCTGCCGACGAGCCTATTACGTCCGCCAACATTGCCTTCGCCTTCCGTCGTGCCGTCAAGGTTGCCTTCCAGGCTGTCCGCAAGCCCATCGAGGGCACGATCCTCACGGTCCTGCGCGATGTCTCGACCAAGGCCGACGAGTGCGAGAAGAAGAAGTTCTCGGCCGAGGACGCGCTCGACGCCATCGTCGTCGAGGCATATCAGTCCGTCGCTCGCACGCCCGACCTGTTGCCTGTTCTGAAGGAGAACGGCGTGGTCGACTCCGGCGCCTTTGGCTTTGCCATCTTCCTCGAGAACTTTGTTGCTGCCGCGCTTGGCCGCAGCACCGTTGTCGAGGATTTCTCCGCTACGTTTGACTCTGCCGGCTCTGCCCGAGATGCCGCTCTTGGCCGCGTTGAGATCGAGGCCAACGACGACTGGGAGGGCTCGGAATTCCGTTACTGCAACGAGTTCCTGTTTAAGGCCGACGCCCCGTTTGACGAGGACGAGTGCCTTAAGTTCCTGGGCTCCATGGGTGACTGCGAGTTGCTCGTGGGTGCCTACCCCGATTACAAGATTCATGTGCACTCCAACACCCCCAACCTGGTGCTCGAGCACATGCTGCAGCTCGGTCAGATCTACGAGGTCTTTATCCACAACATGGAGATGGAGGCCCACGACCGTACCGCCAAGATTCACGAGGACCAGGAGAAGGCCACTGAGCCCGCGAAGGCCCTGGGCTTTGTCGCCGTTGCCGCTGGGTCCGGCGAGGCAGACATCCTCAAGTCCCTCGGCGTCGACGTGATCGTGTCTGGTGGTCAGACCATGAACCCCTCGACTGCAGACCTGCTGGGCGCCGTTGACCAGGTCAACGCGACCTCGGTTATCATTCTGCCCAACAACGGCAACATCCGCATGGCCGCTGAGGCCGCTGCCTCAGCCTGCACCGACAAGAAGGTCGCCGTCGTTCCCACCAAGACCGTCCCGCAGGCCTTCTCCGCGCTGTTCGCGGTCCTGCCCGATTCCGAGCTCGAGGATGCCGTCGCCGCCATGGTCGACGCCATCAGCGAGGTCCGCGATGGCGAGGTCACCCGCGCCGTGCGCGACTCCAGTGCCTCTGACGGTTCTCCGATTCACTCCGGTGACGTCATGGGTATCATCGCCGGCTCCATCGACGTGGTCGGCTCCGACGTGAAGCAGGTCACGCTCGACTGCATCAACCGCATGCAGGAGGAAGAGGAGGGCGACGCGCTGACGATTCTGGCCGGCGAGGAGCTGTCCGATGAGGCCTTCCAGGAGATCGTCGACGCTATCGAGGAGGCTCAGCCCGATCTGGAGATTGACGCCCATCGTGGCGAGCAGCCGCTCTATCCCGTGATCTTCTCGATCGAGTAGGCAACTGCCCATGTCCGAGCTGTGCTCCGTGCCGCGCGTCTCGGAGCGCTTTGCCCAGAGCAATGCGCTCGACGAGGATATCGCGCGACTCAAATATGTTTCGGGTAAACGTGAGGAGGCCCTTCGCCGTCTGGGAATTCGGACGGTGGGGGACCTCCTTCTCCATATCCCTCATCGATACCTCGACTTTACCCGTTCGTGGTCCATCGAGATGGCGCCCATCGGTACCGTGTGCACCATCATCGCCACGGTCGACCGCATCGTCCAAAAGCAGCCGCGTCCGCGCATGCAGGTGACCGAGGTATCGCTGGTGGACGAGACGGGCGTGTTGCAGGTCGCCTTTTTCCGCCAGCCCTGGATTGCCCAGCAGCTTAAGCAGGGCGACCGCCTGGCCGTGATGGGCAAGGTCGAGTTTGCCTACGGCTTTAAGCAGATGGCCTCGCCCCACTTTGAAAAGCTCGAGGACGGGCGCGCCGCAGGCACCATTCTGCCGGTCCATTACGTGAGCGATGGCGTGAGCAAGGCGTGGATGCGCCGCATCGTAAGCGGCGCGCTCGAGGTCGTCGGCAATCCGTTCGATCCGATTCCCGCGCCGCTGCGCGCAAAGCGGAAGCTCATGAGCAATGCCCGCGCGTTGCGTTCGATCCACTTTCCCTCGAGCATGGCTGAGCGCGACATCGCACGCCGGCGTCTTGCCTACGAGGAGTGCCTCTACCTGCAGCTGGCGCTGCGTCTGCGCAACGACGGCGGCCTGGTCGATGTGGTGCCCTATGCCCACACTGCGGGCGAGCATCTGGGCGCGCTTAAACAGGCCCTTCCGTTTTCGCTGAGCGACGAGCAGGAGGCCGCATTCCAAGACATCCTGCATGACATGTGCGATGGCGGGCGCGTGATGAACCGTCTGCTGCTGGGCGATGTCGGTACCGGTAAGACCGCCGTTGCCGCCTGCGCGCTGGCTGTGGCTGCCGATAGCGGCACGCAGGCCTGCGTTATGGCGCCCACGGGCGTGCTGGCGCGCCAATATGCCGATAAGACCGGCCCTCTGCTCTCGCAGGCCGGCATGTCCTGGGCGCTTCTGACGGGCGCCACGCCGGCCGCAGAGCGCGAGCGCATCCATGCCCAGCTGGAATCGGGCGAGCTTGACGTGCTCTTTGGCACCCATGCGGTGCTTTCGGATAACGTTGCGTTCAAGCATCTGTCGCTTGTTGTCATCGACGAGCAGCACCGCTTTGGCGTTGGCCAGCGCAACGCCCTACGCGCGAAGGGCCCCGGTGCCGATCTGCTCGTTATGACGGCAACGCCCATCCCGCGTACGCTGGCGCTTTCGGTCTACGGCGATCTGGATACGAGCATCATCCGCCATCGGCCCGTCCCTGGCGCTGGCGTGTCGACACGCGTGCTCACCGAGTCGAGCCGCGACCTCGCCTATGGCGCCATCAGCGAAGCGCATGAAAAAGGTCAGCAGGCCTACGTGATTTGCCCGCTCGTGGAGCCGAGTGACTCGGCCGATGAGTTGGAGGACGTGCCCGGTATCGCCCGCGACGAGGAGGGCCGCGTGACGGTCCCCGTGCCGCTGCATGATACGGCGACCGAGCTCGACCGCCTGTGTCTGGCGCTGCCGGGTCTCACTATCGAGCGCCTCCACGGCCGCATGCCAGCGGGGGAGAAGGACCAGGTTATCGATGCCTTCAAGCGTGGCGAGATTGACGTGCTCGTCTCGACTACGGTGGTCGAGGTGGGCGTTGACGTGCCCAACGCCACCGTCATGGTCATCGAGAACGGCGAGCGCTTTGGTTTGGCTGCCCTGCACCAGCTGCGCGGCCGCGTGGGCCGTGGCGGCGTGTCGGGCACGTGCCTGGTCATGACGCACTCCAAGGGCAACGGCGGCGCATCGGCGGCGCAAGATCGTCTGCAATCGCTCGAAAAAACCTCGGATGGCTTTACGCTCGCCCAGATGGACCTGCGCCTGCGCCATGAAGGCGAGATCCTGGGTTATCGCCAGCATGGTGGTGTGACCCTGCGCTTTGTCGACCTGGATGCCGACGAGGAACTGATCGAGTGGGCCCATTTGGACGCGGTCGAGCTCTTGCGGTATGCTTGCACCCTTGACTCCGTGGCGACGCGCCCCCTGCGCGATGCGGTCGCCATGCGATATCGACACATTTTTAAGGAGGTCAGCGGAGGATGAGAATCATCGGCGGCGAATGGCGCGGTCGTAAGATCGAGGAGCCCCGTGGTCGCGATGTCACCCGCCCCACGACTGATCGCGTACGCGAGGCGTGCGCATCTATGGTCATGTCGGCATTCGACTTCGATCTGGACGAGGTCCGTGTGCTGGACGCCTTTGGCGGCTCCGGTGCCTTAGGGTTAGAGATGCTCTCTCGTGGGGCTCGCTTGCTCACGACGTTTGAGATCGATCGCAACGCCGCGCGGCTCATTACCAAGAATATCGAGTCGCTCTGCCGTGACCGTGCGCGTTGGCGCGTGGTCACGGGCGACATGCTGGCGAGTGCCTCGCGCGGTCGTGTACCGGGCGCCCCCTTTGATCTGGTCCTGCTTGACCCGCCCTATGCTTTTGGTGCCGAGCCGGTCGAGGAACTGCTGCAGAACCTGGCTCAGCAGGGTCTGCTTGCACCTGGCGCTTTTGCCCTGTTTGAGCATGCCGCCGCCGATGCGGGCGCGCATCCGGTAGGCTTTGAGACTGTACGTAAGAAGCGCTACGGCATTACCTCGGTCGACCTGCTTCGTTGGGTCGGCGATGACGACGGTGGGGGCGACAGCGCCGGCGCAGATGCCGACAACAACGATGCCACGACGTTTCAGGAGGACGCCCATGAATGACACCATCAACCGCGTGATCGTCCCGGGCACCTTCGATCCCATCACGTTTGGCCATATCGATGTGATTCGCCGCGCCCGCCGCATCTTTCCCAGCGTGATCGTCGCTGTTGCCGAGTCGCAGGGTAAAAACGGCGTGGGCACCACGTTTATGCTCGATGAGCGCGTGGCGCTGGCCCGCGAGGCGCTCGGTGATATCGACGGCGTCGAGGTCCTGCCCTTTACCGGCCTCTTGGTCGACTTCGCTCGCGAGCAGGGGGCGGGGGCCGTGGTCAAGGGCCTGCGCGCCATGACCGACTTTGAATATGAGCTGCAGCAGGCCGACCTTAACTATCGCCTGGATAGCGAGCTGGAGTCCATCTTTGTCATGAGTGCGCCGCAGTACGGCTATATCTCGAGCTCGGTTGTTCGCCAGATCGCCTCGCTCGGCAGCGATGTATCGACGTTTGTCCCGTCCAACGTGGTCGAAGCGCTCAAACATCGCTTTTCGTGACGTTTCTTATTGCCTGGTGGCATGTGGTAAACTAGCACGATGATATGTTACCTATGAAAGGAGACCGGATGCCGGGCGAGAATTATCCTGGCGATAGGATCGTCAGCTTGGTCGATGAGCTCGAAGGGCTGATCGAGGAAGCCAAGCCGCCTTTCGGCAAGAACGCTCAGTTCAAGGTCATCGACGCCGACGTGTTCTTCAACATCCTCGACGAGATCCGCATGAGCTATCCCGAGGAGTGGCAGAAGTCCCGCCGTATCCTTAAGGAGCGCGAGGAGCTTATGGCTTCCGCCGCCGCTCAGGCCGATTCCATCATCGCTGACGCTCAGCAGCAGGCCCTCACCATTGCCGGTGAGCAGGAGATCGTCCGCCTTGCGCAGCAGCAGGCCGACGACATCCGCGATCGTGCCCAGCAGTACGAGCGCGAGACGCGTTATGCTGCCGAGGACTACGCAGAGCAGGTCTTTACGCACCTGGAGGAGAACCTCAAGAGCCTGACCGGCACCGTTACCCGTTGCCGTCAGCAGCTCAACGAGGGTGCCGCCCAACAGAATGGTCAGTGGTAATGGCTGAGTTCCCGAGCGTTACCGTCGATCTTTCCGAGCAGCTCGAGTTTCCTGGAGATTCGTATCCGCTGACCGGTAAGGTCGATGTCGCCACCTACACGGTAGGCGAGAAGGAGTACCAGCTTCAGGACGGCATCGACTACGACGTTGTCTTTACCAATGCCGGTACCGGTGTCTTGCTCACGGGCATGGTCCGCGCGCACGCCACCGGCGAGTGCGACCGTTGCCTGGAACCTGCCTCGTTTGATATCGCCGGCGAGATCGAGGAGTTCTACCTCTTTGAGGAGCCCGAGGATCCCGAGGCCTACGAAGACGGCTACGAGCTCCTGGGCGAGGATCGCATCGTCGATCTGGGAGAGCCCATCAACGACGCGGTCGTCATGGACACGCCGTTCGTTGTCCTGTGCAAGCCCGATTGCCGCGGCCTTTGCCCCACTTGCGGTTGCAATCTCAACGTCGAGCAATGCGATTGCGCCGCCCAGGCAGAGGCAGAATGGGCCGCTGCCACGGAAAATCCATTTGCAGCATTGAAGAATCTCAAGCTTGATGAGTAAAACTGTGGTAGTATCGCTACTTGCGCGTAATCGCCACACTGGATAGTTCATAAGGAAGGTCACTATGCCCGTACCTAAACAAAAGCAGGGTCGTATCCGCACTCACACCCGTCGTTCCGCCAACATGAAGATCTCGGCTGCGGCTCAGTCCACGTGCCCCCGTTGCGGCGCTGTTAAGCTTCCGCACCACGTGTGCCCCAGCTGCGGTTTCTACAAGGACCGCGAGGTTATCGTTACCGAGTAACGGTATACTCTGGATGCGATGCCGTTCCAAATGGAACCACAATGGCCGGCTCAATGAGTCGGCCATTTTTGTATAAGGAGCATGTATATGAGTAACGTTCGCGTTTGTGTAGACGTTGTGGGCGGAGACGAGAAACCTCAGGTTGTTCTCGATGGTATCGAAGCTGCGCTTGCCGCCGATCCCGATATCGAGGTCTTGGCAGCTGGTCCCGCCGAAATCGTCAATCCCTTTGCAGCTTCCCATGCACGTGTTGAGGCCCTTGAGGCGCCTGACGTTATCGCCATGGATGACGATCCCATTCGCGCCGTGATGACCAAGCGTAAGTCGTCGATCGTGCTTTCTTGCCGCGCCATTAAGAAGGGCAACGCGGATGCGTTCTTCTCCGCCGGCTCCACCGGTGCCATGACCGCCGCCGCCACCGCCTATGTGACGCCGTTTAGGTATCAGGCCGAAGGCAAGAAGCAGCCGGTGCGCCCCTGTCTGACCAATGCGCTGCCCAATCGCGCCGGCGGTCTGACAGTGCTGTGCGACATGGGTGCCAACCCCGATGTGGAGGTCGATGACATGGTGCGTTTTGCCCAGATGGGTAGCGCCTATGCCCGCGTCGTCCTGGGCATCGAGCATCCTCGCGTGGGCCTGCTTGCCAATGGCACCGAGGATGAGAAGGGCTCCAACTTTACCAAGGCCTGTTTCCCTGCTATGAAGGCCGCCGTTCCCGGCTTTGTTGGTAACTGCGAGGGCACCGACCTCACCTCAGGTAACTTCGATGTCGTCGTTGCCGATGGCATGTCGGGTAATATCGCTCTCAAGGCCACCGAGGGCGCTGCCAAGTTTTTGCTGCAGGAGCTCAAGGGCGCCTTTATGGCCTCGCTCGGCACCAAGATCGCCGCGCTGCTCATCAAAAAGCAGATGCGCGAGATTAAGGCCAAGCTCTCTGGCGACGCCAAGGGCGGCGCGATTCTTCTGGGCCTGCGCGGCGTGGTCCTGATCGGCCATGGCGCCACCTCGGTCGAGGCTGTCAAAAACGGTACGCTCGCGGCGGCCGAAGCCGTGCGCGCCGGGCTGGTCGAGAATGTCGCCAACTCTATGGACAGTATCGTTTTGTAAGAGCGAGTTAGAGCGCTGTTATGTGCTTCGCGGCGCACGTCGTGGGGTAGAATCAGAACCGTGTCTTGGTACCGCCCGGGCGGTACCATTCTTTTGGTATTCATGTACTATGAGAGGAAGCGCTATGGACCGCTCCGAAATCTTCGACAAGATCGCCGAGGTCGCTGCTGACGTTCTGGGCGTCGATGTTGCCGAAATTAGCGAGGAGACCACCTTTGACGACCTCGATGCCAACTCGCTCGAGCGCCTGCAGCTGGTTACGGCTATCGAGGACGAGTTCAACCTCGAGATCGATGACGAGACCCTGCTCTCGCTCAACTCTGTCGCCGACGCCGTCGACGCTATCGAAGCTGCCAAGGAGGCCTAAGTCTTGGCTTTATCCGAACGACTTACGCGCGCCCAGGAAATCCTGGGCCACGAGTTCAACAATAAGGTGCTGCTGCGCGCGGCCCTTACGCATCCCTCGGCAGTCGAGGGCCAGCCGGTTTCTGCCAGCTATGAGCGCCTTGAGTTCTTGGGCGATTCCATTTTGGGCGCTGTGGTCGCACGCTCCCTGTTTGAGTCCTATCCCGAGTTTGACGAGGGCAAGCTCACTCGCTTGAAGGTGTCGCTCGTCTCGGGCGCCACGCTATCCGAGGTTTCTCACGAGTTGGGCATCGACGACATCATTATCTTTGGTGCCTCCGAGACCGGTACCGGTGCGCGCGGCCTGCATTCGGCCCTCGAGAACGTCTATGAGTCGCTCGTGGGCGCGCTGTACCTGGATGCCGGCTGGGACGTTGCGGCGGAGTTCATTCACCGTACGCTTAAGCCGCATTTGGCTTCCGAGCGTGCCGAGCATCCTGCGAACCCCAAGTCGTTTTTGCAGGAGTGCGTGCAAGCCGACGGTCACGAGCCCCCGGCGTACAAGCTCGTTGGCTCCGAGGGCCCGGCGCATGCGCCCACCTTTACCGCTGTGGTTTTGATCGATGGTATTCGCCAGGGTCGCGGCTCCGGCTCCTCAAAGAAGGAAGCCGAGGGAGCTGCCGCGCTTGAAGCGCTCGACCGCATGGGTTACACCACCAACGGCGTGATTCTGAACAAGAAGCACGTGTAAGCGAGGAACCGTGTATCTCAAGTCCCTTACGCTCAAGGGGTTCAAGTCGTTTGCCGACCGCGCCCATATGACGTTTGAGCCGGGCCTGACCGTCATCGTCGGTCCAAACGGCTCGGGAAAATCGAACATCTCTGACTCGATTCTGTGGGTCCTGGGCGAGCAGAGCGCCAAGCAGCTGCGCGGCCAGGCCATGGAGGATGTCATCTTCTCGGGCTCGTCGGCGCGCAAGCCGGTGGGTGTCGCCGAGGTCACGCTGGTGCTCGATAACTCGGACCATATGTTGCCCGTCGACTTTGACGAGGTCGCCATCACCCGTCGCATGTATCGCTCGGGCGAAAGCGAGTACCTCATCAACTCGAGTCCGTGCCGCCTGATGGACATTCAGGACATCCTGCACGATTCGGGCCTGGGCAAGGATACGCATTCCATCATCAGCCAGGGCAAGCTCGACGCCATTTTGCAGAGCCGCCCCGAGGAGCGTCGCGCCCTCATCGAGGAGGCCGCCGGCATTTCCAAGCACAAGCGCCGCAAGGAGCGAGCGCTCAAAAAGATTAAGTCGATGGACGAGCACCTGATGCGTGCCCGCGACATCAATAAGGAAATCGCCCGTCAGCTGCGACCGCTGGAGCGTCAGGTCGATCGCGCGCGCAAGTACAAAGAGCTGTCCTCGCGCGCGAACGAGCTTACGCAGATGCTGGCTGTCGATGAGCTTCGTTCGCTGCAGTCGCAGTGGAACGACCTGGAGAGCCGCTCCAAGGAAGGTGCTGCCGAGCTGGAGCTTGCGCAGTACCGCATGAGCGAAAAGGAGCGCGAGCTCGAGAAGCTCCAGGTTATGCTTGAGGAAAAGGGCCTGTTTGTGGGCGACTTGGGCGAGCAGCGCCGCCATATGCAAGATGTGGTCGGCCGTATTAACTCCGACATGCGCCTGCTCGAGGAAAAGGGTCACAACATGGTGTCGCGCCTGTCTGACATGCGCGGGCAGATTTCGAGCTCCGAGCATCAGCGTCGTCGCGTGGTCGAGGAGCTCGAGGACGCGCGTGCGCAGCTTGAGGAAGTGACCGGCGCGCACATGCAGGCCCAGGAGGACGTTGACGCCGTTGGTCCTGCCGCCGCAGAGCTCCACGAGCGGCGCGTGGCGCTCGACAATCAGATTTCGCAGCTTACGCGTGAGCAACGCGATGTGCAGCGCGTGGCCGACAACGCCGCGCTCGAGCTCGCCAAGGTGAAGGACTCGCTGAGCAATGCCGAGGTCGAGGACAACATGTATGCCTCGCGCCTGGAGCAGATCGACGAGCAGCTCGAGGAGGTCATGGCTTCGCTCGAGAGCCGTCGCGACCGCGCCGAGGAGCTTGAGGGCGCTCTTGAGGAAGCGCGCCAGGCTCAGGTCGATGCGCGTGAGGCCACCGAGACGGCACGCGCGGCCCTGAAGGACCTGCGTGCCCGTGAGAGCGAGGCACGCAACAAGTTATCCGAGGTGCGCTCGGAGCTTGCCAGCCAAAAGAAACTCGATGCCCGCATGGCCGACAGCTCGCCGCTCGTGAGCCGTCTGGTGGGTGCGCTGGGCGACGATGTCTTGGGTCGTCTGGGCGACGTGCTGGAGGCCCCGCGCGAGCTTGAGGGCCTGGTTGAGCAATTGCTCGCCGGCGATATCGATGCGCTGCTGTTTGATGACGCCGCCACGCTTGAGCGTGCCGGTCGTGCGGCTCTGGACCAAAAGAAGGCCTCGGGCGAGGCACTGCTGGTGGCGCGCGGCGTGAGCGGCTCTACCGCCGCTGAGGGCGCCTCCGGTACCCGTCTGGTTGATCGTCTGTCCGTGCGCGCAGGCTACGGTCCCGTCGTCGAGGCGCTGCTCGGCGGCTATTACGTCGTTGACGATCTTGCTGCCGCGCTGTCGGCGCCGGTCGTTGAAGGCGTGACTTACGTGACCCCCGATGGCGCCCGCGTCGCCTGCGGCGGCCTGGTGCGCGTGGGGCTTGATGCCGGCGAGGCTTTGGGTGCCTTGGAGCGCAAGCGCCGCATCCGTGAGCTCGAGGGCCTGGAACCCGATCTGGCTGCCATCTTTGAGCATGCTTCGGACCAAGTCGTCGAGGCCAACGTTGCCGTCGAGGAGGCCCGTGCCGCCGAGGGCGATGCCGCCGGTGAGATCGCCCGTCTTGAGGGCGAGCGCCGCTCGCTGCTCTCCGAGATCGGCCGCTTGGAGCAAAGCGCCAACAATGCCGAGGTCGAGCGCGTGCGCATCTCCAAGCGCCGCGAGCAGGCTGCCGAGGCCGTTCGTGCCGCGCGCCCGCGCGTTGACGAGCTCACCCGTTCGCGTGACGAGGCGCGTGCACAGGCAAGCGACCTGGGTCTCCAGATTGCCGAGGCCAACGATGAGCTCGATCGCGTTCGCCGTGACGATTCCGAGGCCGCCGGTAAGCTCGCCGATGCCAAGGTGCGCCTGGCCCAGACGAGCGAGCGCCTGCGTTCGCTGAAGGGCCGCGTGCCCGACCTTGAGCATCGTCTTGAGGGCATCGACCGTCGTATCCGCGGAACACGCCAGGCTTCGCGCTCGCTCGAGCTGCTGCGCCTGCGCGTCGACCCCATGCACGAACGCTATTCTGCCCTGTTGGAACGCGCGTCGGATTGGGCAGCGCGCCTGCGTGACCAGGCCTCTCTGGAGGAGGCGGACTCCGCTTCGCTCAAGAAGACCATCGAGGATGCCAAGGCAGAGGTTGCCCGCGCTAAGGAGCGAGTCGATACCGCCTCCGCCGCGCAAAACGAGTTCAAGGTCGCGCGTGGCAAGCTCGAGGTGCAGGTCGAGGCTGCCATCAAGGCCATTACCGCCGATGGCACGACGGTGCTCGAGGAAGCGCTCATGCTTCCGGTGCCCACGGACCGCGATGCCGCCGAGCGCGAACTCAACCAGCTTGTGCGCCAGATCAACAACCTTGGTCCCGTTAACCAAGTTGCCATGGAGGAGTACGAGCAGCTCAAGCGCCGCGCCGACTACATCGAGGAGCAGCTGGCCGATCTGGAGAGCGCGCGCAAGGCGCTCACCAAGATCACGGTGGCCATTGATCGCAAGATGCGCAAGGCGTTCCTGGTGACGTTTGAGAAGGTCGACGCGAACTTCCGCGAGATCTTCGCTATGCTCTTCCCGGGCGGCCAGGCTCATCTGGAGATGACCGATCCCGAGCATCCTGCCGAGACGGGTATCGAGGTCGTGGCGCAGCCGCGCGGCAAGCGCATCACCAAGATGATGCTCATGTCGGGCGGCGAGAAGAGTCTGACGGCGCTCGCCCTGCTTTTTGCCGTGTACCGCACACGTACGGTTCCGTTCTATGTGCTGGACGAGGTCGAGGCGGCGCTTGATGACGCTAACCTGTCCAAGCTCATCGGAGCCCTCGATGTGCTGCGTTCCGATACGCAGCTCTTGGTTATCTCGCATCAGCGCCGTACTATGGAGGACGCTGACGTCCTCTATGGCGTCTCGATGCAAGCCGACGGCGTCAGTCGCGTCGTCTCGCAAAAACTCGATCGCGAAACCGGAAAGGTCGTGAATGCATAATGGGATTCTTCGATGCTCTCTCGCGCGGACTTGAGCGCAGCCGCGAGGCCCTCAACGAGGTCTTCTACTTTGGCGGTGAGGTCGACGAGGATTTTTGGGAGGACCTGGAGGACACCCTCGTAATGGGTGACATGGGCGCCGAGGTCGCTATCAAGGTCTCCGATGACCTGCGCGATGCCGCGGCCAAGAAGAACCTCAAGACCGCTCCGCAGCTTCGCCGCGCCCTGGCCGAGCAGCTTGAGCAGCACTTTGTGCCCATCGAGCGAGATCCGTTCTCCGATACGCCGAGCTGCGTGCTGTTTGTGGGCATTAACGGTGCCGGCAAGACCACGACGGTCGGTAAGATCGCGAGCGCCATGACTGCCCGCGGCAAGAACGTGGTGATCGGTTCGGCCGACACCTTCCGCGCCGCCGCCATCGAGCAGCTTGATGTGTGGGGCCAGCGCGCTGGCGTCCCCGTCATCAAGCGCGACCGCGGCTCCGACCCGGCAAGTGTTTGCTACGACGTGCTCGACGAGGCCGACAAGCGCGGCAGCGACCTGGTGCTTATCGATACCGCCGGCCGTCTACACACGAGCCCTGAGCTCATGCGCGAGCTTGCCAAGGTGGTCAATGTGACCCGTAAGCGCGCCGCCAATATGGCCGCCGGTCCCATGCCGGTTTCGGTCGTGCTTGTGATTGACGCCGCGACGGGCCAAAACGGTCTGAACCAGGCGCTCGAGTTTAACGAGGCGCTGGGCCTGGACGGTATTATCATGACTAAGCTCGACGGCACGGCTAAGGGCGGCATCGCCATGGCCGTGGCCGAGAAGCTCAAGCTCCCGATCCTGCGCATCGGCGTGGGCGAGCAGGTCGATGACCTGCAGGAGTTCAATGCCAAAGATTTCTGCCGCGCCCTGGTGGGCGAGTCCAATTAAGGAGTGACTAGTGTTTGATTCCCTGAGCGATCGCCTCAACGACACATTTGACCGCCTGCGCGGCAAGGGCAAGCTGACCGAGGCCGATATTACTTCGGCCATGCGCGATATTCGCATGGCGCTGCTCGAGGCCGACGTTAACTTTAAGGTTGTCAAGGAGTTCGTCGCCAAGACTAAGGAGCGCTGCATGACCGCAGAGGTCATGGAGTCGCTCTCTCCGGCGCAAAACGTCGTCAAGATCGTGCTCGACGAGCTTACCGAGATGCTCGGCTCCACCGAGAGCAAGCTCGTCTTTAGCAACCGTATTCCCAATGTCATCATGCTCGTGGGCCTGCAGGGCTCCGGTAAGACCACGGCTGCCGTAAAGCTGGCCTACCTGCTCAAGAAGCAGGGTCGCTCGCCGTTGCTCGCCGCGTGCGACGTCTACCGTCCCGCTGCTGCCGACCAGCTGGCCACGCTCGGTGGCGAGATCGGCGTGCCGGTCTTCCGCGGTGACGGCGCGCACCCGGTCGATATTGCCAAGGGCGCCATCCAAGAGGCCGTCGACCACCTGCGTGACGTGGTCATCGTCGATACCGCCGGTCGTCTTCAGATCGACGAGCAGATGATGCAGGAGGCCGTCGACATCAAGAAGGCCGTCAAGCCCGACCAGGTGCTGATGGTCGTCGACGCCATGACCGGCCAGGACATCGTCAACGTCGTTTCGACCTTCGCCGATCGCACCGACTTTGACGGTGTGATCATCTCCAAGCTCGACGGCGATGCCCGTGGCGGTGGCGCACTTTCGGTGCGTCAGGTGACCGGTAAGCCCATCAAGTTTGTGAGCATGGGCGAGAAACCCGATTCGCTTGAGCCGTTCTATCCCGATCGCATGGCCAAGCGCATCTTAGGCATGGGCGATGTTGTCGGCATTATCGAGAAGGCCCAGGAGGCAGCCGACGCCGAGCAGCTTGAGGCTGCCGAGCGCATGCTGCGCGAGGGCTTTACCATGAACGATATGCTCGACCAGATGAAAGCCGTCAAAAAGATGGGCGGCATGAAGGGTATCCTGGGCATGCTCCCCGGTGGTCAGCGTGCGCTCAACCAGATGGGCGGCAACCTGGACGAGGGCATCTTCGATAAGAACGAGGCCATCATCATGTCGATGACCAAGGAGGAGCGCCTGCGTCCCTCCATCATCAACGGCCAGCGCCGCGCGCGTATCGCCAAGGGCGCCGGCGTAACCCCCACCGAGGTCAACAGCCTTATGAAGCAGTGGGGCGAGATGAATAAGATGATGGGCCGCATGCGCACGATGGCCAATCAGGCACAGGCCGGCGGCAAGAAGGGCAAAAAGGGTAAGAAGGGCAAGAGGATGCGCATGCCCAATATCCCTGGCCTGGACGCTATGGGTCTGGGCGGCATGGGCGGCTTGGGTACGGGCGGTCCCAAGTCCGATATGGAGCTGCTGCGCCAGATGGAAGCACAGATGCGTAATAAGAAATAGAGCTCTAATTCCAGTTTGATATGGCAAAGGCCACTCGGAAGCTACCGGGTGGCCTTTGTTGTTGGCTTTGATTGTTGGGTTGCGTTCAGCGTCGCGCCCCGAGCTCGCGGTGTCGTGCCGTTAGTGGCAGCCACAGCCCTCGTGGCCCTTGTGCTCGTGATGGTCGTGGCAGCTGCAGGACTCGCCGTGTTCGTGGGCGTGGCCGTGGTCATGGCCGTGGCAGCCGCATGTGGCCTCGCCGTTCTGTGCGAGCGTGCCGGCAATAAGGGCTTCGACGCAAGCGTCGCAGCTGCCCTGGGCACCTGCGTATACCGTGATGCCGGCTTGGGCAAGCGCGTTGATGGCGCCACCGCCGATGCCGCCGCAGATGAGCGTGTCCACACCGCCGTTGGCGAGCAGGCCCGCCAGGGCGCCGTGGCCGGTGCCGCCGGTGCCCACGACCTGCTCGTTGAGCACCTTGCCGTCCTGAATGTCGTAGATCTTGAACTGCTCGCTGCGGCCAAAGTGCATAAAGATGTTGCCGTTGTCGTACGTGGTTGCCACCCTCATGGTGTCGACCTCCTTTGCTGGCCATGCGGCCGTCGCTGTGGTGATGGGGGAGTACGCGATATTGCCGCCCTCGATGATGAGCGCTCGTCCGTTGACCAGCGCATTTGCTACCTTGCGATGCGCACGGCTGCAGATTGCCGCCACCGTGGCGCGCGCGATGCCCATCTGCTGTGCGACTGCCTCTTGGTTAAGGCTTTCCAGGTCGCACAGGCGCAGCACCTCGAGTTCGTCGATCGTCATGTCGATGGCGTCTCCGCTCGCCAGGCCATCGGGGGTAAAGCCGCGGTATTCGGGGATGATCCCGACGCGGCGCAGTTTCTCGCGTCTTCCTGCCATGCACCCTCCTTATCTGACATATGTCAACAATAGAATAGCGCGTGTGCTCCGCAGAGCAAGGAAATTCTGGCATATGTCAGAAAATGAGGGCTTATGTTTGGGCTGTGGGACCGCGTGCGCCTGGGCTACAATGAATCTCGCTTGTAGGCGACTGACAGGAGGGTCAATGAGCAAAGCTGATCAACAGTTTGTATCCATGTGCCGCGACATCTTGGACCATGGCACCACGACCGAGGGCCAAAAGGTACGCCCGGTGTGGGAGGACGGCACTCCTGCCTATACCATTAAAAACTTTGGCGTTACGGCGCGCTATGACCTGCGCGAGGAATTCCCCGCGCTTACGCTGCGTCGTACGGCGCTCAAGTCCGCTATGGACGAGATCCTGTGGATCTATCAGAAGAAGTCCAATAACGTACATGACCTCAACAGCCATATTTGGGATGAGTGGGCCGACGAGACCGGCTCCATCGGTAAGGCCTACGGGTATCAGATTGGGCAGAAGAGCCATTACGCCGAGGGTGACTTTGACCAGATGGACCGCGTGCTGTACGACCTCAAGCACACGCCGTACAGCCGTCGTATTATGACGAACACGTACGTGTTCAGCGATCTGTCTGAGATGCATCTGTATCCGTGCGCCTACAGCGTGACCTATAACGTCACACAGCGTCCGCAGGACGACAAGCCGACGCTCAACATGATTCTCAACCAGCGTAGCCAGGATATTTTGGCCGCGAACAACTGGAATGTGTGCCAGTACGCAATTTTGCTGATGATGGTTGCGCAGTCGGTCGATATGATCGCTGGCGAGCTGCTGCACGTGATTGCCGATGCCCACATTTACGACCGTCATGTCGATATCATCCGCGAACTTATCGAGCGTCCGCAGTTTGCCGCGCCCAAGGTAACGCTCAACCCCGATGTGCATGATTTCTACGCGTTTACGACCGATGACCTGATCGTCGAGGGCTATGAGCACGGCCCGCAGGTCAAGAACATCCCCATCGCGGTGTAGGTGACGCGCATGACGTGTAAGCTTTCTGCCATTGTCGCCGTGTGCGATGACTGGGGTATTGGGTGCGAGGGCGACATGGTGGTGTCCAATCGCGCCGACATGCGCCATTTTGTGGCGTGCACCAAAGGTTGCCCGGTCATTATGGGGCGCAAGACGCTGCTGAGTTTTCCCGGTGGGCGTCCGCTCAGGAATCGCCGCAACATTGTGCTCACGCGCGACGAGGGCTTTGCCCCCGAGGGCGTTGACGTGGTGCATGGCATTGACGAAGCGCTCGCCGCGGTTGCCGATGAACCCGTTGCGTGGGTGATCGGTGGCGGCGATGTCTATCGGCAGTTTTTGCCGTATTGCGCGGAGGCCGAGGTTACGCATAACCACTGCGTGCATGACGTGGATACGTACTTTCCCGATCTGGATGCCGATCCCGCGTGGGAGATTGCGCGGCGTGGCGGTGTTGCCACGATTGCCGCGGGCGAGGGTGACGAGGGTCTCGATTATGAGTTCGTGACGTATCGTCGCGTTGAGGCGTAAACCCGATTATCCCTTCGGTATTATCGGGTTGGAATGAGTGGCGGGGCAGCGCATGGCGTTGCCCCGATATTTGTATAGGTGCTGCAAAGAAAGGTGCGGGCAGGCTGCTATGACTGATGCCGTTGAGGTGCTGCGAATCGATTCGCTCGAGGACGAGCGGCTTGATGCCTACGTGCGACTGACCGAGCGTGAGCTGCGCTGCGTGCTGGAGCCGCAAAAGGGCATCTTTATCGCCGAGAGTGCCAAGGTTATCGAGCGCGCAGTGCGTGCCGGATACGAGCCGGTGAGCTTTCTTTTGGGCGAACGCTGGCTCGACCAGATGATGCCGCTGTTTGAGCGCCTGGCGGTACGCGAAGGTGCGGGCCCGGTTCCCGTGTTCGTGGCCTCGATGGAGCTTATGGAGCAGCTGACGGGCTTTAACGTGACGCGCGGTGCGCTCGCGGCGTTCCGTCGCCCGCGTCAGATTCCGGTAGCCGAGTTCTTGGGTGGCGTCGTCGAGGCGGCGGGGGAGCGCCCGGTGCGCGTGTGCGTGCTCGAGGGCATTGTCGACCACACCAACGTCGGCGCGATTTTCCGCTCGGCGGCTGCGCTCAATGTCGACGGTATTTTGGTCAGTCCGACGTGCTGCGATCCGCTGTACCGTCGCTCGGCCCGCGTGAGCATGGGCACGGTGTTCCAGGTGCCCTGGACACGCATTGGCAGCGAGGCGCGCGTATGGCCGCATGATGGGCTGGCGGCGCTGCACGATGCCGGCTTTTCGTGTACCGCGATGGCGTTGACGGATGATTCGGTGTCGTTGGACGATCCCGCGCTGCAGGAGATTGACCGCCTGGCAATCTTTATGGGCACCGAGGGTGCTGGCTTAGGCGCCAAGACCATTGCTGGCTGCGACCGAGCCGTGCGCATTCCGATGGCGCACGGGGTCGATTCGCTTAACGTGGCCGCGGCAAGTGCTGTCGCCTTTTGGCAGCTGTGCCCGCATGTGAGCAACGAGTACCACTACCAGCCGGGGCTGTATCACTAAACAGATATTTCGCACCGGGCTGTGGTTCGGGGCGTTTCGGCCGACGCTGGTCGGTGCTAAGCTGGTGTCGGCTTTGGTCTTAAATTGCCGTTTTGTTGTATGACGTACGCTAGTGGGGAGGGCGTGTGGCTAAGAAATCTACGGCTATCGATGTAACGCAGGGTGTCATTTGGCAGCAGCTGCTGTCGCTGTGCGTTCCCATCTTCTTTAGTTCGTTCTTTCAGCAGGCATACACGCTTATCGGTACCTATATCGTCGGTCAGTTTGGCGGCAAGCTCGCGCTGGGTGGCATTCAGGCCACGATGGTGCTCACCGAGCTCTGCATTGGCTTTTGCGTTGGCGTCGGTGCCGGCTGCGCGGTCATTACGGGCCAGTTTTTTGGCCAGCACGATGACGAGCGCCTGAGCCGATCGGTCCATACGGCCATGACGCTCGCGCTGGTGGGCGGAATCGTTTTCTCGATTCTTGGCATAGTGTTCGTTGAGCCCATGCTGGTGCTTATGAATACGCCGCATGAACTATTGGCCGAGGGCGTGGCCTATGCCCGTTGCTATTTTGCCGCCATGGTTGCGGCGCTGCTGCTCAATATGGGAACGGCATTGCTGCGCGCCGTGGGCGACACGCGCGGGCCCGCTGTGATCATCGCTTCCGGCTGCCTTGTTAATGCGGTGCTGGATGTCATCTTCGTTGCCGTACTTCATATGGAGGCTCTGGGCTGCGGCATCGCGGTGGCGCTGACCATTTGCTCCAATGCCACGATGATCGTGATTCGTATGATGCACGCACCGGGTGCGTGGCGGCTTTCACTGTCCAAACTCGGCATTGATCCTGGTATTTGTAAGAGCATGATTTCGTGTGGTCTGCCGCTTGGCTTTCAGTCTGCTGCGTATTCGATTTCCAACGTTTTGATTCAGGTGTCGGTCAACTCGTTTGGTGCCGATGTCACCACGGCTTGGGGTCTTTCGGGCCGCCTGGATGGCATTGTCTGGATGGTTACCGAGGCGCTTGGCGTGTCGATTACCACGTTCTCGGCACAGAACTTTGGTGCGCGCAACTACGAGCGCATGCGAAAGGGCTACCATACGTCGCTCGTGCTGTCGTTTATGCTCATTGGTGGCCTGTCTGCCGTGCTGCTGGTGTTCTCGGGTCCGTTGTCGCGCCTGTTTGTCGACGATGCTTCGATTTCGGCGTACACCACGACCATCCTCCATTTCATTGCGCCGTTCTATGCGATTTTCTCGATTATCGAGAACGCCTCGGGTTCCATCCGCGGCGCCGGCGTGAGCTTGCAGCCCATGCTGCTCACGATTTTTGGCACCGTCGTGCTCAGGGTGATCTGGGTGTTTGCGATTATGCCGTTCGATCCGTCGCTTGAGCACCTGCTGCTGGTCTACCCCGTAACCTGGCTCATCACCGCCATGATGTTCACCATCTACCACCACAGCGGCAACTGGCTCGGCCGCGCCACCGCCCAATGATCCCTTGGGGCGGAGGAAAATGGATCATTGCTCTCCGTCGCGATGTCGATGATCCGTTTTCCTCCGTCCCCTTCGGATCAATTAGTATTCGATGCCTTGGCGGGCTAAGAGGCCTTCGTCGAAGTAGTGTTTGACGGGGCGCATTTCGGTGACTAAGTCCGCGAGGTCGGCCAACGGCAGCAGCCCGCGGCCGGTGAGCACGAGCTCTGTGGTGGTAGGCTTCAGTGCGATCAGCCCCTCCACATCCTTGCGCGTCACGAAACCTCGGCGCATGGCCTCGCCGAGTTCGTCCAAAATCAGAACATCGACCTGTGATATCTGCTCGCATGCGAGCTCCATGATCTGCGCCGCGCAGGCCTCGGGCGTGTCGCGGTCGGCTTGTACGATGCGCAGACCCAAACGGGGCGCCGCATCATGCTCGGCGCAGTGAAGTTTCTTGGCAAACTGCAGCCTAAGAACGTCGAGTCCGTAGCCCGTCGCGCGCAGCGCGAGCCCCAGCGCAGCCGTCGTCTTGCCCTTGCCGTCGCCTGTATAGATTTGAACCTTGCCGACTTACAGTGATGCCATCTCTGTCCTTTCGTGCCCGGCGTCGGTTTATCGCCGTCCGGGTTGGGTATTCTAGAAAGCATTATCAACCCCAGTAGATGGAGTTCAAGCAGATGGAGATGGATGACAACAAGCGTAGACGGAATATGATCCTCTACGTGCTCATCGCCTTCGTCGTCTACCTCGTGCTCTCGACCGTTCTGTTCCCCAACATCGGTCACACGCAGCAGATTACGAAGACCGATTACTCGACGTTTGTCAAAGCCCTCGATAAGAAGAGTGTCGACAAGGTCGAGTACAACACGGACGATTACTCGATTTATTACACCAAGAAGGGCGAGGACGAGAACATCGCCTATAAGACGACCGGTGTGCCGAACGATGCGGGCTTTACCGATCGCGTGCTTGAGTCTGGCGCTTCGCTGGAGTCGGTCGTTCCCGATAAGAACTCGGGTTTGATGACCTACTACCTGCTCACACTCATTCTTCCCATGGCGATTTTCTTCCTCATCGGTTGGTGGCTCAACCGCCGCATGAAGAAGGCTATGGGCGATGACGGCCCGTCGATGAACTTTGGCGGCGGCGGTTTTGGCGGCGGCGGACTTGGTAAGTCCGGCGCGCGCGTGATCGCCTCCAAGGACGTGGGCGTGACCTTTAAGGACGTCGCCGGCCAGGAAGAGGCCAAGGAATCTCTCAAGGAGGTCGTCGACTTTCTGGAGAAGCCGCAGCGCTACGAGGAGATCGGCGCCAAGCTGCCGCGCGGTGCTCTCCTTGTTGGCCCTCCGGGTACCGGTAAGACCCTGCTTGCCAAGGCTGTTGCCGGCGAGGCCGGTGTTCCGTTCTTTAGCATTTCGGGCTCTGAGTTCGTTGAGATGTTTGTTGGTCGCGGCGCTGCTAAGGTTCGTGACCTGTTTAAGCAGGCCAAGGAAAAGGCCCCGTGCATCGTTTTTATCGATGAGATCGATACCATCGGCAAAAAGCGTGATGGCGGCGGCTTTAGCGGCAACGACGAGCGCGAGCAGACGCTCAATCAGTTGCTGACCGAGATGGACGGCTTCGATAACCACAAGGGCATCGTCGTCCTTGCTGCCACCAACCGCCCCGACAGCCTTGACCCGGCTCTGTTGCGTCCCGGTCGCTTTGACCGCCGCATTCCCGTCGAGCTGCCCGATTTGACCGGTCGCAAGAATATCCTTGAGCTGCACGCCAAGAGCGTGAAGACCCAGCCGCCGATCGATCTGACCGCGATTGCCCGCGCCACGCCTGGTGCCTCGGGCGCCGATTTGGCCAATATCATCAACGAGGGCGCCCTGCGCGCCGTTCGCGAAGGTCGCAAGCGTGCAACCCAGGACGACTTCGAGGAGTCGGTGGAGGTCGTCATTGCCGGCCAACAGCGTAAGTCCACGGTGCTTTCCGACCACGAGAAGCAGGTCGTTTCCTACCATGAGATCGGCCATGCCATTGTTGCCGCTCGCCAGAAGGGCTCTGCGCCGGTCACGAAGATCACCATCGTTCCGCGCACGAGCGGTGCCCTGGGCTACACCATGCAGGTCGAGGAGGACGAGCGCTTCCTGACCACGCGCCAGGAGGTCCTGGATAAGCTCGCCGTCTACTGCGGTGGTCGCGCGGCCGAGGAGCTCATCTTTGGCGAGATGACGACCGGTGCCGCCAACGATATCGAGCAGGCCACCAAGCTCGCCCGCAACATGGTGACGCGCTTTGGTATGTCCGACGAGTTTGGCATGATGGCGCTCGGTACCGTCCAGAATGCGTACCTCAACCAGGATACGTCGCTCACCTGCGCCCCCGGTACGGCCGAGCGTGTGGACGCGATTGTCGCTAAGCTGATCGAGGACGCGCATGATCGCGCCCTGCAGATCCTCAAGGAAAACAAGTTCAAGCTCCATGAGCTGGCTCGTTATCTGTACAAGAAGGAGACCATCACGGGTGAGGAGTTCATGAACCTCCTCACGCGCGAGAATCCGCTGATGCCCAAGCAGCAGTAAAGCCGCGGCCGAGCCAGTAAACGCCGACGCCCCATTTGAGCAGCTTTCTCAAATGGGGCGTTTTGCTTGAGGGGGATGGAAATGAAGATCGTGGTGAGCGCCTGCTTGATGGGCGAGAGCTGCAAGTATAACGGGCTCGACAACTACCATCGTGCGTTGGTCGAGGCCTGCGAACGCACGGGGACTGAGGTCCTGTTGGTGTGTCCTGAGGTTTTTGGCGGCCTGCCCACTCCGCGTAAGCCGTCCGAGATTGTGAACGGAGAGGTTCGTACCTGCGAGGGCATCTCGGTCGATCGCGAATTTCGCCTAGGCGCCCAACGTGCGCTCGACATGTGCGAGCAGGCGGGTGGGCCGGAAGAGATCGCCGCGTGCATTCTGCAGGACCGTAGTCCCTCGTGCGGCGCGGGCCATATCTACAACGGAACCTTTAACGGCGCCCTCACCGCGGGTAACGGCGTTTTCGTCGACCTGCTCCTGCACCACGGCTACCGTGTGATCCCGGCAAGCGAATTCGACTCGAGCATGTTACGGCAATAAAAAACGCCACAAAGGTGCTTGTCCCCTTTGTGGCGGTTTTGGTCGGTTAGGCCAGGATAGAGTGGCCGTAGGCGTTGGCGGCCTTGATGGCGGCGGCGAACTTTTCGTCGGTGAAGGGCTCGGGGTTTCCCTGCTTCCACTCGTTGGTGGCGTGTGCGAACTCGCACAGGGCCGGGATGTCTGCCTCGGAAAGCCCGACCTGCTCAAGCGTCACGGGCAGGCCCATCTGCTTGTTAAAGGCAGCGTAGCGTTCAAGGTTCTCGGTGTCGCCCGTATAGGCAAACAGGACCAGCACGCCCAGGCTCACGACCTCGCCGTGCAGGTAGGTGCCCTCACGCGGAATGCTGCACGTGGCGTTGTAGAACGCATGTGCCACGCTCGAGTTGTAGTAGTAATCGTTTTGGTTGGTCAGGTTGGAGACGTAGCCCGTGTTGACCACGATGTCGAGCGCGATCTGCTTGACGGCCTCGCTCGACAGGTCCTGGCGCACGTCCTCTAGACCCTGGACGCCATAGGTAAACAGCGGCTCGGAGCAGGTGTGGGCGAGTGCCAGGCCAAGACCGGCGGTGTGCTCCAAGTTGCCGGCGCTCGTGGCGTACTCGACCTCGGGCTGCTTGGACAGGGCATCACCCACGCCGGCCCAGAAGTACTCCGCCGGTGCCTCGGCGATGATCTTGGGGTTGATGAAGATGTGCGCCGGTCGGTTGGGGTATGAATAGCCCTCGAGCGAGCCGTCGTCGTTGTACACGACGGCAATGGCGGTCGCGGCGGAGCAGTTGGAACAGATCGTCGGGACCGTAAAGACGATCTTCTTGAGCTCGATGGCTGCGGTCTTCACGGTGTCGAGCGCCTTGCCGCCGCCGCAAGCAATGAGCACGTCGGCTTCCTGGCAGGCAGGGGAGTTCACAACCTTGGCAATATTGGCACGCGTACTGTTGGTGCCATAGACGCGTGTCTCCAGGACCTCGACATCGGTACCTTCAAGTGCCGCCTCGATGCCCGGCAGCGCCGCAGCCAGGGCTCGCTTGCCGCCAATGATGGCGACCTTCTTCGCGCCGTACTCTGCCAGTGCGGCGGGCAGCTCGGTAAAGCAATCCTCGCCAACGGTGTAGTCGCTCATTCCAATCGTGCGCATAGCAACCTTCTTTCGTTCGATAGAGTGCTTTCAGGTATTTTGCTCCTAGAGAAGGGTTGCAATAGCGAGAAATTTCGAACGTATAAAACCAGTGTTGAGGGTTTTTCGCCGGCGCGGAACGTGCTAGCATACACCGCATAAGCGTTGATGGGGACGAGTAGTCGGCCGTCCGCATGCTACAGAGAGCGGGGTGCGCTGAGAACCCGTGCATGCGACCGATGAAAATCACCCCGGAGCTGCGGTCCCAACGGACGTGCCGTGCAGGTTCGTCTTAGTAGACATCGCCGAGATGGTCGTCGATACAGGCCAGCCGAGTAACGGATGCGAGCGCGCGAATATGCGGGCGAGGGCATCTAAGCTGGGTGGTTAAGCGAAGAGCTTTTGCGGGCGTGCAGCCCGTTTTGCGGCGCTTCGTCCCAGCTTGTAGGGACGGGCGCTTTTTTGGTGCCCAGAGGGCGTGCGCGCCCATGACATGAAAGGGGTACCGTGGCAAACGAGTACAAGCAGACGATGAATCTGCCCAAGACCGGTTTTCCCATGCGTGCCGGTCTTTCCAAGTCCGAGCCCAAGCGACTCAAGGACTGGCAGGACAACAAGGTCTACGAGCAGGTTCTGAAGAAGAACGAGGGTCACAAGAAGTTCGTGCTGCACGACGGTCCTCCGTACGCCAACGGCCCGATCCACATCGGCCACGCCATGAACAAGATCTCCAAGGACATGATCAACCGTTACTGGATGATGCAGGGCTGCGAAGTTCCCTATGTCCCCGGTTGGGACTGCCACGGTCAGCCGATCGAGCATAAAGTCGAGGAGAAGCTCGGCACCGAGAAGTTCAACCAGACCTCCACGGCTCAGATCCGTGAGCTTTGCAATAAGTTCGCTGTCGAGAACATCGAGCTGCAGAAGGCCGGCTTCCGTCGCCTGGGCGTGCTCGGCGATTGGGACAACCCCTATCTGACGCTCTATCACCAGCATGACGCCGCCGACATCGAGGTTTTCAAGGCCATGTTCGACAAGGGCATGATCTATCGCGGTCACAAGCCCGTCCACTGGTGCAAGCACTGCCATACCGCACTCGCTGAGGCCGAGATTGAGTACTCCGACGAGACGAGCCCGTCCATCTTCGTGCGCTTTGAGATGACCTCCAAGCCCGCCGGTCTCGAGAACTTCGACGGCCCGGTCGACTTTATCATCTGGACGACCACGCCGTGGACCATCCCCTCCGACCAGGCAGTTTCCCTCAAGCCCGGCGCCGCCTACGTCGCCGTTGAGCACGACGGCCGCGCCGAGGTCATGCTCGAGGACCTGGCTCCTAAGTGCTGCGAGGAGTTTGGCTGGGAGTACACTCCGGTTATGGTCGACGGCAAGCCCTATGTGGTTCCCGCCGAGACCTTCCACCACATCCACTACAAGCAGCCGATCTTCGACGGTGTCGAGGGCGTGGCGCTGCTGGCCGATTACGTCGGTGTCGATGACGGTACCGGTATTGTCCACAACTCGCCCGGCCACGGCGTCGACGACTACTTTGCCTGCCTCAAGGAGGGCATCACCGACATCTGCATGCCGGTCGATGACGACGGCAAGTTCTACACCGGCGAGGAGTTTGGCACCGGTGGCCCCTTCAGCGGTATGGACACCGATGAGGCCAACCCGCACATCATCGAGTTCCTGCGCGAGCGCGGTACCCTAGTCCTCGAGAAGAAGATCACGCACAGCTATCCGCACTGCTGGCGTTGCAAGCACCCGGTGCTCTTCCGTGCTACCGACCAGTGGTTTGTCTCGATGGACAAGACCGGTTTGCGCGAGCAGGCTGGCAAAGAGGTCCGCGAGAACGTCAAGTGGTATCCGGCCCACGCGGCCAACCGCATCGGCGCCATGGTCGAGCAGCGTCCCGACTGGTGCATCAGCCGTCAGCGCAACTGGGGCGTGCCTATCCCCAGCTACACTTGCGCCGACTGCGGCGAGAAGGTCATGAACGACGCCACGCTCGACGCCGTCATCAAGCTCTTCCACGAGAAGGGCTCCGACGCCTGGTTCACCGACGCTCCCGAGAGTTACCTGGGCGAGGCTTGCGTTTGCCCCAAGTGTGGCGGCCATCACCTCAAGGCTGATAAGGACATTCTCGACGTGTGGTGGGACTCCGGCGTGTCCTGGAAGGCCGTCTGCGAGTATCGACCCGAGCTTGAGTACCCGGCTGACGTGTATCTCGAGGGCTCCGACCAGCATCGCGGTTGGTTCCAGAGCTCGCTGCTCACCTCGGTGGGTGCCAACGGCCATGCTCCGTACAAGGCGGTCGTCTCGCAGGGCTTCACCCTCGACGGCCAGGGCCGCAAGATGTCCAAGTCGCTCGGCAACGTGATCGACCCCAATAAGGTCTGCGACGAGATGGGCGCCGACATCATCCGCCTGTGGGTTGCCTCCGTCGACACCAGCTCCGACGTTTCCATCGACCACGAGATTCTCGCTCGTACGTCCGATGCCTACCGTCGTTTCCGCAACACGCTGCGCTTCCTGCTCTCCGAGCTCGAGGGCCAGTTTGAGCCCGAGACCGACGGCGTCGCCTTTGACGACCTGCTGCCGCTCGACAAGCTCATGGTTGCCCGCCTGACCCAGGTCCAGGCCGAGGTCGACGACGCCTATGCCAGCTACGAGTTCCCGCGCGCCTACCGTGCGCTCTACGACTTCGTGGTTACCGAGCTTTCCAACGTGTATCTCGACGCCCTGAAGGACCGCCTGTACTGCGAGAAGCCCGGCTCGCTCGAGCGCCGCAGCGCCCAGACCGTGCTCGCCGAGCTCTTCTCGATGCTCATACGCGACCTGCAGCCGATCTTGTCCTACACCGTCGACGAGGCCATGGCCTATGCACCTGCTGGCTGCGTTGACCACCAGAAGTACGCCGCGCTGCTCGATTGGTACAAGTCGCCCATCACGGTTGACGAGGCCAATGAGTTTGAGGGCGTGCTTGAGGCTTCGCTCGAGCTCCGTAGCGCCGTGACCAAGGCCCTTGAGGATGCCCGTTCTGCCGGCACCTTCACTAAGAGCCAGCAGGTCCGCGTCAAGGCGGTCGTTCCCGCCGAGATGTATGCGCTGCTGACCGGCGACAAGGCCGTCGACCTGGCCGAGTTCTACATCGTCTCCGATGTTGAGCTGACGCAGGGCGAGGAGCTTTCCGTTGCTATCGAGGCTGCTGAGGGCGAGTGCTGCGACCGTTGCTGGAACTATCGCACCACCGTCGGCGAGTACAACGGCCACGCGCATATCTGTAAGCGCTGCGCCGACGCGCTGTAGGTTACGGCGTTCGTAGAACGCCGTAACCTACCGACGCTGCAAACGCCCCTAAGCGGCAATCTGACGTTCAATCGTCGGTCGCGTACCAAAGTACGCTCCCCTCCTCTTTCACGTCATCTTGCTCGCTTAGGGACGTTTTCGCTCATATGACCCAATCCGCTGTCAAGAGCCACAATGGCCCCGCCGACCGCTT
>CABUQG010000009.1 GCA_902493535.1 uncultured Collinsella sp. | reverse complement strand
CGCCTTCCTGGCCTCGACATCATGCTTCACCCTCAAATCAACGCGCATAAAGAAAGCCTCCCATTTCTCATGTCCAAGAAATGGGAGGCAGTTCACGTGGGAGATCGGGCTTTCAAGGCTCAGTTAAACCAAACCTACACGGTCAAATGACCCGTAGCTTACATCTGCTCGGGCGCGGAAACGCCAACGAGGGTGAGCACCAGAGCGAGCGTCACGCGGACGGCGTCGCAAGCAGCCAGACGGGCGCGCGAAAGCTCGGGGTCGACGGGACGGCCCTCGCTCGGCAGAACCTGGCAGGCAGCGTAGAAGCTGTGGAAGTCGCCGGCAAGCTCCTCGGCAAAGTGCGTCAGACGGAACGGGGCGCGGTCGCGAGCGCAGCTGGCGATGAGGTCGGTGAGCTCGTTGAGCTTGCGCGAAAGGGCGAGCTCGGTCGGGTCGGTCAGCAGCGAGTAATCGACGTTCTCACCGATGGCCTTGGCGGCGACGGCCTTCATGCCCATCTCGTCAGCCTGCTCGGGCGTAACGTCAGCAGCACGGCGCAGGATGGAGCACACGCGGGCGTGAGCGTACTGCACGTAGTACACCGGGTTGGAGTTGTCGCGCTTCTTGACGGCCTCAATATCGAAGTCGACCATCTGGTTGGAGCTCTTGGAGATGAGCGTGTAGCGAGCGGCATCGGAGCCGACCTCGTCGACGAGCTCCTGCAGGGTCACCATGGTGCCCTTGCGCTTGGACATACGGACGGGCTTGCCGTTACGCAGCAGGTTGACGAGCTGGCCCAGCAGAACCTCGAACTTGCCGGGATAGCCAAGAGCGTCGCAGACGCAGCGGACGCGCTCGATGTAGCCGTGGTGGTCGGCGCCCCAGATGTCGATGACGTGGTCGACGCGCTGGAACTTATCCCAGTGATAGGCAACGTCGGAGGCGAAGTAGGTGTACTCGCCGTCGGACTTGATCAGGACGCGGTCCTTGTCATCGCCCAGGTCGGTGGAGCGGAACCACAGGGCGCCGTCCTTGGTGTAGAGGTAGCCCATCTTGTCGAGCTTCTCAAAAGCGCGGTCGACGGCGGAGGTGCCGGCGGTCTCACCCTCGGTGTCCTTCACATACAGCGAACGCTCGGAGTACCAACGATCGAAGTCGCAATTGACGGCGTGGCAGAGGTCGCGCATGTTGTCGACCATCTTCACATAGCCGCGCTCGCGGAAGCTCTCCATACGCTCCTGCGGGTCGGCGTCGACCCACTTATCGCCGTCGGTGCGCCAGAACTCGGCAGCCTCGTCGATGATGTAGTCGCCGCCATAGGAGTCCTTGCCCAGGGTCTCGGCAAAGTTGTCCTGATACGGATGGGTCTCGGGGTGCTCGTCGTTCTCGTCGGCAACAAAGGCGTCGCGGTCGGCGATCAGCAGCTTGTGAGCCTCGTCGATATCCACGCCCTGCTTGGCGATGATGTCGGCAAGCTGCATATAGCGCGTGCTGATGGAGTTGCCGAAGGTGTTCATCTGAGAGCCGTGGTCGTTGATGTAGAACTCACGCTGGATGTCGTAACCGGCGTGGTCCATCACACGGCAGAGCGAGTCGCCCAGCGCGGCCCAGCGGCCGTGGCCGATGTGCATGGGGCCGACGGGGTTAGCGGAAACGAACTCGACCTGGGTCTTCAGGCCACCACCGACGTTGGACTTAGCGAAGTCCATGCCCTTCTCGCGAGCCTCGCCAAAGATGGCATTCTTGACGGCAACGGAGAGGTAGAAGTTGATGAAGCCGGGGCCTGCGATCTCGACCTTCTCGATCGCGGGGTCCTCGGGCATATGGGCAACGATGGCCTCGGCGATCTTGCGCGGGGCGCAGTGGGCCAGCTTGGCGGACTTCAGGGCCATGGTAGAGGTCCACTCGCCATGAGAAGTGTCAGCCGGTCGCTCGATAGCGCAATCGTCAAGTTCAAATGCGGAAAGGTCGCCGGCCTCCTGGGCCGCAGCAAGCGCAGCGCGTACCAGCTCTTCAATCTTCTCGGGCATAGATCCTCCTTGTGTTAAAGCCCCCGAGCTCTTGGTCACTCGTAGGGCAAAAGCCAGAGTTTGTAGCACTCTATCACAAGCGACGGGCACTGTCGCAGGGTAAAGCTAATAGATATTGCATATGCACAAAAATGACTACAGCTTGTATGGAGTCACTCAAAGATGTCGGTCTGCCTGCAGATTATGCAGGCGTTGAAAATGCATAAAGGTGTGAATGAGCTGCGTCTGTTATCGAATACTCTTACCTATCAGAGTTGTGTGCTTTTCCTGCATAAAGTAACGGTTTGCGCACGTCAGCGTGTTATTCTAGACATACGTAAATTCGTATAAGTTGGAGGTAGCATGTTCTCAATCGGTCAACACGTCATTCATCCGGGCCAGGGAGTCTGCACCGTCGTCGGTTTTAGGGACGACACACCGCAGCCCATGCTGCTGCTCGAGACCAAGCAGGGACATGCGCAGACGATCCTCATGTACCCCGTGGCGCAGGCCGACCGTTTGCACGCCGCCATCTCGCAGCAAGATGCCGAGCACCTGCTGAGCCACTATGACGAGCTTGAGTGCGACACCTTTACCGAGCGCAACAGCTCGCTTGAGGAGACACACTTTAAGCAGCAGCTCAAGCTGGGCGCGCCCGAGACGGTCCGCGTGGCAAAAACCATGATGCACCGCATTCGCCAGGCCGAGGAAGCTGATAAAAAACCCAGCTCCTACTACATGCGCGTACTCAAGGAGGCCAAACGCCGCTCCATCGAGGAGTTCGCCGTGGCCCTTGGCGTCACCGAGGAGGCCGCCGAAGCCCGCCTAGCCCAAGCCGCCCTCAACTAACCCATCCGCGCCAAAAACCACCACAAAGGGGACAGGCACCTTTGTGGTGGTTTTCTTGTTCTAGTAGTATTCATTCTTATCGATACCCACGAGCACAAGGAGTCTCCTATGGCAGAGCCGCTTACCGCCGGAATCACCCGCGACCGCGCGTTCGAACTGCTCAACGAGCACAACAAGGACCCGTTCCACATCACCCATGGCGAGACGGTCGAGGGCACCATGCGCTACTTTGCGCGCGAGTTCGACCCCGAGAACGAGGAGTTTTGGGGCATCGTCGGTCTGCTGCACGACCTGGATTGGGAGGAGCATGAGGACGATCCCGTGAACCACACCATCTATGCTGCCGAGATTCTTGAGGGCGAAGGTGCGTCTCCCGAGCTCATTCGCGCCATCCAGACGCACACGTCCGACTTCAACACCTCGCTGCCCAAGCCCGAGCTGCAGATGGAAAAGATCCTGTTTGCCTGCGATGAGCTCACCGGCCTGATCGGCGCTGCCGTCATCATGCGCCCGAGCAAGAGCGTTATGGACTTTACGACCAAGTCGCTCAAGAAGAAGTTCAAGGACAAACGCTTTGCCGCCGGCTGCTCGCGCGACGTGATTTCGCAGGGCGCCGAGATGTTGGGCTGGGAGCTCCCCGAGCTCTTTGACCGCACCATCGCGGCCATGCAGTCCTTCGCCCCCGACCGAGATACCTTCCAGGCCTAACCGTCAACGCCACCTAAAACCACCACAAAGGGAACAGGCACCTTTGTGGTGGTTTTTGTTTGCACGGGCGTTAGGGGCGGACCTGGCCGGTGCCGCGGAGCTTGTATTTGTAGGTGGTGAGGGCCTCGGCAGCAAAGGGGCCGCGGGCGTGGAGCTTTTGGGTCGAGATGCCGATCTCGGCGCCCAGGCCAAACTCGCCGCCGTCGGTGAAGCGCGTGCTGGCGTTGGCGTACACGGCCGAGGCATCGACCGCATCCAGGAAGCGCTCGCAAGCATCCGTGTCCTCGGCAACGATGGCCTCGGAGTGCATCGTGCCGTAGCGGTTGATGTGTGCGATGGCCTCGTCCTCGCTCGCCACGACCTTCACGCTCATCTCGAGCGCCAGATACTCGCGACCCCAGTCCTCCTCAGTCGCGGCAACGTAGTCATCACCCTCGGCAAGCCCGGCATCGGCGCATGCGGCGCAGGTTGCCTCGTCGCCGTGAATGAGCACGCCGTGGTCATGCAGCACGGTCACGACCGCGGGCAAAAACGCATCGGCCACAGCACGGTCGACCAGCAGCGACTCGGCGGCATTGCACACGCCTACGCGCTGGGTCTTGGCATTAACGATAATGTTGAGCGCCTTATCAAAGTCGGCGGATTCATGAACGTAGATGTGGCAGTTGCCCGTGCCCGTCTCGATCACCGGCACAAGCGACTCGCGCACGCAGCGCTGGATCAGGCCTGCACCTCCGCGCGGAATGAGTACGTCGACAATACCGCGGAGCTTCATGAGCTCGCCGGTGGCCTCGCGATCGGTGGACTCGATCATCGACACGGCCTCGCGCGGGAAGCCCTTGGCCTCGAGCGCATCGGCCAGCAGCTCGGCGATCATGGCACACGAGTGATAGGCCAGCGAGCCGCCGCGTAGAATGCAGGCGTTGCCGGTACGGATGCAGATGCCTGCGGCGTCGGCCGTCACGTTGGGGCGCGCCTCGTAGACCATAGCGACCAGGCCCAGCGGCACACTCACACGGGTCAGGTCCACGCCACTTGCAAGCACGCGGTGGTCGAGCACGCGGCCCACGGGATCGAGCAGCTCGGCGAGCTTTTCCAGGCCGGCGGCCATGCCCTCGACGCGCTCGGGCGTCAGCAGCAGGCGATCGAGCAGTCCGGCCGAGGTACCCGCATCGCGCGCGGCGGACATATCGAGCTCGTTAGCGGCGACGATGGAGTCGACACCGTTGCGCAGTGCTGCGGCCATGGCGCGCACGGCCTCCTGACGCTGCTCATCGCTCGCCGTGGCAAGCGAGGCCGACGCTGCCTTGGCGGCAACGGCAAGATCGTGGACATACGTGGCTATATCGACCGACATGGACGGCCCTTTCTCCTAGAAGTTTGCAACCATGGTAGCCGATTTGCGCATGGCCTCGCCCGCGGCGGTAGAATTGGTCAACCCGAAACACCGCAACGAACGGAAGACTCACATGGCCCCCATCACTTCGTACCACGTCCCCGGCCTTTATGTCGAGGACCACAGCATCGACGTCCCCCTTGACTGGCGCGGCCTGGAGCCGATGCTCCTGGCCGTCGGCAGCACCATGCGCCGCGGCGCTATGCCGGCACCCATCGCCGGCGCGCCCGAGAGCATCAAGCTCTTCTACCGCGTGGTTTGCGCGCCCGACCGCATCAACGACGATCTGCCGCTGCTCCTGTTTTTGCAGGGCGGCCCCGGCGGCGAGAGCCCGCGTCCGCTGTCGCCCACAAGCGACGGCTGGATCGAGGAGGCCGTCAAGCACTTCCGCGTCGTCCTGCCCGACCAGCGCGGCACCGGGCGCAGCAGCTGTGTAGACGGGCGCACGATTGCCGCACTGGGCGAGCGCGCGGCGGCGGCCAGCTCCGATGCCGCACGCTCGCAGGCTGACTTCCTCAAGCGCCACCTCGCCAGCTCCATCGTGCGCGATTTTGAGTACCTGCGCCTAGTGGGCTTTGGCGGCAAGCCGTGGGTCACGCTCGGCCAAAGCTACGGCGGTTTTTTGACGCTGAGCTACCTGTCGCTCTTCCCCGAGGGCGTGGCGGCGAGCTTTACCTGTGGCGGAATCCCCCACGCACCGGCGAGCGCAAGCGAGGTCTACGCGCACACCTTCCCGCGTATGGCCGCCAAGACGCAGCAGTATTATGACCGCTACCCCGCTGACGTCGAGCGCGTGGCAGCCCTGGCCGATGCGCTCGAGGCTCAGAAGCCCGTGCTGCCCGACGGCTCGCCGATGACGGTCGAGCGCCTACAGCTCATGGGCAGCGACTTTGGCATGAAGCCGAGCTTTGAGCGCATGCATTGGATTATCGATCACGCTTTTGTTGACGGCGACGGCACGCTGACCTGCGGCGCCTCGGTATCTGACAGCTTTTTGATGCGCGCCTTCGAGCGCACCAACACGCGCACGAATCCGCTGTACTGGACGCTGCAGGAGTTCATATACGCCGACGGCGACACTATGCCCATTGGTTGGGCCGCGGCCGAAGAGAAGGCACACCGCGCCGAGTTCGACACCCTCGCGCGCCCGCTCATGTTTACCGGCGAGGCCATGTTCCCGTGGATGTTCGAGCAGATGCCCGAGCTCAAGCCCTTCAAACCCGCCATGGACCTGCTGATGGAAGACACCAGCTGGGACAAGATCTACGACCCGCAGCGCCTGGCCTGCAACGAGGTGCCGCTCCAGGCCGCGGTGTATTTCGACGACATGTACGTGGATTCGAGCCTGCAGCTCGATACGCTCAGCCGCGTGGGCAACTCGCATGCCTGGGTGACCAACGAGTTCGAGCACGACGGCCTGCACGGCAGCGTGGTGTTCAAGCACCTCTTCGACGAAGCCCTCAACCGCGGAGACCTGCGCCGGATCTTCTAGCAAAGGGGTGTCCCCACCTGCCGGCACAAAAAGAACGTCCCCAAGTGCCGAACAAGTGCCGGCAACGACAATGCCGCAGGTAGAGAACGGAAAGCGAAAACGCCCCTAAGCGAGCAAGGTGACGTGAAAGAGGAGGGCATTGACCTTTTGGTCATGCCCGACGATTGAACGTCAGATTGCCGCTTAGGGGCGTTTGCAGCGTCAATTGGTTATGCGAAGACGATTAAATTATCCCTGTGTATCGCCGGCTTCTCGGCCAGGTTAGCGAGCAGGCGGTTGCTGGCAATCTGGTCTTGACGGCGTCCGGCGGCGAGCTCCAACACATCCGAATCGGCCTCGGCGATACCGCGGGCGACAACCATGCCGCTCGGATCGCATACATCGAGCACATCGCCCTCGGCAAACTGGCCATCAACCTCGCGAATACCCACCGCAAGCAAGGAAGAACCACGGCTGACCAGCGCCTTCGCGGCACCGTCGTCAACCGTCACCGACCCATGTGCCTTGTCGCCCAGCGCGATCCACAGCTTGCGGGGCGCGATGTCCAGACGCTCCGCCGGCGGATCGAACAGCGTGCCCACGCTCTCGCCGCGGGCGAGGCGCACGAGCGCATCGGACTCCTCGCCCGAGCAAATCACGCTCTGAATGCCCGCCGTCATGAGAATGCGGCTCGCGCGAATCTTGGTGATCATGCCGCCCGTGCCAACCGATGTGGAAGAATCGCCCGCCGAGGCGATAATCTTGGCATCGATCTTATGCACGACCGGGACAAACTCGGCCGTCGGGTCCTCGTGCGGATTGGCGGTGTAGAGGCCGTCGATGTCGGACAGCGTCACGCACAGGTCGGCGGAAACCAGGCAGCTCACGAGTGCCGCCAGTGTGTCGTTGTCGCCAAACTTGATCTCGTCGACGGTAACGGTGTCGTTCTCGTTGACGACCGGCACCACGCCCAGCTCCACCAGGCGCAGCAGGGCGTCGCGCGCGTGCAGGTAGGACGTGCGACGCGCCGTGTCGTGACGCGTGAGCAGCACGAGCGAGGTGAGCAGATCCCGTGCATGGAATTCCTCGTCGTAGGCCGACGAGATGATGCATTGACCGGCCGAGGCGCAAGCCTGCAGGCTCGGAAGGTCGCCGACCGGCTTGCGGTCGAAGCCCAACACGGGATAGCCACAGGCGATAGCGCCCGAGCTCACCGCGACCAGACGCCAGCCGAGCTTGCGCAGCGCTGCGGCCTGATCGGCAAGTCCGCCGATAAAGACGCGGTTGACCTTGCCATCGGCACCCACCACCGTGGACGAACCGATCTTTACCACCATCGTTTTATAAGAAGTCGTCATACGTCAAACCAATCAACTGTTCAGCGAACGGCCGAGTTGGCGGCCAAGGGAGCGTGACTCGCCCCTACCGCCCAAGGAATTAGTGAGCCCAAGGAAAGGCAGAAGCCGCGGCCATGTTCTTGCGCACGAGCTCGTCGCGCACCTGAGCCAGGCCCTGCTCCATGCCCACCACATAGGTCTGCGGGTACAGGAAGCGCTTGAAAGCTGCGTCCAGATGATCGAGCGCCCAAGCACAGCGCTCGCGCGCGTCCTGGATGCTCTCACGCGGAGCCACCGCACTGCCATCGCGCACGATCGGCACCAGCAGCTCGCGATACTCAAGTTCGGACACGTCGGTCACCAGGGCGGCATCATTCACGGCCACGAGGGTATTGCCGCGCGCGGCGCCCTCCCCCGCCAGATGGTCCTCGTCGTAGATCATGTCGCAGACCGGGCCGCCAAAGCCGTCGTAATAACGGCGCACGCGTTGCACACCCGGGATCGTGCGCTTGTAGGGCTGCTCGGAGAGCTTGACCACCGGCGTCCATGGATCTGCCTCGCTCGCACGGCGGGCGGAAAGCTTGTACACGCCGCCCAGCGCCGGCTGGTCATAGCAGGTCGCAAGCTTGGTACCCACGCCAAAGCTGTCGATGGGCGCGCCCTGGTCGAGCAGCGACTGAATCGTGTACTCATCCAGATCGTTAGAAACCGAGATCCCCACATAGGGCAGGCCCTCGGCATCAAAACGGCCGCGAACATACTTGGAGAGCTTGGCGAGGTCGCCGGAGTCAATGCGAATGGCCGACAAGCGCTCGCCCACCGCTTCCATCTCCTTGGCAACCGTAATGGCATGTTCACAGCCCTCGCGCACGTCATAGGTGTCGATGAGCAGCGTGCAGTTCTTGGGGCTCGACTTGGCAAAGGCACGGAAGGCCTCGAGCTCGGAATCGAAGCTCATCACCCAGCTGTGAGCATGCGTGCCAAAGACGGGAATACCGTAGCGGCGGCCGGCGAGCACATTGGACGTAGAGGAGCAGCCGGCAACGTAGCTCGCGCGCGCAACGGCCAGGCCGCCATCGGGACCCTGGGCTCGGCGCAGGCCAAACTCCGCCACGGGGCGACCGTCAGCGGCGAGCACCACGCGCGCCGTCTTGGTGGCGACAAGCGTCTGAAACCCGACGATGTTGAGCAGCGCCGTCTCAAGCAGCTGGCACTCGAGCGCAGGACCGGTGACGCGCACCATGGGCTCGCGCGGAAAGACGAGCTCGCCCTCGGGCACGGCGTCGATGTTTACATGCGCACGAAAATCGCGCAGGTAGTCGAGGAATCCAGACTTGAACATCGCACCGCCAGCAGGGGCCTGGAGCGAGGCGAGGTAGTCGATGTCCTCGGGCGTAAAGCGCAGATTCTCGACCAGCTCGGGCAGCTCGGCGGTGCCGCACATGACGGCATAGGCGCTGCCAAAGGGATGGTCGCGGTAAAACGCGGTAAAACAACCCTGCTCATTGGCCTTGCCGCTCTCCCACAGGCCCTGGGCCATAGTGAGCTCGTACAGATCGGTGAGCATTGCAATGTCGGTGGGATGCGAGATGTCGGTCAAAGCCATGGGGCGACCTTTCGGATGTGTGGTGCAGAATTTGAGGGTTGAACGAGAGCAGAGGATGCGGACATGACGCCCGATGCAAATCGGTTAGAGCATGCCCATGCTGGTCAGGATCGTGTATCCCATAAAGATGACAAACGCGATGAGGGCAAGGACAATGATGATTTTTTGAGCCGGCGCCATGCCGGGGATCTCGTTCTCGCCCGTAGGCTCCTTGGAGGTAACCATGCGCTGGGCAAAGGTCATCTCGTCACGGCTCGGCTTGGGCTCGACGGACTTGGGACGAGCGGCCTTTTTAGGTTGAGGTTTGGGTGCGGCAGGCGCAGGCTTCGCGGCGGCGGACTTGGGTGCGGGCACGGGCACGGGCTTGGGCGCGGACACGGCGTTCGCGGCGGCCTCCTGGCCCTTCGCGCGCTCGGCACGCAGGGCAGTCAGCTCCTCACGCTCGCGACGAGCCTCTTCCTGAGCCTCGCGGCGGGCCTTCTCGGCGCGGAGCTCTTCCAACTCGGCGCGCTCCTCGTCGGACAATGGTTGGGACTCAAGCTCGGCCATGGTACCGCCCTTTCTTTTTAAAAAAAGCCGCCGACACAATGTCAGCGGCTTATCAAATCCAAGGGTGGAGACGAAGGGAGTCGAACCCTCGGCCTCTGCCATGCGACGGCAGCGCTCTCCCAACTGAGCTACGTCCCCAGGACAAGTTGATATTTTACCTACGGCTCGCCAACTGTCAACGCCCAATAACCAGTCTTTTTGAGACGGGGCCATTTTGACTACCTTTCGAGCAAGCATTCCACTCGATGATTTTTAATCCCCGTCCCAGAAAAATCATCGGCAAACGCGCTACTTTGCGCTGGTGAGGACGCCGGTGGTGTCGAAGGCCGGGGTAAAGCTCTCGTCTACCGCGCCGCCCTCTTGCCAGAACATCGTCGTAAAGCCCAGGTCGTCGGCATGGTCGAGCACCTGCTCGTACTCCTCGCGCGTCACAGCGCGCGCCAACTCGCCGCCCTGCTCGCGCATGAGCGCATTGGGCGTGTACTGGTTCATGACCGAGATCGGCACATCGCCCACCGTCTGCCACACCAGGTCCAGCACGCGACACGAATCGTCTGCATGTCCCGGCAGTACCAGATGGCGCACAATCATGCCGCGCTTCATGAGCCCGTCCTCGTCCACCAGCTCTCCCCCTCGGCGCTCGATCTCGCGCGCCATCTGAGCCAGGCCCGACACGGACACACGTGGGTAGTCCTTTATATGAGAAAGCGACTGCGCAAGCGCCGCATCGGCATACTTAAAGTCGGTAAGCCATACATCGACCAGATCGCCGAGCGCCGCCACGGCACTCGCGCGCTCATAACCGCTCGTATTGTAGACGATGGGGATGACCAGCCCGCGCGCCCGTGCCGCGCCAATCGCAGCCGGCAGCAGGTGCGCGTAGTGCGTCGCCGTCACTAAATTAATATTGTTCGCACCCTGGTCCTGCAGCTCCAACATAATCTCGACCAGACGCTCGGGCGAAATCTCAAGCCCAAAATTGCCCGTCGAGATCTCGTGGTTCTGACAATAGACGCATTTGAGCGAGCAACCGCTAAAGAAGATCGTGCCCGAACCGGCTTCGCCCGAGATAGGCGGCTCCTCCCACATATGAAGCGCCGCGCGGGCCACTTTGAGCGTGTCGTCAGCACCGCATACGCCGTGCGCGCCCTCATCGCGCGCCGCACCGCAACGGCGCGGACACAAATGGCAGGCGGGCGAAAAAAGTTCAGTCAACGACGTCGGCATAAAAACATGCTCCAAAACAACGATTCAGCAGCTCAAACGTAAAGGGACCAACCGCACAGACGGCTCGAGCCCCAAGGCGCCGTAATCGTCCGACACGATTTTTGTAATGTCAAGACTGGAATCCACAAAGTGCCGCTTTATGATGTAGTTATTCCGCCCCCCGCGGAGCAACTGGGTGAACCGTCGCGTTTATTTAGGGAGCCCACACAGTCGTACCTAGTACAGGTATCCTTCGTTGTTAAGGACGCTGGAACAGTCGATGAGGGCACCCACCTGTTTTAGGTGGGTTCATTTTCGTAACGTGGGGGGTGGTTTTCTTTTGCCGAAAATCGCCATTGCAAATCCCGCCATGATCCCCAAAAGGCACTAGGCGGAACCCCACTATCACTCGAATATCTGGTAAGCGCGTGATTATCGCCCGTGCAATTCCTCACACCCTCCTTGGTCGAGTATCATGAATCAGCTATACCCTTTGCGGCGTGGCATCCTTTGACCTTTTCCTTCGACGCTTGGCGGTTTATCGATTCATGGCTTCCTCCACGAGCTTCATACCGTACCTATGCGTGGCGGTCGCGGCTTTTATCACGACCTTCCTTACGGTGCCCCTGGTCAAGCGCCTGGCAATCAAGCTCGACGCCGTCGACTATCCTTCCAAGCGCCGCATCAACACTAAGCCCATCCCGCGCATGGGTGGCACGGCGGTCTTTTTGGGCCTCGTCGTCGCCTGCATTGTTCACATCCTAGGCACCTGGTACCTGGGCTGGCCGCCCGTTTTGGTGCCCCACCCCCGTCTGCACATCAGCTACCCCATACTTGCGCTTTCTTTTACCGCCATCTTTGCGACCGGCGTGATCGACGACGTCTACCAGCTTAAGCCCAAGCAAAAGCTGGCCGGCCAGGCCCTCGCCGCGCTCATCGCCTGCGTGGGCGGCCTGCGCATCGGCGTCATCGTCAACCCGTTTGCCCCCGGCGAAATCATGCTCGGATGGCTCGCCTACCCCATCACCGTGATCTACCTGGTGGCATTCACCAACATCATTAACCTCATCGACGGCCTCGACGGCTTGGCCACGGGCATATGTGGCATCGCGTCGTTCACGATGTTTTCGATGGCCGTTCTCTCAGGCCGCATCGACGCCGCCGCGCTCTCCATTGCGCTCTTTGGCGCCTGCCTGGCCTTTTTGCGCTACAACTTCAACCCCGCAAGCATCTTCTTGGGCGACTCGGGGTCGCTGCTTCTGGGCTTTGCGCTGGGCTCCATCTCGCTGCTCAACGTGAGCCGCACCGCCGCACTCACCTCACTTATCATCCCGCTCATCGTTGCCGGCGTGCCCATCATCGACACGTTTAGCGCCATTGTGCGCCGCAAGCGCGCCCACATTAGCATCGGGCAGGCCGACAAGGGCCACATCCACCACCGCCTGATCCAAGAAGGCTACAACCAAAAACAGGCCGTGCTGCTCATCTATGCCTGGTGCATCATGCTTTCGGCCGGCGCCGCCGCGATTAACCAGGTCGAGGTGCCCATGCGCGTGCTCATCTTTACCGTGCTCGCCATTGGCTCGGCGGCCTTCGCCAAGCACCTACACCTGTTTGAGCCCGTGCTGCGCCACCATTACAACAAGCGCACGCACGAAGACGAGCTGGTCACCCCCGACGACCCCGCTTTTAAGCAGGAGGAGCAGGCAGCCGAGGAGCGCAAAGAAGAGCGCCACCACAAGCTCTAGGGCAAGCTGCCGAGGATGTGCCAAGGCACCGTTAGCCAAGCGCGGCCGCGCCGCACCCATCGCACATGCCGCACCACGCGCGCCCCTCTCCCGCCCCTCGCCTACTTACGCACCGCCCCTCCAATAAACGCGCTATCATCTTGACCCATGAACATACGTTAGGAGCAATCATGCCAAACGAGAACAGCTACGAAGTCGCGCTGCAAAAGAGCAACGCCATTCGCGAGGGCCTGGCCAAAACGCCCGAGAAGTTCACCATGCTCACCGGTGACCGCCCCACCGGCCGTCTGCACCTGGGCCACTACTTTGGCACCCTCAAGGGCCGCGTTGAGCTGCAGAACATGGGCGCCAAGACCAACGTGCTCATCGCCGACTACCAGGTCATCACTGACCGCGACACCACCGAGCACGTCCAGGACAACGTGTACAACATGGTCATGGACTACCTTGCCTGCGGTATCGACCCCGACAAGACCATGATCTACGCGCACTCCGCCGTGCCCGCAGCCAACCAGCTCATGCTGCCGTTCCTGTCGCTGGTGTCCGAGGCCGAGCTGGCGCGCAACCCCACGGTCAAGGCCGAGATGGAGGCCTCGGGCCACGAGCTCACCGGCCTTCTGCTCACCTACCCGGTGCACCAGGCCTGCGACATCCTGTTCTGCAAGGGCAATGTGGTGCCCGTCGGCCGCGACCAGCTGCCGCACATCGAGCTCACCCGTACCATCGCCCGCCGCTTTAACAACCGCTACGGCAAGGTATTTCCCGAGGTCGAGGCGCTGCTGTCCGAGACCCCGCTGCTGCCCGGCCTTGACGGTCGCAAGATGAGCAAGAGCTACGGCAACGCCATCAATATTTCGATGACCGCCGAGGAAACGGCCAAGCGCATCAAGAAGAGCCAGACCGACTCCGAGCGCATGATCACGTTCGACCCCGAGAACCGCCCCGGTGTGTCCGGCCTGCTTTCGACGGCTGCAATCTGCACCGGTCGCTCCGAGGTCGAGATTGCCGAGGAGATTGGCATGGGCGGCTCCGGCCAGCTCAAGAAGTACGTGACCGAGGCCGTCAACGAGTACTTCGCGCCGATCCGCGAGCGTCGTCAGCGCTACGAGAACGATCTGGACTATGTGAAGGACGTGTTGCACGAGGGCAACCGTCGCGCCAACGAGATCGCCGAGCAGACCCTGGCCGAGGTTCGGGACGCCATGGGCATGGTGTACTAGACCGATCTGCTGGCTTGAGCTTTCGATTGTTATAGGGCGGGCGCTACGGCGTCCGCCTTTTTTGGTGCCCGACCGGCTCGGCTCCGCCCATCGCACTCCCCCGACAAACGGGAACGGGCCCGCCGGCAGTCAGTTGCCAGCGGGCCCGTTCCCGAAGTACACCGTTGAATCGCACAGAGGGGAGGGATGCGAATCAAACTCAACAGGGCAGGCTTTTTCATCGCCTATTGCCTGCTCCGTTGCTGAATACAATATAGTTCACCGTGGTTTACTTTCTAACGGCAAAGTACGTCGCCACACCTTCTCCATAAGTTAGCCCCGGTAAACCTGCAACGGAAAACCACCACAAAGGGGACAGGCACCTTCGTGGTGGTTTTGGCCACGGCAGAACTGTTAGAGTCCAGCTGACCAGCGACAGGCGGCCAAGTCGACGTGCATGGAATCGGTAAACGCCACGCCCTCCCCCATTAAGAGCTCGCGCTGAGCATCGGGACCGCCAAAGGCAAAGCCCTCACAGATACGGCCGTCGGCAAACACCACGCGATGACAGGGAATTTGACCAGGGCGTGGGTTGCTATGCAGCGCATACCCCACATAGCGTGCACTTCGCGCGCGACCGGCGAGCAGCGCCACCTGACCGTACGTGGCGACCATCCCCTCGGGGATCTGCTCGACCACCTCATACACCTGCTCAAAAAAGCCCTCAGACGCCATCGCTCGCTCCCTTCTCCGCATTAACAGCATAAAGAAATGATCCCTTGGGGACGGAGGAAAACGGATCATTCACGGCCTCCGTGCGGTCGATGATCCGTTTTCCTCCGTCCCCAAGGGATCATTTGTTGGCAGGTTGGTTAGTTGGCGGGATGGAAGAAGGCTACGGCTACGGCACCGGGGCCTACGTGGGTACCGATGGTGGCACCGATGGTGTGAACGGGCAGCTCGCCCTCGGTGTGGCCAGCCCACAGTGCCGCGCTGTCCTCGATATACTTCTTGAGCACCGCATCCGAAAGGCCCGTATAGCCGAGCGCCAGCGGCATGGAAAAGTCGATGCCGCCCGCCTTTTCGACCTTTTGGTTCAGCAGGTTGCGGCCGTTCTTGGAACCGCGCGCCTTGCCCAGCTGCACGATTAGACCGTCCTCGACAGCTACCACAGGCTTTACGTTGAGCAGCGTACCCACGGCGCCGGCAGCAGCAGACAGGCGACCGCCGCGCACCAGGTACTCCAGCGTCTCGAGCAGGCCAATAACCACCACGCGGTCGCGCACGGCCTCGACCGCCGCCGCAATCTGGGCCGCGCTACGGCCCTCGTCCACCAAGCGCAGCGCATACTCAACCAGGATGCGTTCACCCAGGGTGACGTTGTTGCTATCAACCACGTACACATCGCCGCCCGGCGCCTCGGCCAGTGCGGTACGGGCGCTCTGATTGGTGCCCGAGAGCTTAGCGCCCACGGTAATAATCACAGCCTCATCGCCGGCTTCGCGAACCTCGGCGATAGCCTGCGAAAACGCGTACGGGTTAACCTGACCGGTCTTGGGCAGCTCATCGCGCTCCACGAGCATCTCGTAAAAGCGCTGGTGATCGATGTCGATGCCATCCATGAACACATCGGTTCCAAAGGTGACGGACAGCGGCAAAACGGCCAGTGCCGGATGCTCGGCCGGCGACATATCGCTTGCGGAATCGGTAATAATGCGGACGGACATAGCGAATCCTTTCTTGCGCGGACCTCGCGCAGGGAATTTTGACAGCAATGCCCCGGCACGGTATACGCGCTTAAACGGGACGATGCAGTTGATAATGGGAAGCAAATGCCCAGGCGGCCCTACAGCTCGCGCAAGGTGTTGAGAATCGTACGCAGCGACGCATACATCTGCTCACGCTGCTCCACGCCCATGGCCTTGCCGGTGGTGTCGAGCACTTCACGAATAATGCAATCGGCCTCGTTCATGCTCTCGCCGCCCAACGTGGTCAGGCGAACCGGGGCGCGATACTTAACGGCGGCATCGCCCGAATCGTCGACTTCGACGTAGCCGCCCTCCTCCAGATGCGCCAGCGTGCGCGAGACGGCAGCGCGGGTCACGCCAGCCATGCGGGCGAGGTCGGCACCAGTCAGGCCGTCCTTGCTGCGCTCAAGATAGTACAGGCACATGATGTCGGAGCCCTTAAGGCCCAGCCTTGCGCCCTCAGATGTCTTAATGCGCTGGATCTCCTTGTAGAGTCCGCTGATCAGTCCGACAAAGTCCTCGAAACGTGTCTCGTCGCTCTGCTGCATGGGAGACGACCGCCTTTCGCTTGCATAATGCTAACGGGTAAACATCTTAACCGTACCCAGCGGCCGCCAGCACTGCGCGCCCTATTTGTTAACTCATCAACATAAAAACCACCACAAAGGGGACAGGCACCTTTGTGGTGGTTTTGACCGGCGAGTATGATTTGCAGAAGTTGCTACAGCTCCACGCGGGGATTGTCGCGGGTCACAAGCGTCTTAACGACAACCGTCGCCCCCAGATAGCGCTCAAGCAGCTCGGCTAAGCGATCGATGGCGGCCTGACAGTCCCCCATACGCTCGGGCTCTACGCACTCAATCGCCAAAAACGCGTCGGCCGAATCGTCGGATAGAGCCGTTCGAACGCCGTCGCGCCAGTTCCAGCAGCGGCACACGGCGCCCGCATCGTCAATGTAGGCGAGCTCGCCGGGCAGCGTCGGGTCGTCCGCTTCCTCGCCAAGCGGCAGGAACGCATCCCCGCCGTCGGTCACCTTCAAGCGAAGGTCCCCCTCAATCGCATGCAGATCCTCGCCTCCCACGGGCAGTGCATAGGACAGCGACACCGTGTTATAGATATCCACCGCGGGCGTAATGTGGCCCACCGGCTTGCCCTTGAGCACGCGCTTGAGCAGGTTCTCGATTGAACAGCGCGCGCCCTTTTTGGTCTTGAACAGACGATAGGCCTCGCGCCATGCCTTGACCGGTGCGTTCTCGCTGATTGTATCGCTGGTCAGATGACGCTCCGCATCGATATTGGCACGGTCGAGCAGCGCCGCTATCGCGTCCACATCCTCTTGAGGTATCTGGGCCGCGGGCTTCATACCCTCCACGACCACAACACCGACCGCTGCCTGAGGAAACAGCTCCCAAAATGAATCCTCGGCAATAAAGCTCTTCATACATGCTCCCTTCACGATTCGCGCCCGAGCGAGGGCACCCAAACAAAAAGCGCCCTTACGACGGCCACCTTCAAAGTCCTACGGTGCCGCCACAAGAGCGCTTACGCTGCCCCCATCCGGAGAAGGGGGCGATATGTCAGGCGTATTGTAACCCGAGTCATCCGCGCGAGCAAAACCACCACAAAGGTGCCTGTCCCCTTTGTGGTGGTTTTGGGTCCAAGGCGACGCTAGTGGCGGAGTCCCAGCAGGCCGCGTCCGCGATGACGAGTGTCGGCGTGCACCTGAGCGTGCGGGCCGGCGGCCTTGACGGACTCGGGCAGGTGCGAGTACTTCTTCTCGAAGTTCTCCTCGAACATCACGGCCAGGTTGTGCGCGGCCTCGTCGTAGCGAGCGGTGCTCTGCCAGTACTGGCGCGGCACCAGAATGCCGTCGGGCACGCCATGGCACGTGGTGGGAATGTCGACGTTAAAGATGTCGTCGTGCACGAACTCGCTGTCCTCGATGGTGCCGTCGAGAGCGCAGGCCACCAGGGCACGCGTGTAGGCAAGCTCGATGCGATGGCCCACGCCATAACCGCCACCGATCCAGCCAGTGTTGACCAGATAGACGCGGGTGCGACCGTCGGCGATACGCTCGCCGAGCATCTTGGCATAGACCATGGGATCGAGCGGCATAAACGGCTCGCCAAACAGCGAGGAGAACGTGGGCGTGGGCTCGGTGACGCCGACCTCGGTGCCAGGAATCTTGGCGGTGAAGCCCGTCACAAAGTGATACATGGCGGCGTCGGCCGTCAGGCGCGAGATGGGCGGCAGCACGCCAAAGGCATCGCAGGTCAAAAACAGCACGACGCTCGGGGTGGTGCCCATGCCCTTGGTCCACGCGTTGGGAATGTGCTCGACGGGATAGGCTACGCGCGTGTTGTGCGTGATCGAGACGTCATCGTAGTTGGGCTTGCGATTCTCGTCGAGCACCACGTTTTCGCAGATGGCGCCAAAGCGAACGGCGTTGAAGATCTCGGGCTCGTGGAACGCGTCCAGACCCTCGCACTTGGCGTAGCAGCCGCCCTCGACGTTAAAGATGCCCATGTCGGACCAGCCGTGCTCGTCGTCGCCGATCAGCAGGCGCGTAGGGTTGGCCGAAAGCGTGGTCTTGCCGGTGCCCGACAGGCCAAAGAACACCGCGGTCTCGTGCGTGACGGGATCCATGCTGGCCGAGCAGTGCATGGGCAGTACGTCGTCCTCGACGGGCAGCAGGTAGTTCATGACGCTGAAGATGGACTTTTTGATTTCGCCGGAGTAGCCGGTGCCGGCAACCAGAATCACACGCTCCTGAAAGTTGATAACCACGGCGGCGCTGGAGTTGAGGCCCTTGATGGCGGGGTCGCACTGGTAGCCAGGTGCCGCGAGCACGCAAAAGTCCGGCTCGCCGGTGCGCGCAATTTCGCGGGCGAGCGGACGGGCGAGCATCTGCTTAATAAAGAGCGCCTGGCTGGCACGCTCGCAGGCGACGAGCAGGCGACGCGTGTGGTTGCGGTCGGCGCCGGCCATGCCGCGAGTGACGAACACATCGCGCTCGTTGAGATAGTCGACGATGCCGGCCTTGATGGTCTCGTAGCTCTCGATCGAAAGCGGTCGGTTGACGGCGCCCCAGGCAATCTTATCGTGGACATCGGGGGTGTCGACGATAAAGCGGTCGTTGGGCGAACGGCCGGTGCGCTCCCCCGTCTCGATCACCAGCGCGCCGTTGGATGCCATGCGGCCTTCTTCGCGGCGGATGGCGTGCTCGACAAGCTCCGCGGCGGGTAGATCGACCAGCAGACGAGGCTGATTCTCGGCGGGATCTTCGACCAGCGTAATGCCAAAGTTGGACAAAACTTCTGCAGGGGTAACACCAGGCATGGGGCCTCCTTTAAAAACGCGACACGCGGACGCAGCGCGCACTTTACTCACGTAAAGCCCGTTGTACCCGATATGCAAAAACGTTTTTGCGGCAACGGCGAAGCGCCCGCCCAACGGTCAAAAATCACAGGCAAGCGGCCTGGTCATTGGGGACGTTCTTAATCGACTAATCGTTGGGGACACTTATGAACAGGCAACAACCAAGGAGTGTCCCTAGATGCCGGCACTTAGGGACGCTCCCAAAGTGTCGGCACATAAGGAACGTCCCTAAGTGCCGACTACTGAATGGCGCCGCCGACAATATTGAACAACCTGTTCAAAAACACGAGCAAACGCCGTCGTGTCTATACTAGAGCGCAGCAATAGAAAGGACTCCGCCTTGAGCATCTCGCCTCTCGATAATATTCGCCGCGCCATCGCCCGCCGCAATGGCGTCGCCGACCCCGCCGTAGCGAGCAGCGACACTGCAAAGGCCCAAGGCGGACGCATCGAGAACGGCCTCTTCCCTGCCTCCCACACGGCCGAGGAGCTCGCACGCATCCAGGAGCTGAGCCAGCGCAACGCCGGCGGGCCCAATAGCGGCCAAGCCACACGTCGCCGGCGCGAGGGCGATCGCGAGCCCGGTCCCGTCCGCCGCATGGTGAACGCCTGGTGGAACCGCCTGCTCGGCGCTGTCTACGGCGGCGGCTTCTCCACGCAGGAAGCCGAATACGAGGAACACGCCACCCGCCGCGACTATCTCTGGAATACCCTGGGCACCGCCGTGTGGGGCTTCGCGTTTCCGCTGCTCACCATCGTGTCCACGCAGCTTGTGGGCGCCGAGGAAGCAGGTAAATTCTCCATCGCCTTTGTCACCGGCACACTCATCATGATCGCGTGCAACTACGGCGTGCGCAATTTCCAGGTCTCGGACATCGACGAGAAGACGTCCTTTGCCTCTTACCAGCTCAATCGCTGGCTTTGCGGAGCGCTCGCCCTAGGCTGCGGCCTCATGTACAGCAGTGCCCGCGGCTACGACGCGCAGATGGCAACGATCGGCCTGGGCGTCTACCTGTATAAGGTGATCGACGGCGTGGCGGACGTGTACGAGGGCCGCCTGCAGCAGGCCGATAAACTCTACCTGGCCGGCATGAGCCAAACGCTGCGCTCCGTCGGCGTCATCGCGGTCTTTAGCGTGGCGCTGTTCCTTACGCGCAGCATGCCCATCGCGGCCATGGCCATGGGTGTCACCGCCATCGTCTCGCTCGTGCTGGTCACCGCGCCGCTGGCCCTGCTCGAAACCGAAAAATCGCGTCGCGTGAGTCTGCGCGAGGTCGGCCACCTGTTTGTCCAGTGCGCCCCGCTCTTTGGCGCACTGTTCCTGTTCAACCTCATCGAGAGCATGCCCAAGTTTGTGATGGAAGGCACGCTGGCCTACAAATATCAGCTGTACTTTAATGCCCTGTTCTTTCCGGCGCAGGCTATTTTGCTGAGCATTGGATTTGTCTATAAACCGCAGCTTTTGCGTCTGTCGAGCATTTGGGCGAACCCGCGCAAGCGCCGCCGTTTTGACTTGATTATTATTGCCGTTATGGCGCTGATCGTGGCCATCACCGGCGTATGCGCCGCATTTATGGCAGGCCCCGGTATTCCCCTCATGAGCTTTATGTACGGCCTCAACTTTGAGCGCTACCGCGCATTGGCGCTGCTGATGGTCGTCGCCGGAGGCGTAACCGCGGCCATCGATTTTATCTACGCCATCATCACGGTGCTGCGCCACGCTGGAGACGTCACCAAGATCTACCTGATCTGCTTTGCCGTGAGCGTAGTGCTCCCGGTGATCCTGATCAACCTGCTGGGTCTGATGGGTGCCGTCGTGAGCTACCTGGCTATCATGGCCCTGCTGCTGGTGCTGTTGATTGTCGAATACGCCCACATCCGCCAGCGCATAGAACGAGCCCGCAACCCGTACGGCGCCTAATTCGAATCAATTTGAAGAAAAGAAACGTCGATGTTTTGGCACCGACAGCGAGCAGTCTCGAAGTGCCCCAGGTTGGCGCGAAAGAGGAGCGACGCGTACTTCCGTACGCGAGCGACGGTTTGAGCGACAAGATGGGGTGCTTCGGGGCTGCGCAGCGTCAACGTGGCCGCCGTTCGGTAGAACGGCGGAACAAAGTTATTCGCCAGGAAGAATGTTTGCGTAGAACTCCGCCCCGTCGTCCAGGCGCAGGATGCCCACGCGGCCGAACTCGGAACCGGTGGCCGCCGCACAGTCGATATCGATGCGATCGGGCACGCCGGCGGTATCCTCGCCACCCAAGCGCACCATCCGCCCGCGGCCCGACTCCTCATCGAGCCCTGCCAGGCCGCCAACCTCGCAATAACGCCCCAGCGACACCGTGGGCGTGTGGCCGCTCACCACGACCGGGCCCTTGCCCTCGGCAGAAAGCAGTCCCGTCGGGGCATCCCAATAGCCATGGCGAATCCAGAGCAAGTCATCGGACGACTGCACGGCGAGCATTTGCTGCAGCAGCTCGCTATCGGCATCGACCGCTCCCCTGCCGTCGCCGCAATCGACACCATGCTCAAGCAAAAACGCACGCGCCGCCTCGGTCTGAATGCCGGCGTGCACCAGCAGATACGGTCGCTCGGCAGTCTCGACCACCGCATAGAGCGGCAGGGCGGCAGCCCAGCGCACCAGCTCCTCGTATGCCTCAAATTCCATTTCGTTGAGCTGCTGGCGCGTGGTCCAACCGCCATTGATATCCCAGGTCTCGGCATCGAGCGGGTCCTGGCCAATGATCGCGTCGAGCATAATCTGCTCGTGGTTACCCTTAAGCACGCGAGCGTTGGGCAGCGACCGCACCAAGTTGATGACACCGACCGGATCGGGACCGCGATCGATCATGTCGCCCAGCACATACAGCGTGTCGTCGGACGTCAGCGAGATCTTGGAAAGGGCCTTGTCCAGTGCGCGCACGTGCCCGTGAGCATCAGATGTCACATAGATCGCCATGGAACGCCTTTCCCTGCATACGGCCGAAGCCCGATGCCACGACTAAAACTTCAAGTTGAACTTAAACGTTACCCATTGTACTCCGTTGCAATAAAGCTGGAAAGTGCCACCGCTGCCAACGGTCACAAGCGGTCGCCCGCACGCCCCGAAAACACCGCGCCACCAGCATCAACACCCCACCCAGCGCTTCCCGCGCACCTACCACGTGTCGAAAATACGAACGTCCACGGCTCGGCCCCATAAACCCACCATCTTTGGGTACAAATAACCACAGACAATTGACCGTGCCACGCAAACCACCCAGGAGCGGACACTACCCATGAACCAGATACTTCTTTTTATTGGCCTCGTCATCATTTTGTGCCTGACCATCAAACCCGTCGGCAAAAAGCTCCCCTTCCCCACCCTGCTCATCTTTATCGCGCTCGGCATGCTGTTGGGCGTCAACGGGCCGGCGCACATCGACTTTAGCGACTACGCGCTCACCGAAACCGTCTGCAGCACGGCGCTGCTGTTCATCATGTTCTACGGCGGCTTTAACACCAACATCGACCGCGCCAAGCCCGTCGCCATACCCGCAGTGCTGCTGAGCGCCCTCGGCGTCGTCGCCACCGCCGGCATCACCGGCGCGTTTGCGCACTTCGCGCTGGGCTTCGACTGGATCGGCGGCCTGCTGCTAGGCTCGGTCGTGGCGTCGACCGATGCGGCGAGCGTCTTTAGCGTGCTGCGCGAACACAACCTGTCGCTGAGGGGCGGCACCGACTCGCTGCTCGAGGTCGAATCGGGCTCCAACGACCCCGTCGCCTACATGCTCACCGCGGTGCTCTCGACCCTTGCGGCGGGCGGCAATATCGACATTCCCGTGCTACTAGCCAAGCAGATCATCCTGGGCGTGGGGCTGGGCCTCGCCATCGGCTGGACATCCAGCCGCCTGATTGAACGCGCACACGCAACGGCCGAGGGCGCGCAGACTATCTTTTTGTTCGCCGTGGCGATCGTTGCCTACGCGCTGCCGAGCTACCTGGGCGGCAACGGCTTTTTGGCTGTATACCTGGCTGGCATTGTGCTGGGTGCGAGCGATATCACCGGCAAGGTCGAGATGGCGCACTTCTTCGATACCCTTACCGAGATGGCCGAGATGACCATCTTCTTTTTGCTCGGCCTGCTCGTCACGCCCGCACGCCTGCCGCAAATGCTGCTACCGGGCCTGGCACTCATGGCGTTTATGCTCTTTGTGAGCCGCCCCGTCGCCGTGGGCATGCTGCTGGCGCCCTTTAAGACCAACCCCCGCCAAGTCGCACTCGTAAGCTGGGCGGGCCTGCGCGGCGCGGCTTCGGTCGTATTCAGCCTCTTTGCCGTGGTGGTCGGTGTTCCCGGTGGGCACGATCTGTTTGACCTGGTGTTTGTGATTGCCGTGTCGAGCATTGTGGTGCAGGGATCGCTGCTACCGGCGGTGGCGAAAAAGCTCGACATGATCGACGCGGAAGGCGACGTGCGCCACACCTTTAACGATTACCGCGACGAGGACGGCATGTCGTTCGTTAAGCTCAAGGTGGGCGCGGGCCATCCGTTTGCCGGTCGATCACTCGCCGATATTGGCAGCGCGACGGACATGCTCGTGGTCCTGGTGCTGCGCGATGGCGCGCACCCGGTACTGCCAAACGGCGATACCGTCATCGAGGAAGGCGACCTGCTGGTTATGGCCGCGCCGACGTTTGAAGAGCGTGCCGAGGTTACGCTGCGCGAAGTCACCGTGACGCCCCACGGTCGCCTGGCAGGACTGCGCCTGCGCGACGTGCCACAAGGCAAGCATCCCTTTATCGTGGTGATGCTCAAGCGCGACGGCCAAACGATCATCCCCGACGGCAACACCCTCATATATGCCGGCGACGAAGCCGTCATTGCCACGCTAGCGTCGTAGCCATCCCCACCCATAACTTGCGGTGAAATAGGGACTGAATAGGCCTTCTAGCAGCCTAAACAGTCCCTATTTCACCGCAAGTTATGGGTGGGGATAGGGTTGAGGGGTGGCTATGGCTACCAGCCGTCGTCCGTATCGTCGCCTGTGGCGAAGGCACGGAGGTCGAGGCCTTCGCGTTCGGCTCGGGCTAGGAGCTCTTGGGGCGACTCGTCCTCGATATCCACTACGTCGAGCATGGCGGCCGGAAAGCCCACGCCAGCCGCACTCCCCGCGCGGTCGAGCAAGCTCTCGCGCAGCTGGTCTACATCAACGTCGATCTTCATGGTGAAACCTCCTACCGGCCAATCGCGACCGAACAAACCGCACACCCCAAATGATGTGCAATAAATACCAGATACGGCCATAATAAAACAATGAACATCAGGGAGGTTGCGGACGATGGATAAGCTCGATGCCATGACGGAACAAGTCAGGGACTTTTGTGATGCACGCGACTGGCGCAAATATCACACGCCAAAAGAGCTTGCCATCGGCATGGCAACTGAGTCCTCCGAGCTCCTTCAGCTCTTTCGTTTTGTGAGCGACGAGCGCATTGCAGAAATGTTCGAAGACACCGAGCAACGCCAAGCTATCGAAGACGAAGTCGCCGACACGCTCCTTTTCCTTCTGCGTTTCGCAGATTTAAATGAAATCGACCTGCCAGCGGCGCTTTCGTCTAAGCTCAAGCGCAATGGCGAGCGCTACCCCGTCGACGCATCATCTAACGAATACAGAAAGGCGAACCATCATGAGTAATGAGTTCGCCCTTCGGCAATACACGCTTCCCCTACCCCAGCCCTTTGAGACAAGCGAATCGCTTCAGGACTTTGGCACGCCAAAGCCTGGAGCCCATCATGACGAGAGTTGGCCTGTCCTTTACATTCTTACCAACAGCAGAAACAAGACGGCATACATCGGCCAAACAACCAATTACCAGCGCCGTATGAAACAACACGCTGCAAACGTGGACAAGGACTTCGACCGGACCCTTCTGATCGACAATCCCACCTTCAACCAATCCGCAACGTTCGAGTTCGAGAATCGACTTATTGAGCTGTTCTGTGCCGACGAAAAATACCAGGTCACCAATGCCAACAACGGCTATGCCCAATTCGATTATTTTGAGCGGCCTCAGTATCGCCAGAGGTTCCGAGACCTCTGGACAAAGCTTCGCGAAGAAAACTACGCGATTCATCCGATTGAAGAGCTCGAGAACTCCGATCTGTTCAAGTTCTCGCCTTTCAAGACGCTTACGCCCGACCAATACGAAACGATCGAGACGATTTTTAAACGTCTCGAACAGGAGCATGAAGACGTAAAACATGGCGGCTCAAAAAGAGAACGTATAACCGTCGTGAATGGCGCGCCGGGAACAGGTAAAACAATCCTCGCCATCAGTCTCATGTTCAAAATCAAAAATGAGCCCAACCTTTCCGGCCTGCGAGTCGGTTTTGTCACCCCCATGGATTCCCTGAAAAAGACCCTCAGGAAACTCACGCACTTCCTTCCAGGGTTAAAGCCTGGCGATATCTTGAGCCCCAGTGACGTAACCAAAAATGATCGTTATGACATCCTACTTGTCGATGAAGCACATCGACTGGGTAATTATCTAAGCATGGGCTCCGGCATCAAGGCCTTCTATAGCACTTGTGATCGTCTTGACCTTCCGCACACAAGCAACCAAGTTGACTGGATATTCAAATGCTGCGACAAGGCATATCTGTTTTATGACCCCAAGCAGCAAGTCAGGGCATCCGGCCTCAATCGAGACGGTCTTGAGCGGCGACTTAACCAACTCGAAGAAGAGGGCATTGAAACTGAAGAGTTCAGCCTAAGCACGCAAATGCGAGTACGCGGCGGCGATGAGTATCTCGACTTTGTATATGATCTACTCGATAACAAAGCGTATATGCATGCCGGCATGAAATTCAAGAATCTCTTTTCATCGGAGCCTTACGATTCGCGAACCGGGGATCCGAACAGCGATACCCCCAGATACCAGTTTGGAATCGTCAACCAATTTGAGGATTTCTGTTCCCTACAGCAAGCCAAGGAAGAAGAAGTTGGTCTATCCCGCATGACGGCAGGTTTTGCGTGGAAGTGGGAAACGAAGAAACACAAAGACGCGTTCGACATCGTCATTGAGGGCATCCCTAAACGTTGGAACTCGAGTCAAAAGGATTGGGTTAACTCCCCCAACGCCGTCAACGAGGTCGGATGCATCCACACGGTACAGGGCTACGACCTCAACTACGGCTTCGTAATTCTGGGGCCAGACATTTACTACGACAACGACAAAGGGGGCGTCTGCGTTAACAAGGCAAACTTCAAAGATACCGTCGCAAAGAAAAAGGCAAGCGACGACGACCTACGAAAGATTATCGTCAACGCCTACTACGTTCTCATGACGCGCGGCATGCTGGGAACGTTTCTTTATGTATGCGACCCGGCGCTCAAGGAGTATTTGTCACGGTATATCCCGGTGATATAGACCTAACGACCGCCCTCCCCCATGTAACCATCCTGTAAATCATAGCAGCGCACTCGAGTTTTACCGTGATGCGGTCGCGCCTGGCGCTCCACTGTGCTAAAGTATCCCGAACGTTCAAACGACTACGAGGGGAACTAGAAGATGGCACGTGTGCACAACTTCTCAGCTGGCCCGGCCGCGCTGCCTACAAGCGTGCTCGCCGAGATCGCCGACGAGATGATGGACTACCGCGGTTGCGGCATGTCCGTGCTCGAGATGAGCCATCGATCTAGCATGTACCAGCAGATCATCGACGACGCCGAGGCAACCCTGCGCCGCCTGCTGAGCATCCCCGACAACTACCGTGTCCTGTTTTTGCAGGGCGGCGCCACGCTGCAGTTTGCGGGCATTCCCATGAACCTCATGCGCCGCGGCCGCGCCGGCTACGTCGTGACCGGCAACTTCGCCAACAAAGCGTACAAGGAGGCCGCAAAGTACGGCGAGGCCATGCTGCTCGCGAGCTCCGAGGACACCAATTTCGACCGCATCCCCGACATGGCCGACGTCAACGCGCGCATTGCCGCCGAGGCCGCGGGCGACGGGCTCGACTACGTCTACGTCTGCCAGAACAACACCATCTTTGGCACCATGTTCCACGAGCTGCCCGATTGCGGCGACGTGCCGCTGGTCGCCGATGTCTCGAGCTGCTTTTTGTCGCAGCCGCTCGACGTCGAGCGCTACGGGCTCATTTACGCCGGCGCACAGAAAAACGCCGGCGCCGCGGGCGTGACCGTGGTCATCGTGCGCGGCGACCTCATCGCCGATGGCCCCGCCTTTGCGCAGACGCCGCAGTACATGGACCTTAAGACCCAGGCCGCCAAGGGCTCCATGCTCAACACGCCCAACACCTTTGGCATCTATGTGTGCGGCAAGGTGTTCCACTGGGTCGAGGAGACCGGCGGACTCGCCGCCATGGCCGAGCGCAACTGGGCCAAGGCCAACCTGCTCTATAACCTGCTCGAGCACAGCGAGCTGTTCCATGGCACCACGCAAGCCGACAGTCGCTCCATCGCCAACGTCACCTTCCGCACCGGCGACGCCGAGCTCGATGCGGCCTTTGTCGCAGGCGCGGCCGAGCACCAGATTCAAAACGTCAAGGGTCATCGCCTGGTGGGCGGTATGCGCGCCAGCGTCTACAACGCCGTAACCATGGAAGACGTGCAGGCACTGGCCTCGTACATGAAGGACTTCGAAGCGCAGCATAGTTTGAGTCCGCGATCTAACTAGCCCGCAACCCGCGGGCCGACCAGCCACCTCAGACCACCCTGTTTAGATCAAAACCTGCTAAGGAGTTTTTTCATGCGCAAGATTAAGACCATCGACGACATCACCAAAGACGGCAAAGTCGAGTTTGGCGAGGGCTACGAGTTTGTGGGCACCGCCGAGGAGGCCGACGCCATCCTGATGCGCTCGACTGACCTGCACGGCTACGAGCTGCCCGAGGGCATCCGCGCCATCGCCCGCTGCGGCGCCGGCGTCAACAACATCCCCATCGAGGAGTACGCCAAAAAGGGCGTCGTCGTCTTTAACTCCCCCGGTGCCAACAGCAACGCCGTCAAGGAGCTCGTCCTGGGCATGCTGGTGCTTTCGAGCCGTGGCGTGGTGCAATCGATGAACTGGGTACGCGACAACGCCGACGACCCCGAGATTCAGGTCGACGCCGAAAAGGCCAAGAAGGCCTTTGTGGGCCGCGAGCTCAAGGGCAAGCGCATCGGCGTCATCGGTCTGGGCAACGTGGGCTCCAAGGTCGCCAACGCCTGTGTCGACCTGGGCATGGACGTCTACGGCTACGATCCGTTCATTTCCGTCGAGCACGCGTGGGTGCTGAGCCGCGAGGTGCAGCGCGTGGGCACGCTCGAGGACCTCTGCCGCGGCTGCGACTACCTCACCGTGCACGTGCCCAGCAAGGCCGACACCATCGGCATGATCAGCACCGAGCAGATTAACCTGCTGGCGCCCGACGCCGTGCTCATCAACTACGCGCGCGAAACCATCATTGACGAGGACGCCGTCGACGCCGCCCTGCGCGAGGGCAAGCTCAGCTGGTTTAGCTGCGACTTTGCCACGCCCAAGACCGTCAAGATGCCCAATACGTTTATCACCACGCACTCGGGCGCTGGCACCGGCGAGGCCGAGGCCAACTGCGCCGACATGGCCATCAGCGAGCTCAAGGATTACCTGGAGAACGGCAACATCGCGCACAGCGTCAACTACCCCGCCTGCAGCATGGGCAAGGCGCGCGCCGCAAGCCGCATTGCCTGCCTGCACGCCAACGTGCCCAACATGATCGGCCAAATCACGGCCATCCTGGCCAAGGACAATGCCAACGTGCAGCGTATGACCAACGAGTCCGCTGGCGAGAACGCCTACACCATGTTCGACACCGACGAGCACCTGGACAGCAGCACCATCGAGGCGCTCAAGCAAATTCCGTCGATGTATCGCGTGCGCGTGATCAAATAGCGCCGGCGCCAAGCCTGCCAGGCAGACCATGAAGCCCATTCGGCCCCCGTTTTCACAAAACGGGGGCCGATTTCATTGCTCCGGCTGGTTTTGAAAATGCTACCCATAATAAGTTTTTTCGGATAATCGACAGTGAGGCCCTAGTCGCTAAGCACAACTGCTTTTACAAACAGCTTTATCAGGGGTTTTAGTAGGTAAAAATCGATCTCTATATGCCAAACTAAAGTTGACTGTCCATTTTCCGAAATAACTTGCTCTAGGTAGCACTTTTCAAGCCAATTCCAAGGAGCAATTGAAGGCTATTCGCAACTAAAACCATAGCTTCCGCGACCGTTTTCCACCCGCGCGGCTACATTCCCGTCCAATCGATAAAAATCTCCTCACGAAGTCGCCGTTCGAGCTCCTGCTGCCGCGGCGTCTTATCTTTCAGCGGCATATCGAGATAGGACATGATAAGCTCCATCACCACGCGGAAGGCATCGGAGTCGACTAGCTGACCATAGGTCATCAGAACGACGGGATATCCCATCGCTTGCAGGGCCGTCGTTCGATCGGAGTCCGAGATCTTGGATTCTATGGATCCGTGAATGGCTTTACCTTGACATTCAACCAGGCACTCCCGGCTGCCGTCCTTATTTGACAGCAAGATATCGGCGTAGCGCCTATCAAGCCCCGAAATCAGGCGGGCGCTGCGCGTCATGCGAATCTCGACGTTATTGGTAAGGCGCAGCCCTTCGCCGCCGCGCAGCCTCGAAAGGCCAAACAGCATCGAAGCTTGGACCTCAAGCGGCGATGCCACAACCCCCGTAATGCATTTCGCGGCACGTGTGAACGATTTAGCACCGCGGAGTCCCTGGATCTTATTGGCGAACTCCGTAAGTTCAGAGAGCTCGATCAAGGGAGGCCGTTTCCACAAGTCCGTTGGATTCCCCGAGGCGCCCCTTACGTTTTCCCAGCCCAACCGCGCGTCACCCCACCGGTCCCCATATGCCTGCTCAAGGGCCAACTTTACCTGAGGCGCAATCTTGCACACGGCAAAGGTGCCGAACATCTCATACATGCACATAATCAGACGCTCGTTTGAGACCGAGGAAGCCAGGGTCAGCAGGGTAAAGAGCGGGGACGCGACATCAAGGCCAAACTCTGTCTGCCGCACGGAGCCAAACGGCCTCTCCCCGTTCCAAACATGCCTGACAATGCGACCGCCTTTACGTCCGCAGCCGCCCTGCGCCAACACGTGTAACGGGGTCCCCAAGAAATGCTTGACGAGCGGATGCTCACAAAGGCGCTCCCTGCGCGGATCGTCCGCAGAATCGGGCAGGTCCGGCATTATTGCCAAGACCTGTGGAGGTATCCGGTGATACCGAAAGGCAGATATGTCGCACAGCATGTCGTCCATGAAAGGTACGTACCCACCGCGTCGTTTGTAAACCCGCCCGGACGGCAAGCGCGATGGCTCGGCCTGCGAACGGTAAATGCTGCTACGTGCACGTCGCGAATCTGCAGGTGACTTACAATCGGTTTGCAAAGCAAACTGATTCTGAGGTTTCATATGGTTGATGATGACGAGGGCGGCTATCGCCCCTTTGTCGTGCCCGACCACGCCAAGGTCTGGGTCGACATGCGCCTGACGCCGCCGACCGATACGGCCGCCGCGATCAACATGGTCGAGCAGGCCACTGCCACCGCCGAGGCCGCGGTTCCCGGTTGCCATGGCAGTTTCGCCGTGACGGGCGATCGCCCCGCCATCGAGCGCGACCCGAACTCTCCCCTTCTAGCTGCGCTCAAGCGCACCGCCGATGACGTGACGGACGCGGACACGACCGTCGGCTTCTTTACCGGCTGCACCGATACCGCCGTCATTGCCGGCAAGACGGGTAACCGCAATTGCATGAGCTACGGCCCCGGCTCGTTGGTGCTCGCGCATAAGCCCAACGAGCCGGGGCCCATGCCGATATCGTTCGCTGCCAGAACGTGCTCATCGCGCTTGTTGACAACACGCTCTGGGACGCAAGCGTCCAAGTTGGGGCATAATAAGCCGCGAACAAACCGACTCGCGCGTTAGGACCGCCCATGAAAGCACTTCCGTTTCCCTGCATCCGCCCAGCTCAGGACCGCGTGCTCGAAGCGCTGCCGCAGATGGGCGGTATCCTGAGCAGCAACGACGCCCTGCGCGACGCCATCGCCGACGGGCTTATGCTCAAAGATCCGGGCGCGGCGTATTACGCGTACGAATGCTCCGGAGAGCCGGGGCGCGTGACGGGCGTTGTGGCGATTTGCCCGGTCGGCGTGCTGGCGTGCGACGACGCGCCCTCCGCGGGTACAGCTGCAGCCGCCCGTGCAATCGCCGCGCTTAAGGTCCAGCCGCGCCCTGTAACGCTCGTCTACGAAGCATCACCCGTCATGGATATCATCCTCGGCGCCGCCAAAGAGGGCACGTCGCTCTATGCCGTCACCGACCCCTCGGGCATTACGCACCGTGTGTGGGAGGTCAAGCGCGAGGACGCCGTCGGGGCCATCCGCGCTATGCTCGAACAAGCACCGGAGCCGGCACAGGCCGACGACCCCGCCTATGCTGCCGCGCTAGCAGGGGCGGCGCAGCTCCTGGCGGACGAGGCCCGCACAGCCGGCACCTACACGGGCAAAGAGCCGTTCAACTTTACCGTTGCCGCGTTATTCCCCGCCGCGCAGGTCACCGGCGGCGCACCGCAAGTTCCAACGGGCCTGCTCACCCACCAGATCGCACGGTTCTAACAGGGCGTAAACGCCCAGTACAAAGACTCGGCCGCTCAACAAACAAGGGGCGGGGATACATGCGCATGCATCCCCGCCCCTTTCACATCGAGCAATGATGTCGGCGATCCGCATCGCCACGCCGCGTTACCCGCGCTGCGGACCCACTGCAGCCACCAACGGCTCAAGACCCAGCTCGCGCGCATAATCTTCCTGCGTAAAGACTTCGACCAAGTCAAACGTATCGGTCGCATCGTCAAACACGAAATGCAGCACCGAGCAGTTGCCCGGCACACGGTCGCGCTCGTCTGCCGCCGCGCCCTTCACGTGATCCATAAACTCCTTGATAGCCGAGCCATGGCTTACCGCGAGCACGCACGAATGATCCGGGCGTCGCATAAGATCGGTCAACGTCGCCACCATGCGCTCACGCACCTGCATCTGCCCCTCGCCGCCAAACTGGCGGTAGAAGTCACGCCACGGACGTTCGGGCATAAGCATCACGCGCTCGGCCTCAAAGTCGCCAAAGAACCACTCGCGCAGGCCGTCCAGACGCTCATACGCCAAGCCCGGCCACAAGTTGGCGATAGTCTGCTCGGTGCGATGAAGTGTGGAGGTGTAGGCATGGTCGGGCTCAATGCCGCGCGCACGCAAGAACATGCCGGCGCGCGCCGCCTGGTCGCATCCCAGCTGCGTGAGAGGCGAGTCGCTCCAGCCCTGGATAATGCGCTTAAGGTTGAATATCGTCTGTCCATGACGGACCAGATACAGATCCTTATTCATAGGGGGGTCCTTTCGCTCGTTACCAATCAAGGAGCGAAAACGCCCCATCACAATAGCCAAAATGAAGCACGGCGCCGTTGTCGAGCTGTTCTCCCCCGCCGGCCACATACTCAAGAAACTCCTGGCAGGCTGAGCCGTGGGAAACGGCCAGCACGCAGTCGTGCCGAGGTCGGGCCATAATGCGGGACAGCGCCGCAACCATGCGCGCCCGCAGCTCGCCTTCCGACTCGCCACCAAAGGCGACCGGATAATCGCCCCAGGGTTGCGCCGGCATCTCGCGGTTTGATGTGCCCTCCAACGATCCCAAATGCCACTCGCGCAGGTCATCGACCAGCTCTATGGAACGGCCCTCGCCAACGATCAGCTCTGCCGTACACCGTGCCCGACCCAACGGAGACGAATACGCATGGTCAAAGGAGATGCCGCGCGCCTCAAACGCCGCGCGCGTCGCCAGTGCCTGCTCGCGCCCGCGCACCGTAAGCGGCGAATCGTGCCAGCCCTGCAAAATGTTCTGCACATTGAGCTCGGTCTGCCCATGCCGCGCCAAATACAGATCGGCCACATGCCCTCCCCTCGCACCACCACAAAGGAGACAGGCACCTTTGTGGTGGTTTTACTGCCGGATCGCGCCGCAACGACGCGCAACTACAGCAGCACGTCGGCAAGCGGACGCTTGGGCACGTGATGCACCTGCGCCCCATCGCGCCAGTAATTGATAGAACCATCCGGGTTGGAATCGATCGCATCGATGATCTGCGTTTCAGCCGGAACGCCAAACGCCATGATTAGCTTGAGCTCGTATTTGTCGTTATCGAGCCCCATGGCGTCGATCGCGCGGGGCGTAAAGGCCTTGAACATGCAAGCCGCCACCTCGGGGGTGGCGCTGCGGGCGGCGAGCATCATCGTCTGAGCCGCGATGCCCGTGTCGACCTCGGTAATAGGCGCGGCGGGCTTGCCGGGAACGGCGCGCTCGGCAAGAATCGCGATGTAGCCGGTCGGGCGCTCGCCCTCGGCAGGGCCCGGCCAGTCCTTGAGCGCACCGGCCCACGCGAGCTCATCAAATACACGCGCGCAGTCCTCAGCACCGCTCACCACATGAAAACGCAGACGCTGAGCATTAGCGCCGCAGGGAGCCAGGTGCGCCAGCTCTGCCAGCTCGAGCAAAAACTCGCGCGGCACGCGCATGGACTCGTCAAAACGGCGGCATGTGCGAGCGCGACGAACCAGCGCATCAAACGTATCCAAGCCAAGCTTTTCACAGCCTTGCTTTGCCATCGACTCCGCACTCGACGGCGCCGCGGGAACAGCTTCGTTCATAGAGACCCCCAATACAAGCCAATTGTTCTTAGAAAATCTAACCTAAAACGCAGACAATAACGAACAGAGCCGCAATGTTCTACACCTGTTAAATAGAATAACGCGACATGGGGAACAACGAGAACAAATCGGGGCCTTTGGGTTACACTTCGCCCTCCCCGACCCATACGTCAGCGCCTTTAGGCGATACTTGTTGTAGCAACTGCGGCATACGCCGCAAAAACAACAATGACGGCAAACGCCACGCGGAAAGGAGACCTCATGGGCATCTTTAAGAACGACGACCAGCAGTCAAATTTGTTTGGATTTGACGAGAAAAGCATGGCAGGCAAGGCAATCAAGGCCGTGCGCTGGATCTACGCCGTCACGGGCGTCATCGCACTACTTGCCGGCATCGCGCTGCTGTTTGCACCCGCCAAGTCCCTCGTCTTCCTGACGACCGTCCTGGGCTTCTACTTTGTGATCACAGCTGGCGTCAGGCTGTTCACCGCCATTTTTGAGCCGCTGCTGCCCGCCGGTTGGCGCGTGACGAGCATCATCTCCAACCTGCTCATCATTCTGGGCGGCGTCATAATCCTGCGCAACCAGGCCTTCTCGACCGCGACGCTCACCACGCTCGTGGTGGTCGTGGCCGGTTTTGGCTGGATCGTCGAAGGTGTCATGTCCATTCTGGAGTCCGAGCTTTCGTCTAACCGCGCCCTTGCCATCCTGAGCGGCGCGCTCTCCATCATCGCCGGCATGTTCGTGTTTATCTATCCGCTGTGGTCGGCAAAGATGCTCGTCATCTTTAGCGGCGCCGCGCTCCTGGTGTTTGGCGTGACGCTGATTATTCGCGCTATCCGCTTTGGCAAGCTGGTGCACTAGATGCCGCGGACGCTGTTTATTGATGCCGACGCCTGCCCGGTTACGCGCGAGTCGATCGACTGTGCGCGGCGAGCGGGCGTCGCCGTGGTGATTGCCGGCAACAGCACGCAGAACCTGGAGCGGCACATTCGCCGCGACGATCCGCGCGATGCCGAGCACGCGCGACGCGGCTTTTGGGTCACCACGCTCGATGTGAGCGTGGGCGCCGATAGTGCCGACTTTGCCATTGTCGAACGTTTGCAGGCGGGCGACGTGGTCGTGACGCAGGACATTGGCCTGGCGAGCATGGTGCTCGGCCGCGATGCCTCCGCCATCGGCGTGCGCGGGCGCGTGTACGACAAGGCGACCATCGACATGCAGCTGTTTATTCGTCACGAGGAAAAGAAGGTGCGCCGCGCTGGCGGTCGCACCCGCGGGCCAGCAGCCTTCACCAGCGAAGACCGCGCCCGCTTTAAGCGCAACCTCACCGAGCTGCTGCGCTAACCAAGGCAGATTTTTGGGACATACCTAAAAAATCTGCCTATTTGTTTTGAGCGGTGTGAGCTCTCAGGATCCATGGCTCAACAAAAAACGGGCTTCAAAATGCCATGCGTCGCCGCATTGTGCAAGCGCCGTGCATGGCTATTTTGAAGCCCGTTTTGTTAGGCCCACTTAGAGGCCAAAGGCAGATAGGACGAGGCCCCAGCCAGCGCCGATGACGTACATCATGACCAGGAACACGGCGTTTTCGCGAGCGCTGCGATTGGTGCGGAACAGTACCAGATAACCCACGCCGGCGGAAATGAGCGTACCGGCGAGCATCGGTGCCAGTTGCAGTGCGCCTTCCAGATACAGCTGCGTAATGACCACGCTCGCCGAGCAGTTGGGGATCAGGCCGACAAGCGCCGAACCCAGGACGGCGAGCGTCTCGTTGCCACGCAGGAACTGCTCGATCGCGGACTCGCCAAAGGTCTCGAGCACGGCGACCAGAATCAGCGTCACCAGGAAAATGAATACCGATACCTGTACGGTATGTGAGATGGCGCTGCGGATAATCGACAGGACGGGCGCGCCTTCATGAGAGTGGGAGTGACCGTGGCCATGATGGTGTTCATGCTCCCCCTCATGACCGTGATCATGGTCATGTCCATGTTCGTGCCCATGCCCGTGCTCGTCCTCATCCTCATCTTCATCGCAACCGCAATGGTCGTGCTCGCACAGCTCATGGATGTGGTCGGCGCTCACGCCCGCCTCGGCCACCTCGTCGATGATGTCACCGCCGCTGTGGTCGTCATGCGCGCAGTTAACGTGCGCCGGATTGACAGTGGTCCCCAGCACGGTACGGCGAATCGCCGCATGCGCACGGGCGTTGTGACGCAAGCCGCGAATGGCGGCATCCACGATAAAGCCCGTGACCAGCGCAATCAGTGCTTTCGAACCCAAAAGCATCGCCATGGTCTGCACGGGAACCTGCTCGGCAAGAAGCAGCGGAAGCATCTCGTCGGAGGTCGAGAGAAACACCGCCACCAGGGTGCCCAGCGTCACGACGCGACCGGCGTACAGCGTTGCCGCCATGGCCGAAAAGCCGCACTGCGGCACCATGCCCAGCAACGAGCCGACCACGGGGCCAGCGGCGCCGGCACGCTTGATGGCGCCGTTGACGCGATCGCCTGCCACATGTTCGAGCGTCTCGAGGGCCAGATATGTCACCAACAAGAACGGCACCAGCGAGAGCGTGTCCTTGCCGGCGTCGAGCAGAATATCAATCAGCAAATCCATGACGGATGGAACCTTTCGTGTCTTTCGGCAGCATTGTAAAAGTCCTAGCGGTCAACTAGGGTATTGTAATTGTCCTAGGCGCGATGCCAATAGTTGCCCATGGTAAACTATCATCTCGCCACATCTCAATGGCCCCGAGCCGCACGACGCGGCCCGTCCAAGGAGCAGCATATGAACGTATCGCAAGCACTCGAATACGAGCGCCAGCCGTTTATCCCCATGTTTATCTACGGCGACCATGGTGCCATGGAGTCCGAGCGTCAGAAGGGCGAGGAGGCCCTCAAGGTGCTCGAGACCGAGTACTTTACCGCCGAGGGCGACCCCGGCTTCGACTTTGCCACTGTGCGCGACCTGGCCGACCGCAACCGCGACCTGTGCGACCAGATTGGCGAGGCGCGCCTGCGCAATGTGACGCCCGCGACGCTTTCGCGCGGCCTGTCCGACGCCGACACCTGTGCCGCCATCGGCAAGATGCAAAAGCGCACTGCCGCGTCCGTCATGCGCGAGATTCGCGGCGACCGCGACGCGCTCGGTGTCGCTTACGCTCGCAAGCCCATCCAGGGCACGGTGCTCGGCATCGACATCGAGACCACCGGCCGCGCACCCGAGCGCGGCTACATCATCAACGTGGGCTGGGAGATCATGGAGCTCACCAGCGACGCCGTCCCGCATGACGCCGAGGCACACTACTGCGGCCTGCCCGATATCTACCGCGGCGAGGATGTGCCGTTGTCGAATATCCACCACATCACCTGGGATGACATTGACGGCAAAACGCCCTTCCGCGAGAACAAGGAACTGCAAAAGCAGTTGCTCAAGCTTATGAAGAAGTACCCGTACATGGCGCACAACGCCGCCTTTGAGGACAGTTGGTTCAAGATCCACTTGGACGGTTACGCCGAGGCACGCCGCGCGGGTAAGATTATCGTCATCGACTCGCGCCAGATCTGCCGCAGCCTGGACGCCGATGTGCGCTCGCTTCCCCGAGAGTCCGCGCCCGCCGCACTCGAAAACTGGGCCCGCCGACGCGGCACCCTCGCCGCCGACGCCAACGAGCAGCACCTGGGCCTCGACGACACCGACCTCATGCTCCGCACGGTGCAGGCCGAGTTCAACCTCAAGAACCTGTTTGCCAAGTAGATTGCCAAGCAGAGGCGCCATTCGCGAGCAATACCTGCCGGGCCATAGCACCTCGTGCAAAAGTGACACGCCGAGACGTCCTCCTCAAGCGATGCAATGCGGGCCGATATCCAAGTGGATATCGGCCCGTTTTTGCACGTCGCTAAGGTACCCACGTTGGCACCGGCGGCCTTATCCGCGCCCACCGATGCCCTAAGCCGCCACTAGGGCCATTCGATAGCAAAATATTTCACAAATTATATTGACATATGAACATGCGCTCATATACTCGGAAGTAAGTTATATGAGCGCATGTTCATATGAAAGGATATTGCAATGAGCGATCACGCTGATGAAATAAAGTCCGGCATCGACACCACCATCGTGCCCGACGTCCCCACCACCTGCTCGCCCGAGGACCTTCCCGACGAGGAGCTGCTGTACGACCTTGCCGACCTGTTCAAGGTTTTCAGCGACACCACGCGTATCAAAATCCTCTACGCCCTCATGGGCCGCGAGCTCTGCGTGGCAGACATCGCCGAAGCGACCGCGACCTCGCAGTCGGCAGTATCGCACCAGCTGCGCACGCTTAAGCAGTCACACCTGGTCAAATTCCGACGCGACGGCCGCAACATCCTCTACTCGCTCGCCGACGACCATGTCTACACCATGCTCAACCAAGGCATGAGCCACATCTGCGAATAGCGACCAACCACGGTACCAGCGCGGCCTGCACCCAAGCCGCAAAAACGGGGAAAGGAACCCACCATGAAAAAGCAGTTCAAGCTCGACGAGATCGACTGCGCCAACTGTGCGCGCGAGCTTCAGGACGAGCTGGCCAAGCTCGAGGGCGTCAAGTCCGTTTCGGTCAACTTTATGACCCAGAAGTTGACGCTCGAGGCCGACGACGCCGGGTTCGACGAGGTCCTGGACCGCGTCGTGGAGTTTACCGCCGACGCCGAGCCGGACTGCGAGATCATTCTCTAGCCCAGGTTACGCCGACTTGCAAGGCCGCGCTTGCCGCGGCCTTTGCTCGCGAAGTTATATGAGCGAGTGTTCATACATTCAAATGGGAGGTTTGAATCATGGCAGCCGCCGATCCCACAAAGAAAAAGAAGAAGCGCAAGAAGAAAGAGTCCCTTGAACATAAGCGCAATCGTATCCTGGTAGCGCTAGGCATTTTTGCGGTGGTGTACGCCCTCGACGAGCTCGGTACCCTTACCGCCGCATTCGGCACCCCGGGTGACATCTACGCCAGCTTCGTGCTGTTCCTGGTGCCGTTCCTAATTGCCGGCTACGACGTGCTCCAGAAGGCGTTCAGCAACATCCGCCGCGGCAAGGCTTTCGACGAAAGCTTCCTCATGGCGGTCGCGACCATCGGCGCATTTGCCATGGTACTCTTCCCCGACACCGACCCGCACATGGCCGAAGGCGCCGCCGTCATGCTGTTCTACCAGGTCGGCGAGCTGTTCCAGGCCTACGCCGTGGGCAAGAGCCGCAAATCGATCAGCGCCATGATGGACATCGCGCCCGACTACGCCAACGTCGAGCAACCCGACGGCACACTCGAGCAGGTCTTCCCCGATGACATCGCCGTCGGCACCGTCATTGTCATTAAGCCCGGCGAGCGCGTGCCTATCGACGGCATCATCGTTGAAGGCGAGACGCAACTCGACACCGCCGCCCTTACCGGCGAATCGATCCCCCGCCCGGCCAAAACCGGAGACGATATCATCAGCGGCTGCATCAACATGACGGGTCTCATCCACGTGCGCACCACCAAGCCATTTGGCGAGTCCACCGTCGCGCGCGTCCTGGAGCTCGTAGAAAACGCTAGCGAAAAGAAGGCGCGTACCGAGAACTTCATCACGCGCTTCGCCCGCGTCTACACGCCCGCCGTCACCGGCGCGGCCGCGGTACTCGCGCTCGGCGGTGGCTTGGTCACCGGCGCCTGGTCCGACTGGATCCTGCGCGGCCTGACCTTCCTGGTCGTCAGCTGCCCGTGCGCGCTCGTGATCAGCGTCCCGCTCAGCTTCTTTGGCGGCATCGGCGGCGCATCCAAGCTGGGTGTCCTCATCAAAGGCTCCAACTACCTCGAGACGCTCGCCGATGTGGGCACCGTCGTCTTTGACAAGACCGGTACGCTCACCAACGGCACGTTTTCGGTCGTGGCGGTACACCCCGAGGCAGGTTATACCGAGCAGTCGCTGCTTGAGATCGCAGCCCTTGCGGAGTCGTTCTCCGACCATCCCATCGCGCAGTCGGTACGCACCGCCTTCCAGGGCGAACTCGACCCCAAGCGCGTAAGCGACTCCACTAACGACGCAGGCCACGGCGTGACGGCAACCATCGACGGCAAGCACGTCGTCGTCGGCAATGCCAAGATGCTTGCTGCGGCCGGTATCGACGCTCCCAATTGCGAGGTCGTCGGTACGATCCTCCATGTACTGGTCGATGACACGTACGCCGGCCATATCGTAATTGCCGACACCATAAAGACCGATGCCGAGCAGGCGATTCGCGACTTGCACGCTGCCGGCGTCAAACGCACCGTCATGCTCACGGGCGACCGCGAGGAGGTTGCGGCGTCTGTGGCCAAGCAGCTGGGGCTCGACGAGTTCCACGCGCAGCTCATGCCAGGCGATAAGGTCGAGCGTATCGAGGCTCTGCTTGCAACCGAGAGCGGCAAGGGCAAGCTCGCCTTTGTCGGTGACGGCATCAACGACGCACCCGTGCTCACCCGCGCAGACGTTGGCATTGCCATGGGCGCCATGGGCTCGGACGCCGCAATTGAGGCTGCCGACGTCGTGCTCATGGACGATAAACCGTCCAACATCTCCCGCGCTATCCGCGTGGCGCGCAAGACCATGACGATTGTTTGGCAGAACATCATCTTTGCGCTGGGCATTAAGTTGCTGATTCTGGTGCTCGCGGCGCTCGGCATCGCCAACATGTGGCTCGCCGTCTTTGGCGACGTGGGCGTGGCGATTATCGCCATCCTGAACGCCATGCGCGCGATGGGTGTCAAGAACCTGTAGCGCCCGTAGTCCCTCCGGCCGGGGTCGGGCTTGGTTTTGAAAACGTCCTCGACCAATGAAGTGCCCCCGTTCTGCTCCTACGGAGCTACGAACGGGGGCACTTCTGGTCTGCGGAATGTTTTCGAAACCAAGCCCGACCCCGGCCTGCGGTGACGTTGCTGGCGGTTCTTGGGCATCGCTTGCTGGCGGGGTTCCTTGTCTGAATTGAACTTAGTTGGTGGGGCTACTGGTCCCGGTCGCTGGCTCGCGCTTTGCGCGAACTCCGCGCTACTGGGGATCAATTAGGCTTCCGTTGCTGGGCCCGCCACATCTTCCCGCCCCAGCATCGATCTTAGCTTCTCAAAGCTTTCCTCGCTCAGGCAGTGTTCCATATGGCACCCCTCTTGCGAGGCAACATCGGGCGCTACACCTGCATCCTCTAGCAGCCCCACAAAAAAGCAATGGCGCTCCCACATTTGACGGGCAACCTCAAGACCGCGTTCCGTCAGATGCACATCGCGTTTGCCCATCTCCACGTAGCCGGTGCTCTCCAAGGCCGCCATGGCTTTAGAGACGCTTGCTTTGGTTACGCCCAGGTATTCGGCAACGTCAATTGACCGAACGATGCCCTGGCGCTCCGAGAGCACATAAATAGATTCGAGATAGTCTTCTCCAGATTCACGCAGGGCCATGGGCCGCCTTTCGCGATGACTTCTAGTTAGCCTTTGGATACTTTTACTTGATTTACTTTACCGCAGAAGTTGCCCATGTCTTACTACGTTGTTTAAAAAGTTAACCGTGTTTCACAAAATGCGCGGAGCAAGCAGGGCGACACGGCACGCAACGCGCAAGGAGTGTCCCCAGCTGCCGACAGAAAAGGAACGTCCCCAAGTGCCGAGCCGCAGCTATAGCAGCCCAAAGCGCTTCGCGGCGTTGTAGATCCCATCGTCGTCCACGGCGGTCGTCACATAGGTCGCCGCAGCCTTCACCGTGTCCTGAGCGTTGCCCATGGCCACGCTCGTGCCCACGGCGGCAAACATCGACAGGTCGTTCTCGCCATCGCCAAAGGCAATCGCCTCGCTCGCGTCGATGCCCAGGCGCTCCAGCGTCGCCGCCACGCCCAGGTCCTTGCCGCCGTTGGCCGGAATAATGTCGCAGAACAGGTCGCACCAGCGCGTGGTTGTAGAATGCGACAGGACATCGGTAACTATGCCCTGGTCGGCCGGGTCCACAAAGGCGCAGAACTGGTAAACCGGCGCATCGAAAGCATGCTCAAAAGGCTCCTCGTGATACGAGATTCCGGCATTGTCGGCAGCCGCCACCACGCGCTTGGACAGACGGTTCACAAACGAGTTTTCGCCCTGCATGCACAGCGAGTCATAGCGTCCCTGCGCCACCTGGTCCACAATCACCGCAACATCGTCCGGATCGATCGGGCAGCTGCGGTAAACGCCCTTGGCATCAAAACAGTGCTGGCCCGAAAGCGTAATGTACGCATCCCATCCCAAGTCGAACAGCCAATCCGGCATCTGGTAGGTCGGGCGACCCGTGGCGATTACGCACGCAATCCCCTGTTCGCGAAAGTTATCGAGCACCTGCTGCGCCGACGCCGGAATCCGGTGGGTCTTAAAGCTCAGCAACGTGCCGTCGATATCGAAAAATGCGGCCTTGATCATCCTCGCCTACTCCTCGCCCTCGAGCTTCTCGCTCGCCTCGAGCCATGCCATCTCCAGCTCGTCCATGGCGGCGTGAGCCTCGTCAATCTTTGCCTGCTGCTCGCCCAGCGCCGTGTAGTTGGTGGGGTCGACCTGGGCCATCGCGGCCTCGGCCTCCTCCACGCGAGCGCGCTGCGTCTCCATTTTGCGCTCGAGCGAGCTCACCTCGCGGCGGAGCTTCTGGCGCTCGGCGTTGGAAAGACCATTGGGCTGGCCGCTCGACTTGGGCTTTTCGGCCGCAGCCGCCGCGGCACCGGTGTCAAACGTGCCGGTCTTGGCGCTCGGCGCGCCCACGGGCTCGCCCTCGGCGGTAGCGTTGCACAGGCGCAGGTACTGGTCGACGCCGCCGGGCATATGCGTCAGGTGGCCGTCGAGCAGCGCCCACTGCTGGTCGGTCACGCGCTCCATCAAGAAGCGGTCGTGCGTCACCAGGATCAGCGTGCCGGGCCAACCGTCCAGCAGATCCTCGACAATCGCGAGCATGTCGGTATCCAGGTCGTTGCCGGGCTCGTCCAGGATAAGCACGTTGGGCTCGTCCAGGATCGTCAGCAACAGCGACAGGCGACGGCGCTGGCCGCCCGAAAGATCGCCGATGCGGCTCCAGAGCTGCTGGGTCGTAAAGCCCAGACGCTCGCAGAGCTTCTCGGGCGAAGTCTCCTTGCCATCGATGACGTAGTACTTCTTATAGTTGCTGAGCACCTCGCGGATCGTATCGCCCATGTAGGGCTCGAGCTCCTCGAGCTGTTGCGACAGTACGCCAAAGCGTACCGTCTGGCCAATCTTCACACGGCCGCGCAGGGGCGCGATCTTGCCCTGGATCACGTCGAGCAGCGTCGACTTACCGGCGCCGTTCTCACCCAAAAGTCCATAGCGGTCGCCCGCTCCGATGAGCCAGGTCACGTCGGAAAGTACCTGCTTGGGCGCGCCATCGGTATCCGCATAGCCGGCGTCCACGTCGACCACGTCGATGACCTGCTTGCCCAGGCGGCTCACGGCGAGGCGCTTGAGCTCCAGCTCGTCGCGCACGGGCGGTACGTCGGCGATGAGCTCGCGAGCGGCATCCACGCGAAACTTGGGCTTGGTGGAGCGCGCCTGGGCGCCGCGGCTTAGCCACGCGAGCTCCTTGCGCGCCATGTTGCGACGGCGCTCCTCGGTAACCGCGGCCATGCGGTCGCGCTCTACGCGCTGCAGGATGTATGCCGAATAGCCGCCCTCGAAGGGATCGACCTGGCCGTCATGGACCTCCCACATGCTGGTGCAGACCTCGTCCAAGAACCAGCGGTCGTGCGTGACCACGAGCATCGCGCCCTGACCGCGCTGCCAGCGGGCCTTTAAGTGGCGCGCGAGCCAGTTGATGGTGCGCATGTCCAGGTGGTTGGTGGGCTCGTCAAGCATAAGCACGTCATAGTCGCCGATCAGCAGGCGCGCGAGGTCCACGCGACGGCGCTGGCCGCCCGAAAGCTCGCCCACCGTGCCCTCCCAGGGCACATCGCTAATAAGGCCAGCGAGGATCTGACGCGTACGTGGGCTCGAGGCCCACTCATACTCGGGCGTATCGCCCACGACGGCATGATGCACGGTGTCGGTATCGGCCAGGTTGTCCTTTTGGCCGAGCAATCCGATCGTGGTGTCGCGGCGGTGCGTCACGCGTCCGTCATCGGGCTCCAGCGTGCCGGCGAGCACGCTCAGCAGCGTCGACTTGCCGTCGCCGTTTTTACCGACAATACCAATGCGGTCGCCCTCGCCCACGCCGAGCGTCACGCTATCGAAAATATGCTTGGTGGGAAACTCTAGGCTGATGGAATCGCATCCCAAAAGAATCGCCATATGCCCTGCTCCTTCGTAGAAATTCAACGTTGTCCATGATAGCAGCGAGCCTCACCCCAAACCACCACGAAGGTGCCTGTCCCCTTTGTGATGGTCGTTTCGGTCGCAGAGCAAAAAGGCGGGCCATCTCCCGCAAGAGATGACCCGCCCCTCCAATCAGTCCCGCGGCAACCGTGGCCGCCGCGGGCCTCAAGCATGTCCCGGACTAGGAGAACATGCCGGTGAGGTAATCATTCAGCCGCTTATCCTTGGGCCGTTGGAAAATCTCGTCGGTCTCGTCGTACTCGACCATATCGCCCATGTAGAAGAACGCCGTGCGGTTGGACACGCGCGACGCCTGCTCCATGTTGTGCGTCACGATGACGATGGCGCGGTCGGCAACGATCGATGACATGAGGTCCTCGATCGCCAGCGTCGAGATGGGGTCGAGCGCCGAGCAGGGCTCGTCAAACAGGATCACGTCGGGGTTGAGCGCCAGCGTGCGCGCGATGCACAGACGCTGCTGCTGGCCGCCCGAAAGCGCGTAGGCGCTCTTGTCGAGCTTGTCCTTGACCTCGTCCCACAGCGCCGCACCACGCAGGCTTTCCTCGACCATGCGGTCGAGCTCGTCACGGTCGGTGATGCCGTGGCGCTTGGGCGCAAACGTGATGTTGTCGCGAATGGACTTGCGGAAGGGGTTGGGCTGCTGGAACACCATGCCAATGGAGCGGCGCAGCTCGTAGGTGTTTTCGGTCTTGGTGTTCACGTTGCGCCCGCGGTAGTTGATCTCGCCCTCCACGCGGCAGCCGCGAATCTCGCGATTCATGAGGTTGAGGCTACGCAAGAAGGTCGACTTACCGCAGCCCGAAGGCCCGATGAGCGCCGTGATCTCGCCCTTGTGAAAGTCGAGCGACGTATTGTGCAGTGCATGGTGGTCGCCATAGTACACGTTGACGTCCTTGGTGGAGAGCACGACCTCGTCGCTCACGGCCTTGCCGCTCACGCGCACGCGCTTCTCGCTCTCCCCCACGCTCGACAAAAAGTCCTGGGTCTCGGACGATGCCGCCTCAGTTGCGGGCGTTGCATTTATCTCGCTCATTCGGCCGTCATCTTCCTTGCCAGTTGTTTGCCCACGATACGGGCGACTACGTTAAACAGCAACACGCAAATCATCAGCAGCGCCGCGGTGCCCCAAACGATCTGCTGGGCCTCGGGGCTGCCCTCGCCATAGATCTTGTAGATGTGCACGGCGAGCGACTCACCGGGGCGGAACACGTTCCAGGCGCAGGTGGGGCTCGACAGGTTAAAGCTCAAGAAGTTCAGACGCACCGGTGAGCTCATGCCCGAGGTAAAAAGCAGCGCCGCCGCCTCGCCAAACACGCGGCCGGCCGAAAGCACGATGCCGGTCACGATGGCGGGCATGGCCTCGGGAATCAAGATGTGCAGCGTGGCCTCCCAGCGGGTGAGACCCATGGCCAGGCACGCATCGCGCTGGGTCTGCGGCACATCCTCGAGCGCCTGCTGGATCACGCGCACCAGGATGGGGATGTTGAACATGGTGAGCGCGACGGCGCCGGAGATGATGGAGTACTTCCAGCCCAGCTGCACCGAGAACACCAGAAAGCCGAACATGCCGACGACGATGGAAGGCAGCGAGGACAGCGTCTCGATGGCGGTAGAGGCGATGTCGCGGATGGGCCCGTCCGGCGCGTACTCAACCAGGAAGACCGCGCCACCCAGGCTGATGGGCACCGAAATAATCAGGGCGATCAGCAGCAGATAGAACGAGTCGAACAGCTGGTAGAGCACGCCGCCTTGGGTTCCGTTGGCGCGCGCGGGCTGCGTGAGAAAGCCCGGCTGGAACAGCGTCGAGATGCCCTCGAACAGGATATAGGCCACCATGGAAATGACGACGAGCATGACGATAGCGACGATTGCCGTCAGCACGCCCGTGGCGATGCGATCCTGCTTTTGGACGCGCCCGAACCTCGCCTCGTCGATATGGATGCGCGTGCTAGCCACGAGCCTTCGCCCCCTTGCGGCCAATGAGATGGATAATCAGGATGAAGATGAGGCTCATGCCCATCAGCAGCAGACCGAGCGCCCACAGAACATCGTCCTGGGCCGAACCCTCGGCATAGACCGCCATAGACGTGGTAAGCGTGGTGGTGATGGTGGACGCCGGCGACAGCAGCGACGTCGGCATGGCCTCGATACCGCCGATGACCATGCGCACGGCGAGCGTCTCGCCAAAGGCACGCGTCATGCCAAGGATGACTGCAGTCATGAGCGACGGCATGGCGGACTTGAGCACCACGTGCCAGATGGTCTGCCAGCGGGTGTAGCCCAGCGCGAGCGAACCCTGACGGTAGCTGTCGGGCACGGCGCGCAGGCCATCGACCGAAAGCGTGGTCATGGTCGGCAGGATCATGACGGCCAGCACGATGGCGCCGGGCAAGATGCCCAAGCCCGTACTCACGTGGAAAACGCTCTTCATAAGACCGACGACCACGTGAAAACCGATCAGGCCAAAGACGACCGAGGGAATGCCGGTCAAAAGCTCAATAAGCGGCTGAAAGACCTTGGAACCAAACTTAGGGCTAATCTCGACTGCAAAGATGGCAGAGCCGATGGCGATGGGCAATGCGATGAGCGTGGAGAGCACCATGACCGCAAACGAGGTGACGATCAGGGGCAGGGCGCCGGTATAGGGCAGGCCGTTTTTAGCCGTGTTGGCCAGGTCCCACTTGGTGCCGGTGAAGAACTCGACGACCGAAACGCCGTCCTTGAGAAAAGCCGAGAGGCCCTTTTGGGCGACCATAAAGATGAGCGCGGCAACGACAAGCGTCACGAGCGCTACGCACGCGCCCGTGACGCCCAGGCCCACGTTCTCAAGGTCGCGTTTTGGCAGCTGTTTTGCCATTGCAAACCTTTCCGGGGCGATTACTTATTTAGCGGAGACCTTGCCGCTGGCATCCTTAACGACCTTCATGGCAGAGACGGGGATGAAGCCCTGCTCCTCGACGAGCTTGCCCTGGACGTCGTCGGAAAGCATGAACTCCAGGAAGGCCTTGGTGGCCTCGTCGGCGTCCTTAGCGCAGTACATGTGCTCGGTAGCCCAGATCTTAAAGGAGTCGTCGGTGACGTTTGCGCTCTTGGGCTCCACGCCCTCGACCTTGATGGCGTTGAACTTGGAGTCATCGAAGTGCGAGAAGTCCAGGTAGGAGATGGCGTTGTCGGTGCTGCCCATCTGAGTCTGGACATCGCCGGACTTGTCGAGCTCGGCGTCGCCCTTAAAGTCGACGGCCTCGTCGCCAAAGACGGCTGCCTCGAAGGTGGCTCGGGTACCGGAGCCGGCCTTGCGGTTGAGCACGACGATGGTGGCGTCGTCGCCGCCGACCTCCTTCCAGTTGGTGATCTGGCCGGAGAAGATGCCCTTGAGCTGCTCAAGGGACAGGTCGTCGACCGTCACGTTCTTGGAGACGACGGGACCCATGCCCACAACGGCGACCTCGTGGTCGACGAGGTTCTTGACCTGGTCGGCCTCGAGCTTGGTCTCGGCGAAGACGTCGGAGTTACCGATGGTAACGGTGCCGGCGGCGACAGCGGTCAGGCCCTTGCCCGAACCGTTGCCCGAGCCGGAGACGGAGACGTCCGGGTTGGCATCCATGAACTTCTCGGCAGCGGCCTCGACGAGAGCCTGGAACGAAGAGGCACCGTCGTAGGTCACCTCGCCGGAGACGGACTCGGCAGCAGCGGCGCTACCCTTGTCAGCGGCGTCGGATGCGCCGGAGCCGCCGCAACCAACGAGACCGAGACCGACGATGCTGGCAAGACCACCAGCGAGGCCGAGGAACTGACGACGAGAATAAGCCTGATCGAGCATGATCTTCCTTTCATACATGCGAATCGCGGGCACCCTGCCCGCTTTGCTGTTTGGAAAGATACGGCCCCGACCGGGCAGCGCCCGTGCCAACTGCGGTTTCTTACGGGCATCTGATAGACCCTTACCGCAAACGCGGCTCGGCTTTACAAACGAATAACAAATTCACCACCAAGCATGACCCGCCTTTTACACCAATAAAAACGAAGTTGCGGTGAAATAATTCCTGTTTGGCCATCAAATGGCCCATTCTAGGAACTATTCCACCGCAACTTAGATTGGAAAACCGCGTAACCTTAAAGTTCGAGCTCGTTGAGGCGCAGGATCGCCACGATATAGATCTTGAGCGCCTGCTTGAGCTGTTCCTCGTTGGCGCACTCGTTGGGGCCGTGCATCTGGCCGCCCCATGCGGGCAGCTCCAGGCCAGTCTCCTCGGGGCCAAACGATACGGCGCGGGCAAAATTGCGCGCATACGTGCCGCCGCCCATGGCAAAGGGCTCGGCATGCTTGCCCGTAAACTCGTTATAGGTATCGATAAGCGCCTTCACGGCCGGATCGTCGGCAGAGACCGAGAACGGCACCTTGGCACGACCCACGCGATACGTCACACCAAAGCGGCCCACGAGCGGCTCAAGCTGCTCGCAGATGGTATCGGCGCTGGTGCTATCGGGGAAGCGCACGTCGATGACCTGCTCGATATGGCCATCCGCCACACGGATGACGCCGGGGTTGCACGTGAGCGGGCCAAACGCCGCGCTCGTCGCATCGATACCCAGGCCGCGACCATAGGCGTCCGCATGCACAAAGGCCAGAAACTTGACAAACTCATGCTCGGCAGGCGTCAGCAGGCGCTCGTCGCGCGCACCAAACGCGTCCTCGGCCTCACGCAGATACGCCACGATGAGGCCGACGGCATTGATCGTTCCCTCGGGCATCGAGGCATGACCGCCAATGCCGTGGGCGAAAATCTGCGCATGCCCGTTATCGAGTGCGGTGATCTCCAGGCGGTCGGCATTCTCAGCGGGTGCCGGCAGCTCATCGGCGGCAATCGCAAGCTCGCAGATAGACTGCGACGGAATGGCGTTGCTCGCCTCGGCACCGCTCCAGGACACAATGCGCCCGCCGTCGATCTTGGGGCTCACAAACGTCGCCCCAAACTGGCCCTTCTCGGCATTACAGACCGGGAACTCGGCATCGGGCGTAAATAGAAAGTCGGGGTCTGCGTGGTTCTCCAGATAATGGTGAACGTCGGACATGCCCACTTCCTCATCGCAGCCCAGCAGCGCACGGAAGGTATAGCGCGGCACAATGCCGTGCTTGAGCAGGTAGGCGCCGGCATAGAGCGACAACACCGCCGGACCCTTGTCGTCGATCACGCCACGGCCGAGCAGCCAGCCCTCGCGGCGCTCCATCGCAAACGGGTCGGTGTTCCAACCGGGGCCAGCGGGCACCACGTCCACATGGCAGATGGTCGCGAGCTGCTTATCGCCGCGGCCCGGAATATCGGCGATTCCCACAAAGCCCTCGTCGTCGCTCGTCAGGTAGCCGAGCTTTTGCGCGATGCCGAGCGCGCAATCGAGTGCGTCACGGACCGGGCGGCCAAACGGCGCGCCGGGCTCCGCATCAGCAGAAACTGCCACGGACGGATAACTCACCAGCTGCTCGATATCGGCGACGACATCCTCCCAGACCTCGTCGACATACTCGGCAACGCTCTGCTCCACCTGATTCATGGACGACCTCCTTAGCAATGAGCGGCGAGCGTGCCCGCCCCTCACATCACGTCATTAGATAGCGAAAAGTTTAGCAAGCTCGGCCACCGAGTGCACCACCGCATCGGCACCCGCCGCCTCGTGCTCGCCCGGCGCCGCCGCGCCCGAATAGATGCCGATGCACGGCACGCCCATCGCGTGCGCGCCCTCCACATCGTTAAAGCGATCGCCGATCATCACGGCGTCGTCGGCCGTCGCGCCCAGAGCCGCCAGCGCATCGCGGACCGAATCCGCCTTGATCTCGCGTCCCTGCGGCGGATTCATGCCGACCACCGCCTCAAACTGAGAAAGCCCGAGCTCACGTACCATGTCGATGCACTTTGCCTCCATGCGCGACGTCGCCACGGCCATACGCTTGCCCTGGGCGACCAACCCATCCAGCAGCTCGGGGATCCCATCGAACACGGGGTACTCTTCCGGTCCCAGCTCATCAAAAAAGGCGCGGTACTCGTCGGCCACCACAAGCGACTCCTCGCGGGAAAAGCCGTAAAAGTCGTGAAAGCTCTTCCACAGGGGCGGCCCGATCATGCGGCGCAGATCACCCATCTGCGCCTCCGAAAACCCGCGCGCAGCCAGCGTCTTGCACGTCGAGGTCATCACCGCCCGGCCCGTATCTGCCACCGTGCCGTCAAAATCGAACAGCACGACCGGCCGTTTGCCTATCTCCAACGCCTCCATCGGCATTCCTCTTCCCCAGTTGACGATTTCCACACCGACACTTCAAACTGTTGACTATTCAACAATTGAACCTAGTAATGTGGAACGACTCAACTATACTTGTCGCACTTTGCTCTCAGAAGGCGGCGCGCAAGCGCCCCAACGAAAGGTGCAATTATGTCTTTTGCCATCATAACCGACTCCACGTCGGACATCTCCCCCGCCCGCGCCCAAGAGCTCGGCATTTACGTGATTCCGCTGCATGTGATTATCGAGGGCGAGGACCTGCTCGACCAGGTGCAAATTACCGCCCAGGAGTACGTCGCGCGCATGGCCGGCTCCGAGCAGCTGCCGCACACCTCGCAGCCAAGCGCCGGCGAGTTCAAGGCGCTCTTTGATCGCGTGCTCGCCGACGGCCACGACAGCGCCATCTTTATCTCGCTGTGCAGCGAGTGGTCTGCCTGCTACGCCAACGCGTGCCAGGTTGCCGATACCCACGAGCTCGACGTGCGCTGCATCGACTCGCGCACCGGCTCGGCTGCCGAGGGCCTGCTGGTGGAGTACGCGCTGGCCATGCGCGAGGACGGCCGCAGCCTGGACGAGACCGAGGCGCAGATCCGAGCGACGCTGCCCGACGCCCACCTGCTGCTGATTCCCCGCACGCTCGAGAACCTCGTTAAGAACGGCCGCGCGCCCAAACTCGCCGGCCAGCTCACGCAGATGCTCAACATTCGCCTGGCCGTTTCGCCGGAGTGGAAATCGGGCGAGATCAAGGCCATCAAAAAGGGCCGCGGCGCCAAGCGCATCGTTGCCAACACCATGGCCGATTGCCTCGCATTTTTGACCGAGCATCCGGGGTCCAGCGTGCGTGTGCTCACGACCGGCGCCGCCGAGGAGCAGGAGCTCGTCAGCCATGCACTCGCAGGCCAAGATTACGTAGACGCCGGCACCGGCCCCATCGGCTGCACCATCGCCACCCACGTAGGCGTCGACGCCATCGCCATCAGCTACTGCCCCCGCTACCGGCCCATCCACTAGGGGCACCTTTACCACTTGCGGTGGAATAGGGACTGTTTTTGGCTTATCAGCCGCAAATCAATCCCTATTCCACCGCAACTTAGAAATCGGCAATCAACCCTGCGGGCCCCGGAACAGTTCCTCATGCGAGCCCATTCTGACCAGTCGGATCACAGGATTAGTCTTATGCGGCAAGTAGAGAACGATCACATCGACCAAGCCATCGGATAGATGGAAATCGATGTGGCCGTTGTAATTGCCGCCCGGGTTTGAAAGCTCATGGGCGCCATATTCCGCGGGAAGCGAGCCGCGAGCTGCAAGCTCTGCGACTGCCGCCTTAAACTCGGTTTTTAGCTGCGGATGGATGCGCGTCGTCCGTTTGTAATCCGCCTTAAACTGAGCCTCGACTTTAATCTCAAACATCGCTAGTCCTCATCGAGGAACGATATAAGCTCATCAGCGTTATTGAATGACGGGCTGTCGTCTGGCAGAATCCCCAACTCATGAGCCTCGGCAATCACCATGGCGCGCCTCGTCGCCTCGTTGGGAACTTCGGGCCGACCCACAATCTCAAACGGAATCTTTCGCTGATTTACCAGCTGCCGAACAGCAAGGTTGAGATACGAATTGAGACTCAGGCCAACTGTATCCAAGAACTCAGTCGCCTGTTCCTTGAGCCCCTCTTCGATGCGAACCGTCGTAGGCTTAACCGTTGCAGTAGACATTTGCGACCTCCTCGCCCTCGTCTTTTACACCAGTATACCCAATATAAATGGCAATCTGATGTTAGATAACATCAGATTGCCATGCGTATTCATGTCGCGTGAGCACGATTGATCTACATCAACCCGCTGAGCGCAATGTCGACGGCTTCGTTGAGGTCGTCGGTGATGTGTACCAGATCCGGATCGAGCGGGCTGATCATACCGGCGTCCATCACCGGACCGTTAAGCCAGTCAAATAGGCCCTGCCAGTACTCGCTGCCTACCAGCACAAGCGGCATGCGCTTGACCTTGTGCGTTTGCACCAGCGTGAGCACCTCGAACATCTCGTCGAGCGTACCAAAACCACCGGGAAACACAATAGCGCCCGAGCTGTATTTGACGAACATGGTCTTGCGCACAAAGAAGTAGCGGAAGTCCATACCGAGGTTTACGTATTTGTTGAGCCCCTGCTCGTGCGGCAATTCAATGCCCAAGCCAACTGACTTGCCGTTGACACTCGCCGCTCCCCTGTTGGCCGCTTCCATGATGCCGGGGCCGCCACCGGTGATGACCGCCACGCCACGTTGCGCGATCTTGCGCCCGACGGTACGCGCCGCCTTGTAGAGCGGATCGGTCTTAGGCGTGCGGGCGCTGCCGAAGATGGTCACTGCAGGACCAAGCTCTGCAAGCGCGCCAAAGCCATCGACAAACTCTGCCTGAATGCGCAGCACGCGCCACGGATCGGCATGCAACCAGTCGGTCGACTCCTCGGGCGCCAACAGGTTGGCGTAGGTGTTGTCCTTAGGAATCATGGGACCGCGCATGACCACGGGGCCACGCCGATACGTCTCGTCGTAGGCCGGCTCGCCCTCGACGTTCTCATTCTTAATCATGGGTGCTCCTATCGAGAAAAAGAAAACGGGCGGGGTCGACGCCATGCGCCAAACACCCGCCCGAACATCAACTATTCGGTATGGTACCCACGATGCATCAAGTGCTTGCAAGCTATCGGTCAGCGGTCGTGCGGCCGGTGTCAGCAAATGTGACGACCGGCCGCCGCTCGCCCCTTGCCGTTGCCCGCGCTCTGCAAGCGCCCGCGCCGCTCTTAGTAGTCCACCGCCGCAGGGCTGTTCATCCAGTCGCTCACAAACGCGCCGTAGCGGCCCTCGATAATGGCCTGGCGGGCACGCTGCATAAGGTTGAGCAGGTAGTAGATGTTGTGCATCGAAAGCAGGATGCCGCCGAGCATCTCCTTCTGCGTGACCATGTGGCGAATGAGCGCGCGGCTGTAGCCGCCCGTGCACACCGGGCAGGTGCAGGTGGGGTCGATGGGGCCGTCGTCGTGCGCAAAGCGGGCGTTGCGGAAGTTGAGGCGACCCTCGCTGGAGAACGCCGTACCCATGCGGCCCGTGCGCGTCGGCAGCACGCAGTCGAACATGTCGATGCCCACGCCCACACCGCGCACGAGGGTGGTGGGGTTGCCGACGCCCATCAGGTAGCGCGGCTTGTGCTTGGGCATGTACTCGCTTACGAGTGGTGCCAGGGTCTCGAACATGGTCTCGTGGTCCTCGCCCACCGAGTAGCCGCCAATGCCGTAACCGGGGAAGTCGCCGCACTCCTCCAGATGGCGCAGCGAGCGCAGGCGCAGATCTAGGTGCATGCCGCCCTGAACAATGCCAAAGAGCGCCTGGTCGTCGCGGGTATGCGCCTTATAGCAGCGCTCAGCCCACATGCTCGACAGCTCAACGGCGCGCTCGACGTAGGCGCGCGTGGCGGGATAGCCCGGGCACTGGTCGAGCTGCATGCAGATGTCGGAACCGAGCTTCATGGCGATTTCCATGTTGTCCTCGGGCGTCCAGAACACATGGCGGCCGTCATAGTCGTTGACGATAAAGCGCACGCCCTCGTCGGTGAGCTTGACGGCATCGTTGTGGCTGAAGACCTGGAAACCGCCCGAGTCGGTGAGGATGGGGCCGTGCCAGTTCATGAACTTGTGCAGTCCGCCCAGCTCGGCGATGGTGTCCTCGCCGGGACGCATGGACAGGTGATAGGTATTGGCAAGCACGATCTGGGCGCCGAGCTGTTTGACGGTCTCGGTAGGAATGCCCTTGACGTTTGCCTTGGTGCCCACGGGCATGAAGATTGGCGTCTCGATGTCGCCGTGCGGGGTGTGCAGCACGCCGGCACGCGCATGCGTCGTCGGGTCCTCGGCGATCAGGTCGAATTTAAAAAGGTTCTGGTCCATAAACTGGAACTCCTTGGTTGCGGTTCATACGCAGACCATTATACGGGCAACCAGCAAACCGCACCGACTCGACAGAAACTGATGCATTAAACGACTAGTCGTCGAGGACAATCTTCAGCGCCATCTTGCAAAGAAGTGTCCCAATCTGCCGGCACTTAGGGACTGTCCCCAAGTGCCGGCAAGAGTGTCCCTTATAGCTAGTCATTTAAGAACGTCC
>CABUQG010000008.1 GCA_902493535.1 uncultured Collinsella sp. | reverse complement strand
CCCTCCCGTCTCCTGCGCCCCTCCCGGAACTGTCCACATCAGTGTAGCCAATCCAGCGACGCGAGGTGCCTGGTGAGGCCCGCCCCGTAGGACGACGTCCCCTCCATCGCGACGCAGGCCGGCTCCCCGGCCGCGGCGATCGCCCCGGCGAGCGCCTCGTAGCCCGCCGCGTCGGCGGGGAACTGGCGGGACAGGACCTTGCGGCCCCTCCAGTCGAGGACGCACAGCCAGTGCGAGTCGGCGTGGGTGTCGACCCCGCAGAAGACCGGCCCGCGGGCGCCGGGTGTCGATTCGTTTTGCATGTCTCGCTCCGTTCTTTCCGTGCTCGCCTGGACCGGGCAGACGGCACACTGACGGGGCGCGATAGAATGCGGTTGTTCGGGTCCGCGGTATCGCTCCATGCTCCTATTAGGTCATGCGGCGGTCTCGGCTCGCCGCGGCCCGCGCGGGACATGTCAGGAAACGAGGGCAGCCCTGTGGGCGCCAGCGGAATGTGGGGTCACCGCGCGGTCCGCATCTGATGGTGTCGACGTCAATGGTATACGGGTGCACCATCGACGTCTTCAATACAGAAGATATCAGTGCGGAATGTTCCGGAGAGAAGCCCCGTCACGCCCCCGGATCCCCTGCGTTTACGGCCTTGAGGTCGGCGTGGGCGGAGGACGTGGTTGTTGGGGATACATGTCCCGGTCGCTGTTTCGCGGCTTTGCCGCGAAAGGCGCGCTACTTTGGGATGGGTGGGGAACGTGGTTGTTGCGGCAACTGATCCCCACCATAAATTACCCTCGGCATACTTGCGCGAAAACCTGCCCGTGCTACACTTGCAATTGCTGTTTCAGGGCGGGGTGGAATTCCCCACTGGCGGTAAATCGGGCGGTGCCAAAAGGGTGCCGTGGCACAGGCGAGGTGCCTGCGACCGAGCCGATGAGTCCGCGACCCGTGCGTGTGTTGGTTCGCATGCCGGCTGAACTGGTGAGATCCCAGTACCAACGGTTAGAGTCCGGATGAAAGAGGCAGGTGATCTTATGTCTGAACAGTCGCAGCATATCCATTTTGAGAACACGAATAGGTGGAGCACCAAACAGCTCGTTACCATGGCGTTGATGTGCGCCTTGGGCGCCCTGTTTATGTACGTGCAGCTGCCCATTCTTCCTTCGGCGCCATTTTTGACGTATGACCCGTCGCTGGTGCCGGCGATGGTGTGCGGATTTGCGTATGGCCCCGGTGCTGGTACCGCTGTTGCAGCCATGGCGATCGTTATCCATGCGCTCACTACGGGTGACTGGGTCGGCGCGCTTATGAATCTGGTTGCCACGCTGGGCTACATTCTGCCCGCGGCTATCGTCTACCAGAAGATGCATACCTATAAGGGTGCCGTGATTGGCCTGGTGCTCGGCGTTATTGCCGCTACGGCGTTGTCTATGGTCGCAAATCTTACCATTGGCGTATGGTTCTGGTATGGCTCGGTCGATGTGATCGCCCCGCTCATGATTCCTGCGGTGCTGCCGTTCAACCTTATCAAGACCGTGCTTAACTCGGTGTTGACGCTTGTGGTGTACAAGGCGGTCTCCAACCTCATCACGCCTAAAAAGGACCAGGTCAAAGGCCGCGCATGATTGAGTGTCGGGGCGTTTCCTTTAGCTATGACGGTGCCGCACCGGCACTCGACGGCGTCGATCTGAACATCGAGGATGGCGAGTTTTTCTGCATCCTTGGTGGCAATGGGTCGGGCAAGTCGACGTTTGCCAAGCATCTGAATGCACTGTTGAAGCCCGATGCGGGCACGGTACGCGTCAACGGCATGGATGCGTCCGACCCCGAGCTGGTTTACGACATTCGTTCGACCGCGGGCATGGTATTCCAGAATCCCGATGACCAGCTGGTGGCAACGCTTGTCGAAGATGACGTTGCGTTTGGTCCCGAAAACCTTGGCGTGCCGTCGGCGCAAATTGCGCGGCGTGTACGCGAGGCGCTGAAGGGTGTGGGCCTGGTGGGCTTTGAGCGTCACGAGACCCGTGCGCTTTCGGGCGGCCAAAAGCAGCGCGTGGCGCTTGCCGGCGTGCTCGCCATGGAGCCGCGCGTGCTCATTTTGGATGAGGCTTCTTCGATGCTCGATCCGCGTGGACGCAAGGGCCTCATGAAGGCTTGCCGCGCGTTGCACGATCGCGGCATGACCATCGTGATGATTACGCACTTTATGGAAGAGGCCGCCGAGGCCGATCGCGTTGCTGTCTTCCAAGCGGGCCGCGTTGCCATGCTCGGTACGCCCGAGGAAATCTTGACGCGGGCGGACGAACTTGCGCAGCTCAACCTGGATATGCCGGCGTCGTGCTGCCTAGGTAGGGCACTTCGTGAGAAGGGCGTTTCCGTTTGCGCGCAGGTGCGCGAGGCAGATATGGTCGCCGAGATTGCACAGGCTTATGCCGAGCGGAGCGGGACGAACATCGCAGGGCAGCCTTCCGCATCCGATTCCCATGTGCTTGACAATGGATCCTCTGCGGCCGACGGGATAGCCGCGTCGGAGCTCGTTATCGAGATTTCGCACCTCTCGCATAGTTACTCGCTGAGCGCCCGCGAGCGCCGTCGATGGCGCAAGCGCTCGACCACTGCGGACGCATCGAGCAAACAGGCTCTTTGGGGCAACGATCCAAACAGCCGCTGGGCGCTACGTGATGTTTCGCTGACGGTGCGCCGCGGCGAATTTCTGGGATTGGCGGGTCATACCGGCTCGGGTAAATCGACGCTGGTTCAGCATCTCAACGGGTTGATTCGTCCGCAGGAGGGAAGCGTTTGCGCGCTGGGGCTCGACCTATCAAGCAAGAAAGACGCCGCCGCGGTTAAGGCCAAGGTCGGCGTGGTGTTTCAGTATCCCGAGCGCCAGCTATTTGCCGAGACCGTGGCGCGGGACGTGGCGTTTGGCCCGCGCAACCTTGGCCTGCCAGAAGACGAGGTTGCACGCCGTGTCGCATCATCGCTTGCGCGCGTGGGCCTCGACCTTGCTGCGATGGGCGACAAGAGCCCCTTTGAGCTTTCGGGCGGCCAGCAGCGCCGCGTGGCGTTTGCCGGCGTGCTCGCCATGGAGCCCGAGGTGCTGGTGCTCGACGAGCCCATGGCGGGGCTCGATCCGGCTGCGCGCGGGGATTTCCTGGGGCTCATCGATCGACTCCATCGCGAGGGCCTGACTGTTGTCATGGTTTCGCACAGTATGGATGACCTGGCAAATTGTTGTGACCGCATCGTTGTGATGAACGAGGGCGCCGTGTTTGCCGAGGGAACGCCCGCGCAGGTTTTTGCGCACGCGGACGAGCTCAAGTCGATCGGCCTGGGCGTTCCCGCCGCCCAGCGCATGGCGCTGGCGCTCGCGAAAGCCGGTGTGCCGCTCCGCCGCGACAGGCTTTATACGGTTGAGGCGCTGGCCGACGAGCTGGCTGGCTTGCTGCTGGGCTGCGCGGACGGGCTTTTGAGGGTGCCGCGTCAGGCTGGTTCCAAGGCGCCCACGCGAGAGGAGGGCTGCTGATGGAGGCGTTCTCATTTGGCAGCTACTATCCCGGGGATAGCGCGGTGCATCGCCTGGATCCGCGCACTAAGTTGCTTCTAGGTTTCGCATTTCTGATCACCGTGCTCACCGTTGGCAGCTTCGGCGGGCTGGTTCCGGTCGCAATGTTTGTCGTGCTGGTCTATCTCGCAGCCCGGGTGCCGTTGCGCCGGGTCCTATCATCGATGGCACCATTGCTGGCGATTGTCGTGGTGGTCGCGGTGCTCAACCTGTTTTCCGACCAGAGTGGCCGCATCCTGTGGCAGCTTGGCTTTTTGCAGGTGAGCGAGGGCTCGCTGCGTTCTGCGGCGTTTGTGGCGTGCCGCCTGACGTTGATGATGGCCGGCATGAGCGCCATTACACTCACCACGCCGACGCTCGACCTCACCGCGGGCTTTGAACGTCTGCTCGCACCATTTGCGCGCGTGGGGCTTCCGGCGCACGAGCTCGGCATGATTATGGGTATCGCGCTGCGGTTTATGCCGCAATTTGCCACCGAGATGAAACAGACGGCCGATGCACAGGCAAGTCGCGGCGCGCGCGTGACGGGCGGTCCGCTCGGCGGTGTGCGCATGCTCGGCAGTGTGGCGATTCCGCTGTTCACCGGCGTGTTTCGTCATGCCGAGACGCTTTCGGCCGCCATGGATGCGCGCTGCTATCACGGCGAACAGGGACGCACGCGTCTGCATGCGCTTACGTTTGGCCGCGGGGATGCACTGGCCGCGGTGGCGATGGCGCTGCTGGTGACATGCGTTGTCGTTATCAATCTTCAACTCGTCTAAGCTCGATTCGAGCGCAAGAAAGGGGTCTCTATGACCGACATCGATCGCACGGCTCAGCTCGAGCGCGCTTGCTCGTATCTCAGACGCATTCCGGCGTGGTATCTTGCCACGACCGATGTGAGCGACGGGCATCAGCCCCGCGTGAGGCCGTTTTCGTTTGCCATGGTCGATGACGACAAACTGTGGTTTTGCACGTCGCGCGACAAGGACGTGTGGGCGGAGTTGAGCGCGAATCCCAAGTTTGAGGTATCGGGCTGGAAGCCGGGGGAGTGCTGGATCGTGTTAACCGGTGAGGCCGCGCTCGATGATGATGCAGTCGTGAGCGACAAGGTGCGTCAGGCGGGCTTTAGGCACATGGTGGGCATTGGCGAGCAACACGATAGTGCCAACGACGGCCGCCTTGCATTCTTCTCGGTCCGCAACATCGCCGCACGGTTCTGCGATATCGACGGCAGCGAAGAGCGCCTCGAGCTCTAATTTCCCAAATTGGCTACCCATTCCAAAAAGACTGGTCAGGCGTCAGGAGGACACATGGACGGATTGAATACGGTGTTGGAGTATCTGACGTCGGTGCCGGCGTGGTATCTGGCGACGAGCGTGGGCGGGCAGCCGCATGTGCGTCCGTTCTCGTTTGCGCAGATTCAGGACGGCAAGCTGTGGTTTGTGACAGCGCGCACCAAAGATGTGTGGCAGGAGCTGCTGCAAAACCAGCGCTTTGAGGCCACGAGTTGGTGGCCGGGCCATGGTTGGTTGATCCTGCGCGGGCGTGCAGGGCTGGAAGACCGGGCTTCGAGCGAAATGCGCGAGGCCGGATGGAAACATCTTGAGCGCTTGAGCGAGCACTATGAGGGGCCTAACGACCCCGCGCTCGTCTTCTTTAGCGTTGAGGATCCCGAGGCTTTTATCTGCAATCACGACGAATGGGTGCCGGTCGAGCTCTAGCCAGCTGGCTCATCCTAACAACTTAGTTTTCGCATGGGCGGGTCCCGTGTTGCCCGGCGCCGTAAGGAGTGCCGGTCAATACGGGGCCCGCTCTATTTGTCAATTCCTTCAAGTGAATGTGTCGGGAATGTTTCAATGCATGAACATGCAAGCTATTTACGTATAAATGCATCTTTTGGTGCTAAAGTTTCAACCCACTTCATAACGACCGCTGCGAAATGCGCATCGGTGCATAAATCGCAGACAAGGAGTCTGATATGTCTTTGAAGGTTGGAATCGTCGGCGCGGCTGGATATGCCGGAGCCGAGCTCATTCGCCTCGTACTCGGCCATCCCGAGTTTGAACTTGTTGCCATTACGTCCAACGCCGATGCCGGCCAGCCGCTGTCCGCGGTGTATCCGAGCTTTGCTGGCGTGAGCGATCTGGTTTTCACCACGCATGACGCCCCCGAGCTCAAGAGCTGCGATGCGGTTTTTCTTGCCGTGCCGCACACGGCTGCCATGGCACAGGTGCCCGCGCTGCTTGCATCGGGCGTCTCCTGCTTTGATCTTTCGGCCGACTACCGCCTGAACGACGCGTCCGTCTTTGAGACGTGGTATGCCGCCGAGCATACGAGCCCCGAGCTGCTCAAGACCCGTGCCTTTGGCCTGCCCGAGCTATTCTGCCGGGACTTGGAGACCGCCGCATCCGACCATGCCGACGGCAAACCCGTGCTGGTCGCCTGCGCCGGTTGCTATCCCACCGCAACGAGCCTTGCTGCCGCTCCTGCCGTGCGTGCGGGCTGGGTGGCAGAGAACGGCCCCGTAATCGTCGATGCCATTAGTGGCGTGACGGGCGCCGGTAAGTCCTGCAACGCTCGCACCCATTTTTGTAGCGCGGACGAGAACCTGGAGGCCTATGGCGTAGGCAAACATCGCCATACGCCCGAGATTGAGCAGATCCTGGACCTGACCGATCGCGTCGTCTTTACTCCGCACTTGGCACCGCTCAAGCGCGGCCTGCTTTCCACGGTGACGATGCCGCTCGCGCCGCAGGCTCTCGACGCGTTGGCCCTTGAGGACGTCGTCGACCATTACAAGAAGTTTTACGCCGGACGCAGCTTTGTGCGCGTGCTCGATGCCGGCCAGCAGCCCAAGACGGCTTCGGTCGTCGGCACCAACGCCGCCCAGATCGGCCTTGCGCTCAACAAGCGTGCGGGCGTGCTGGTGGCGACGGGCGCTATCGACAATTTGTGCAAGGGTGCTGCGGGCCAGGCGGTCCAGTGCGCCAACATCGTTTTTGGCTTTGACGAGCGACGAGGCTTGCCCACAGTGGCGTGCCCGGTGTAGCACATTCGATTGTTAACGATTTGGTAGTCGGGTATCGAGTTGGGCGCCACTTTTAAGCTGGTCTACTAATTGCGACCGGTATGGCGTGCCAGCCGATGCCCGCTTTTTTATTTGATATAAGGAGTCGTAGGGACGATGAATACCGACCTGATTGATATCAAGATTCGCGCCGTCGAGGGCGGCGTTACGGCAGCGGCCGGCTTTAAGGCTGCAGGTATCCATGCGGGATTCCGGAAGAATCCCGAGCGCTTGGACTATGCACTCGTCGTGCCCGATAAGCCCTGTCCAGGTGCCGGCGTGTTTACGACCAACCGCTTTTGCGCGGCGCCCGTGCAGGTGAGCCGTGCCAACCTGGGCGGTGCGGACAAGGGCTATGGCATCATCGCCGGTGTTTCAATCAACTCCGGCAACGCGAACGCCGCCACGGGCGAGACCGGCCTAGCCTGTGCGCGCGAGACATGCAACATCGCGTCGCAGGTCATCGGCTGTGAACCCCAGCAGATCCTAGTTGCATCCACAGGCGTGATCGGACAGATTCTGCCGATCGACACGTTTGAGACGGCCGTTCCGTCCGCCTTCGAGGCGCTCTCCGCTCATGGTGGCGCCGATGCCGCCCGCGCTATCATGACGACTGATACACATTCCAAGGAGTATGCCGTTCGCTATCGCAGTGAGGCTGCGGGGCACGCAGGCAATGCCTATACGGTGGGCGGTATGTGCAAGGGCTCGGGCATGATCATGCCTAATATGGCCACCATGATCGCGGTCATTACTACCGATGCCCCCGTCGAGCCGGCGGCGCTCCACGCCCTGTTGCTCTCGACCGTTAAGCAGACCTTCAATAAAGTGACGGTCGATTCTGATACCTCGACCAACGACACCTGCATCATGCTTGCTTCTGGCGCTGCTGCCGCTGATACCGAGGCTATCGTCGAGGGCACTGATGCCTTTGACGAACTGTCCTTTGCCGTGCACGAGGTGTGCGAGAGCCTGGCGCGCAACATTGCGGCCGATGGCGAGGGTGCGTCAAAGCTCGTGACGGTTAACGTCGCCGGCGCCGCCAACGACGAGGAAGCCGATATCGCCGCCCGCGCCGTCGCCAATTCGCCGCTCGTCAAGACCTGCATCGCCGGCCACGACTGCAACTGGGGCCGCGTCGCCATGGCGCTTGGCAAGTGCGGCGTGAAGTTTAATCAGGAAGACGTTTCCATCGACATGATGGGCATGCCCGTCTGTCGCGATGGTCTGACCGTTCCCTTTGACGAGGACGAGGCTCTGCGACGTTTTGAGGCGCCCGAGATCGTGATCTCGGCCGACCTGGGCGCAGGCGATGCGGCAACGACCGTGTGGACCTGCGACCTCACGCACGAGTACATCTCCATCAACGGTGACTACCGTTCCTAGATTCCAGGCACGCTGCGCATCTTGCCGCGATTGCGGACGGCGGAGCACGGCACGATAACGATACGAAAGACGAGGCAGATTATGAAATTCGCACGCGATTGTCGTTCGAGCGAATCCAACGAAGCAACCGCGCAGCTGCTGTTCGAAGCGCTGCCGTGGATTAAAAACCTGACCGGCAAGACGGTCGTTATCAAATATGGCGGAGCGGCCATGGTCGATGAGCAACTGCGCCGCGACGTGATGAGCGACATCGTTTTGCTCAAGATTATCGGCATGCGCCCCGTCATCGTGCATGGCGGCGGCAAGGCCATCAACGAGGCGTTGAGCCATTACGATATTCCCGTCGAGTTTAAGAACGGCCAGCGCGTGACTACGCCGGCGACCATGGATATCGTGCGCGAGGTGCTGGGCGGCAAGGTTAACCAGGAGCTGGTCGCTGCCATCAACCACCACGGCAATTTGGCCGTAGGCGTGTCGGGTAGCGATGCCGGCACGCTCATCGCCGAGCCGCTCGACCCCGAGCTCGGTCGCGTGGGCAAAGTGACGCACGTCAACACCGACTATATCGAGCGCTTGCTCGATAGCGAGTACATTCCCGTTATCGCTACCGTCGCGGCGGGGGAGGACGGCGGATTCTTCAACATCAATGCCGACACCGCTGCCGGTGCCGTTGCGGCGGCGCTTCACGCGCATAAGGCGATTTTTTTGACCGATGTCGACGGCCTGTACAAGGATTTTAGCGACAAGGACTCGCTTATCTCCAACCTGACGCTCGACGAGGTCAACGAGATGCTCTACGGCGGAGAAGTCGACAAGGGTATGATTCCCAAGCTGCGCGCCGCCGTCGATGCGCTTGCTGCTGGCGTGTTCCGAGCCCACATCATCAACGGCACGACGCCGCACTCGCTGCTGCTGGAGTTGCTGACCGATGCTGGCGTCGGTACCGTGATCCACTCCACCGAGACGGCCTACGAGTTCGATACGCATCCGCATCCGCTTTCGACGTTTGCGGCGCGTCTGACCGAGAACCTCGACGAGGTCGAGAAGCTCCAGACGGTCTAGCCGACCCGCGGTCGTCGCGTCCCTGCACCCATAGCCCTGCGCCGTACGGCGCCCAACGAAAGGCATCTCATGTCACTTGCAACTCAGCAATCACTCGAATCCCATTACGTTATGCATACCTTTGGTCGCTCGCCGGTAGAGTTTGTCGAAGGTCACGGTATGAAGCTCATCGGTGACGATGGTCGTGAGTATCTCGACTTTCTCGCTGGTATCGGTGTGTGCAGCCTTGGCCACGGCAACCCTGCAGTGCTCTCGGCGCTCGAGGCTCAGACCAAAAAGCTTCTGCATGTGTCTAACTACTTCTACATCGAGCAGCGTGGACAGGTCGCGGCGCTGCTGTCCAAGCTTGCCAACGACGACGTAGATGGTGCGTGCGTGCTGGCCGATGCCATTGCCGCCGGCGATGAGACCACGGCCGCTGCGCTCGGTGCCCCGGCTGCGGACGAGCAGGTGTGGGAGACGTTCTTTGCCAATTCTGGTGCCGAAGCCAACGAGGGCTCGATGAAGCTCGCGCGTCTGTACGCCAAGCGTGCTGGTAATGGCGGCAACACCATCGTGTGCATGCGTGGCGGCTTTCACGGTCGTACGCTCGAGACCATTGCCGCGACCATGCAGGATTGGCTGCAGGACAGTTTCCGCCCGCTGCCGGGTGGCTTTGTGGCCTGCGCACCCAACGATGTGGATAAGCTGCGTGCAATTTTTAAGCAACTGGGCAGTGAAATCTGTGCCGTGATGCTCGAACCAATCCAGGGCGAGAGCGGTGTGCATCCCATGACCGAGGAGTTTATGGCTACGGCGCGCGACTTGGCGCACGAGGTGGGTGCCGTGCTTATTGCCGACGAGGTCCAGTGTGGTATCTTCCGCACGGGTAAGCCGTTTGCGTTCCAGACCTATGGCGTGGAGCCCGACATCATGAGCCTTGCCAAGGGCATTGCCGACGGTGTGCCTATGGGTGCCGTGGTGGCAAAGAAGGAAATCGCCGACGTCTTTAAGCCCGGCGATCATGGTTCGACCTTCGGTGGCAGCTGCTTGGCCATCGCGGCGTGTGCCGCGACGCTCTCCGCGCTTGTGCACGGCGATTATGCCGAGCATGCTGCCAAGGTTGGCGCCTATATGGAGCAGGCGCTGGCTAAGCTTCCGCATGTGGTAGAGGTGCGTGGTCGCGGCCTGATGCTCGGCTGCGATTTGGATGATGCCGCGGGCGATGCACACGACGTCGTGGCCCGTGCATTGGGGGCTGGTGCCGTGATCAACGCTACAGGCGCACATACGCTGCGCTTCCTTCCGCCGCTCGTGTGCGAAGAGGCCGACGTGGACAACCTGATCGAGATCCTGGCGGGTGTTTTGGCTTAGCGAGAGCAAAACATAGCCAGTTTGAACGGGTTCCAGATTGTCGGTGCGTCATTTGATGCATCTTTGGACGGTCTGGAACCCTTTTTGCCGTAAATCTACAATGGTCAGGAGAGCCTCTGGACAAAAAATGCCAAATATGAGTACTGTCACCAGTTGAATCTCATATGAAACCGACTATTTAGGATTAGTTAGACCACACATGTTCAATTATGTTAGTGGAAAACTAGTAGCAAAGGCTTCAAATCGCTGATTCAAGGCTAGATTTACCCAGTCATATCCAAATACCGCTGCTACAAAATTAGTAACAGTACTCATTTTTGCCATTTTTTGGCCACGGCCTTTGTGACAGACGTGTTGACGGGTTCGAATCCCTCTGCGATGGGCCCAAAAACGAAAGGCCCCCATAGCTGGGAGCCTATCAAATCAGTGGTGGGCGATGAGGGATGTCCGCGTGCGGCTTCGCCGCCCGCCCTCGCTTTGGGCCTACGGCCCTCGCGTGCTGCGCTGGAAAACGCTTCGCGTTTCCTCAGCTCCGCACCCTTGCGGGTTCGAATTCCATGTACCGGGCACAAAAAAGAAAGGCCTCCATCACTGGAGGCCTAACAATTCAATGGTGGGCGATGAGGGATTCGAACCCCCAGCCTTGTGCGTGTAAAGCACCTGCGCTAACCGTTGCGCCAATCGCCCGCAGGGATTGAGTATAGCGGAAACCCTGCGTGGTTCACCGCTAATTCATAACGAAAACTAAGCGGCGACTTTAGCGCCCTTGTCCTCGTCGATAAAGAAGCGCTTGTACCAAATGAGGAACGTCAGCGTGGTATAGATCTTGCGCTGGTTGAGCGCGCGACCCTTAAAGTGATCGTCGAGCAGTTTCATGAGCGCATCGGTGTCAAAGAAATCAGCAGCCCACGGCGCGGTGAAGTATTCCTTTACGTAGTCGTAATACTTTTGCTCGCGCAGCCAGAACTTGACCGGTACAGGGAAGCCCACCTTCTTGCGCGTTGCCCACTCGTCGGGCAGCGTGCGGTTGGCGGCGTGACGCAGGACGAGCTTGCAGCCTTCTTCGTTAACACGGTAGTTGGCGGGAATGTGCTCGGCAAACTCCATGACCTTCTTGTCCAGGAACGGGACGCGAAGCTCCAGAGAATGCGCCATGCACATTTTGTCGGCCTTGAGCAGAATGTCGCCCGGCAGCCACATGTTCATATCCAGATACTGTTTCTTGGAAAGCTCGCAGCAGTTGGGAACCTGCTTGTAGTACTCGGCGCACATCTCGGCGGCGTTCTTGCCGGTGTCATAAGCGGGCTTGAGCACCTCGTCGACCTCGGAGGGATCGAACACCTTTGCCTGACCCACATACCAGCGCTCGGGAACCTCGGCGCATTTCGTCAGGAAGTTGTGGCCCTTAAAGTAGGGGAGATGCTGAACGAGTGAGCCCAGGGCGCGACGTACGCCGAGCGGCACGCGCTTCTTAAAGGTGCGCATCTCGGGGGTGTCCTCGTACCACTCATAGCCGGCAAACAGTTCGTCGGCACCCTCGCCCGAAAGGACGACGGTGACCTCCTTGGAAGCCATCTGCGCCAGATAGTACAGCGGCACGCTGGACAGGTTCGATTGCGGCTCGTCCATGTGGTACTGGATATCGGGCAGTGCATCAAAGAACTCGTCGGCGGTAATCATCTTGCGCACGTTCTTGATGCCCAGCTTGTCGGAAAGCTCGGCGGCGTAGTTGGTCTCGTTGAAGTTCTTGTAATCGAAGCCGACAGAATACGTGGTGTCGGGCATGAGACAGGCGGCAATGTAGCTGGAATCGACACCGCCAGAAAGGAACGAGCCCACCTTAACATCGGCGATTCGGTGCGCAGCGACGCTTTCGTGCACGACCTTGTCGCACTCGTCCACGTACTCCTCGAAGGTCTTGGAGTTGTCGTCGGTGAAGTCGCAGCTCCAGTAACGCTTGATGTCCATGGTGTTGGTCGTCAGGTCATACGTAAAGCAATGCGCCGGGGCAAGCTTGAACACGCCCTTAAAGAAGGTCTCCTCCGTGGCGGGGAATTGCAGCGTCAGGTAGGGGCGCAGCGCGTCGTGGTTGACAGCCTTCTCAAACTTGGGATGGTCCAGGAAGCTCTTGATCTCGGAGCCAAACAGCAGCGAGCCATCGGATGCCTGGTAGTAATAGAACGGCTTGATACCAAAGATGTCACGAGCACCAAAGAGTTTGTTCTTGTTCTGGTCGTGAATCACGAACGCGTACATGCCGCGCAGACGGTTGACCAGGTCCTCGCCCCACTCCTCGTAACCGTGTACCAGGACTTCGGTATCAGCGTTGCAGTGGAAGGCGTAGCCGGCCGCCTCCAGCTCGGCGCGAAGCTCCTGGAAGTTGTAGATCTCTCCGTTGAAGACAATCGTGACCTTGCCGTCGTCGCTCGACATGGGCTGGGCTCCAGCTTCGGATAGATCGAGAATCGAAAGACGACGAAAACCAAGGGCAACGTTGTCGACGATATGCTGGCCGCCCATATCGGGACCACGGTGGATGATGCGATTCATCATGGCCGTGAGAACCAGCTCACTCTGTTCATCTGTACCGGTAAAACCGACAAAACCGCACATGCAAGATCCTTTCTGCTGACGGCTCAGGTGTACTGCCGCAAGGATTGCGGCAGCTGATGTCAAATAATCTTTACTATCATGCCAATCTTTTGTTTCGTGATAGGGCATAAGCGCCGAGCGAACCGAAAAAACCACGTCCCGATCTTCAGGCGAAGCGGCGGGACGTGGTTGCGAACGCTATGTTAAAGAACAGCACCCAGATTTCCTTGTTTTTACACGGGGTGAACACCGTTGCCATTTATTAGACCACGGCACAGTCCATGCAATTTTTTAGAAGGCTGTGATGCGCGCAAGGTCAGGTGGCATATTAGGATGGTTGATAATACAGAATGTTTCATCGTTTCTGCCGCGGGACGCCTTCTGCCCTTTAAGGCTGAATTTAGCGAGAGAGGTCTTTGTATGTCGAGTCCGACACAAGAGAAGCTAACTCTGATGCGCTATATAGAGTTGCTCGAGGAAGATGACCTTGTTGTTTCCAGACCGAGCGCTTCGTGCGACCAGCGCATTGAGTTTGCGACTGATGACTCGCGCCAGGTGCGTCCGGGCACGTTGTTTGTCTGCAAAGGCCGTGCGTTTAAGCGCGAGTACCTGCTTTCGGCAATCGCCGATGGCGCCGTGGCCTACGTTTCCGAGGTCGATTACGATGTTGATCTTCCCGCGGTGATTGTGAGCGATATTCGTCGCACGCTCGCCGTGGTGGCAGATGCCTTTTATGGGCACCCGTCGGGTAAGGTGAAGGTCTGCGCCTTTACAGGCACCAAGGGCAAGTCGACCTGCAGCTTTTATCTGCGCGGCATCCTCGCCAACGAGGCCAAGCTTACGGGCTGTCATCGACCCGCTCTTAATACGGGCATTGAGTTCGACGACGGCATCGAGACGGGCCCTTCCAAGCTGACGACCCCCGAATCCTTCCTGCTGCAGTCTCGCATCGCGCATGCTGCGGAGGCGGGTGCCCCGTGGCTGGTTATGGAGGCATCGAGTCAGGGCCTCAAATACGAGCGTACGGGCAAGATTGACTTTGAAGTCGGCGCCTTTACCAATATCGGCGAGGATCACATTTCGCCGATTGAGCATCCGACGCTCGAGGATTACTTTGCCAGCAAGCTCAAAATCTTCTTGCAGAGCCGTTTTGCCGTGGTCAATCTCGATATGGATAAGGTCGATCGCGTGCTCGAGGCGGCATCTCGTTGCGAACGTACGGTGACGTTCTCCCTGACCGACGAGCGTGCCGACGTGCTTGCGCTGGCGATTCGCAATGGCGACTGCGGCGTGGTGGCAACGGTGCGCACGCCCCGTTTTACGCGTGACATTGTGATTCCCACGCCGGTTAAGTTCAATGTGTCCAACGCGCTTGCCGCTATTGCCTGCGCCGAGGCCCTGGGCATTTCCGAAGAGGGTATCGTCCATGGCTTTGAGGGCGTCTTCGTTCCCGGTCGTATGGAGCTCTATCCGTCCGTATCGGGCAAAATCCTGGGCATCGTCGATTTTGCACATAACGGCATGAGCCTCGAGACACTCCTGCGCGACTTGCGCGAGAACTATCCCGAGCGCGAGCTGGCGGTTGTATTTGGCGCTACGGGCGGTAAGGGTGTCGATCGACGCACCACGATGGGCATCGCCGCTGGCAAGTATGCCGACCGAATCGTGATTACCGAGGATGACCCCGGCCCCGAGGATGTCGAGGACATCTGCGCCGAGATCGCGCGCAACGTTCAAGCGCAGGGAAATGATAACTGGCAAATCGTGACTGATCGCGTTGCCGCTATCGAGACTGCCGTGCGCGAAACTGTCCGTCCTGCCGTGGTCATCGTGACCGGTAAGGGCGAGGAAGAGTGTATGCTGCGCAAGAACGGACCCGAGCCTTGTGAGCGCGACGGTTCGATTCTCAAGCGCACCCTTGCGGCGTACGACGCCTAGACCAGCCCCTTCTATGTAAACGGAGTGACCATGTCCCACAACATCCTGCCGACCGTTGCCGAGCTTTCGGGCGAGATGCGCGAGCGCCTTGCCAAGGTCAAGTATGTCTTTACCGATCTGGACGCCACGATGCTCGCCCCCGGCTCGTGCGTGCTGCGCGATAACGACGGCAATCCCTCGACCAAGCTCGTCGAGGCGGTTGTCGCGCTCGCCCGTGCCGGCATCCAGGTGGTTCCCACCTCGGGTCGCAATCGCACCATGATCCATGAGGACGCCCGCGTGCTCGGCCTCAACTCCTACATCGGCGAGATGGGCGGCCTGGTCATGTACGACCTCAAGGCCAACGACTGGGAGTACCTGACGGGCGACATGCCCTACGACCCCGCCTGCGGTCTCACGCCGCACCAGGTGATCGAGCAGACCGGCGTGTGCGAGAAGATCCTTGCCCGCTGGCCGCACAAGATCGAATACCACAACGACATGTCGACCGGCTACAAGTACCGTGAGGTCACCGTCGGCATGCGCGGCGATGTGCCCGACGATGAGGTCCAGGCCATCCTGGACGAGGCCGGCTGCGGTCTGGTCTGGGCTTGCAACGGCCATCTGACTCACCTGTCCAAGCCGACGACGCTCGAGCTTAATCGCGTCGAGGACGGCCGCGCCTTCAACATCAATCCGGCGGGTCTCAACAAAGGCGTTGCCATTGCGCGCTTCTGCGAGCACCTGGGGATCGAGCGCGAGGAGACGCTTGCGCTCGGCGACTCCGAGTCCGACTTCTACATGGCCGACCATGTTGGCATGTTCTGCCTGGTCGAGAACGGTCTGACGAGCGCCGGTGCCCCGGAGTTCTTGGATGCCTGCGACAATGCCTATATTACGCGCGGCAAGATTGTCGACGGTTGGGTGGCAACGGCCGAGCTGTTGGTCGCGGCCCGTTCGTAGCGCGACGCATCACGCATGGTCGCATTTTTCGAGAGAGAATCTGGTGAGGTAATGTCCGATATCGATAATATGGCCGGGGACACGCGTCCGATCGGCGTGTTCGACTCGGGCTTGGGCGGCTTGACGGTCGCGCGAGCGATCGCAACGGCACTTCCGCACGAGTCCGTCTACTATTTCGGTGACACTAAGCGCTGCCCTTATGGCACCCGCACCGAGGACGAGGTTCGCTCGTTTGCGCTGCAAGCGGGCCGCTGGCTATCGAGGCACGACGTTAAGATCATGGTCATCGCCTGCAACACGGCGACCGCCGCGGCCTTGCGTTTGGCTCAGCAAGTGCTTGACGTTCCCGTGATCGGCGTGATCGCCCCGGGCGCACGCGCCGCCATCAACAGCACGCGTACGCGTCGCGTGGGCGTGCTCGCCACCAACCTCACCATTCGCTCGGGCGCCTACACGCGCGCCATCCAGGATTTGGATGCTGGTGTCGATGTGTATGGCTGCCCGGCTTCGAGCTTTGTCGAGGTCGTCGAGCACGAGCTCGCCTCGGGCGCGCATCTGCAGGAGCAGTGGCTCGAGAACGAGGATATTTTTGATACGCCAGCCGTTCGCGCGCTGGTCGGCGCCACAGTCGAGCCGCTGCACGATCGTGGCATTGATACCGTGGTACTCGGCTGCACGCATTTCCCGCTGCTGGTGGGTCCCATCCGCCATGCGCTAGGACCCGGGGTGCGCGTGGTGAGCTCCGCCGAGGAGACCACCCGCGAGCTGACCGATATCCTCACGCGCCGTGAGCAGCTGGCGGGCGATACCGCCGAGCCACAGCATCGCTTTGCCACCACGTCTGACAACATTGCCGAGTTTGCGGTGGCGGGTAGCTTTATCTTTGGCCAGCCGCTTAAAAGCATCGAGCATGTCGATATCGACGAACTCGGTTAGGCTCGCAATGTTGCCGGAGGCTTCGCCACATCTTTTGCCGAAAGGATAGTTCCATGGAATACATGCAGGTCAACCGCGCCAACGGCCGCGCCGTCAACGAGCTGCGCCCCGTTAAGCTCACCCGCGGCGTCATGAAGCACGCCCACGGCTCGTGCCTGGCCGAGTTCGGCGACACGCGCGTACTGTGCGCCGCCACCATCGAGGAGGGTGTGCCAGGTTGGCGCAAGGGCGCCAAGGCCGGCTGGGTAACGGCGGAATATGCGATGCTACCGGCCTCGACCGGTAAACGCTGCAAGCGCGAGCATGCCAACCGCAAGGGCCGCTCCATGGAGATCGAGCGGCTTATCGGCCGCAGCCTGCGTACCGTCGTCAATATGAAGGCGCTCGGCGAGTACACCGTTACCGTCGACTGCGATGTGATCCAGGCCGATGGCGGCACGCGTACGGCGAGCATTACCGGCGCCTGGGTGGCGCTGCACGACGCCCTTGCCATGTGGGTCGAGGCGGGAAAACTCGAGCGCATCCCGCTCACGGGCCAGGTTGCCGCCATTTCCATGGGCGTCGTCGACGGCAATACCCTGCTCGACTTGGATTATTCCGAGGACAGCCACGCCGAGGTCGACATGAACCTCGTCGCCACCGATTCTGGTGAGATGATCGAACTCCAGGGTACCGGCGAGCAGGCGCCCTTCGACCGCAAGCGTCTCAACGCCCTGCTCGACCTGGGCGATAAGGGTATCGCCGAGCTCATCGAGCTTCAGCGCCAAGCCCTCGCCTAACCTGCCAAAAAGGGACAGGTTTATTTTGGCAGGTTTTATCTGGGAAAACGTCGAAGTATAAGACTGCCGTTGATTGAGACGGGAGAGAGGCCGAAGTCCTCGTCGTCCTCAACTCGGCATTGCTATAGAGACAAAGGAGACCAGCTATGGCACTTGAGAAGATTGACATCGACACCCTCGACCCGGCGGCGACCATCGTCGTGGCAACCGGCAACGCCCATAAGCTCACCGAGATCGAGGCCATTTTGGGCAAGGTCATGCCCGAGGTGCGCTTTGTGGCGCTCGGCCAGCTGGGCGATTTTGAGGACCCCGAGGAAAACGGCACGACGTTTTTGGAGAACGCCATCATCAAGGCGCAGGCTGCGGTCGAGGAGACGGGCCTTATGGCCATCGCCGACGACTCCGGCTTGGTCGTCGATGCGTTGGACGGCGAGCCGGGCGTGTATAGCGCGCGCTATGCGGGCGTGCATGGCGACGATGCCGCCAACAACGCCAAGCTTCTCGTTAACCTGGAAGGCGTGGCAGATGAGGATCGTACCGCGCGCTTTATGAGCGTCGTCGCGCTTATCGATACGGACGGCCTGGTCACCTATGGCGAGGGCGCCTGCGAGGGCGTTATCGCGCACGAGGGTCGCGGCGATTACGGCTTTGGCTACGATCCACTGTTCCTGCCGGTCGATACGCCGGGCAAGACCATGGCCGAGCTCACAGCGGACGAGAAGAACGCCATCAGCCATCGTTTCCATGCGCTCGAGCATCTGTCCGCCAAGCTGACGGGCGAGGAGTAGGCCGTGCGTGCGGTGGTACAGCGCGTGCTCAACGCCGGCGTGACAGTCGACGGCGAGTGCGTGGGCCGTATTGGACGCGGCTACCTGGTGCTGCTGGGCGTGGGCCACGGCGACACACGCGCCGAAGCCGACAAGCTGTGGGGCAAGCTCCGCGGGCTGCGTATCAACGAGGATGAGAACGGCAAGACCAACTTGGCGCTGGCGGATGTCGACGGCGAGGTGCTCGTGGTGTCGCAGTTCACGCTGTTTGCCGACTGCCGCCACGGCCGCCGTCCGTCGTTTACGGACGCCGGCGCGCCCGATGTCGCTAACGAACTTTACGAGTACTTTTTGACACTCGTCGCTCAGGACGTTGAGCATGTGGCGCACGGTATCTTTGGCGCCGATATGAAGGTCGACCTGGTCAACGACGGTCCGTTCACCATCGTCCTGGACACAGACAATCTGTAAGTAGTCAATTTGGGACCGGGCTTTTTTAGCTGCTTGCGTATGGCTGCAGCAGGGTGCTATAGTATTAGAGTTTTGTCTATCTTAGGGGTATTATCCCCTTTTTGAATTGCACCCTCTGGAGGCCCTATTCATGGAAGAGATGGAAGTCAATCACGTCGACGACATCCACGAGAAGCTGACCGATATGGTGGGCGATCGCGTCAAGGTTAAGGCCAACATGGGCCGTACCCGCGTCATCGAGCGCATGGGCACCATCAAGAGCGTCCACCCCGCTGTCTTTATCGTTGAGGTTGACGAGCGTCGCGGCCGCAAATCGCGTCAGTCCTACCAGTACATCGATGTCCTTACCGGCCAGGTCGAACTGTTCGACCCCGAGAGCGGCGAACATATCTTTACCCCGCTCGGCAACCAGCTCGAGGAGCACTAACGGTGACCGATCGGTCCCTCATCCTTACCGCGCCGGCAAAGATTAATCTCTATCTGGGGGTTCATACCGAGCGCGACGCCCGCGGCTATCACAGGGTCGATTCCCTGATGGCAGCCGTCGGTCTAGCCGATACCGTGACGGTCACGCCGGCGCAGGCGTTGACCGTCCAGACGGTTCCGGCATCCGATTTTCCCATGCAAAAAAATACGGCCTATCGGGCGGCAATCGCTATGGCCGAGCGTTACGGTCGCGATGCCAACGTGTGCGTGACGATCGAAAAGCGTATCCCGCTGTGCGCCGGCCTGGGAGGCCCCTCGACGGATGCCGCTGCGGTCATCGTTGCCTTGGCCGAGCTGTGGGGTATCGACCGCGCCGACCCCGCGCTCGATGACATCGCTCGCGGTATCGGCGCCGACGTGCCGTTCTTTTTGCACACGAGTCCCGCATTCTACGTCGGCGGGGGAGATGTGCTGGCCACTGAGTATCCTGTGCTTCCGGCGACACCTGTCGTATTGGTCAAACCGCACGAGACGAGCGTTTCAACGGTTGAAGCGTATCGACAATTTGATGAGAGCCCGGTGCCCGCGGAAAAACCCGATGCGATTGCTTCTGTCTTACGCGCCGGCGATGCCGAGGCGGCATATGCGCTCGTTCATAACAATCTGGGCGTCATATCCGCGCAGATGGAGCCGCGGATCCAGGCAGTTCTCGACTGGCTGCGCGCACAGGAGGGAACCGTTGCCGTGGACGTGTGCGGTTCGGGTGCTTGCTCGTTTGCCATTTGCGATACCGTCGCTGCAGCAGCCCATCTTGCGGGAGCTGCCCAGCAAAATGGCTGGTGGGCCTGCGCGACTGAGCTTATTCCCAACACGGTTCAAATCGACGCGCCAAAGAAATAAAAATTTCTCTAGCACGCGACGAAAATCTTTGTTACTATAGTCGAGCTAACGGGTTGTGGCTCAGTTTGGTAGAGCACTGCGTTCGGGACGCAGGGGTCGCTGGTTCAAATCCAGTCAACCCGACCAGAGCATGAGAAGGGACCGCTTCTTGCGGTCCCTTTTTTTAGCTATTGTTGTGATACCGCGGCACCCGCGGTATACTCATTCGAGCTTGTCTCGCTGTATTGTGGAGGTCTACATGTTTGGACTGAGGGCTCCTGAGCTCATCATTATTCTCGTCGTTGTCTTGATCATCTTCGGGCCTAAGAACCTGCCGAAGCTCGGCAAGTCTCTCGGCTCTACCGTCAAGAATATCCGCGAGGGTATGGAGGGCGACGATAAGGGCGAAACCAAGCAGGCCGAGGACGTTGTGGTCGAGGAGTCCAAGGAGGACAAGGAGATCGCAGAGCTCGAGGCCAAGCTCGCTGCTGCCAAGAAAAAGCAGGCAGAGGACAGCGACGCGGACGCAGAGTAGTCCCATCCCTTTGGGGTGAGCACCTGACCGGCTTGCCCGCAGGCTAGCCGGTCTTTTTCGTTTTGTTGACAGTTGATCGTTACATCATAGTTGGGGAGATATCCGTATGGACGCAAGCCAGATCGTACTGACCGCTGAGGGCCGCCAGAAGCTCGTCGAGGAGCTTGCTTGGCGTGAGGGCGATTACGCCAAGGAGATCGTCGAGGACATCAAGGAAGCCCGCGCGTTCGGCGACCTTTCGGAGAACTCCGAGTACGATGCCGCCAAGGACAAGCAGGCCCAGAATGCTGCTCGCATTGCCGAGATTCAGGCCATCCTCGCCAACGCTCAGGTTGCTGCCACCACGGGCGATCTGACCGTCTCCATCGGTTCCACCGTTTCTCTGATCGATCCCAACGGTGAGGTCATGGAAGTCACGCTCGTCGGTACCACCGAGACCAACTCGCTCGAGCACAAGATCTCCAACGAGTCTCCGGTCGGCCACGCCATTATCGGTCACGGCGAGGGCGACTCCGTTGAGGTCGTTACGCCTTCTGGCAAGACCCGCGTCTACACCATCGCCAAGATCGCACGCTAGACCACGGTCCCGCGTAAAGGTATGTTTTCGCTCCCTGGGACCGAATCCTGGGGAGCGTTTTAGTTTGAGGAGCTAACTTATGGCAGAGAACCAGAACGTCGCCGATCAGGCCTCGACGCTCAACGACGAGCGCGCCACGCGTCTGGCAAAGCGCGCCGCCCTGTTCGAGGCGGGTCAAAATCCGTACCCCGAGCACTCCGAGATCGAGGACTACGTTGCCAACATCGAGGCTAAGTATGCCGAGCTTGCCGATGGCGAGGACACCGAGGACGTTGTGAAGATCGGCGGCCGCGTGGTCGCCAAGCGTGGTCAGGGCAAGATCATGTTCATTGTCGTCCGCGACGCGACTGGCGAGATTCAGCTGTTCTGCCGTATTAACGACATGGACGAGGCGGCCTGGAGCACGCTTAAGGCCCTCGACTTGGGCGATATCCTGGGCGTGACCGGCGTGGTCGTGCGCACCAAGCGTGGCCAGCTTTCCGTCGCCCCCAAGAGCGCGACCCTGCTTTCCAAGGCCGTTCGCCCGCTGCCCGAGAAGTTCCATGGCCTCTCCGACAAGGAGACCCGCTATCGTCAGCGCTATGTCGACCTGATTGCCAACGACGATGTTCGCGAGACCTTCCGCAAGCGCTCGCAGATTCTCTCCACCTTCCGCCGCTTTATGGAGTCCGACGGCTACATGGAGGTTGAGACCCCCATTCTGCAGACTATCCAGGGTGGCGCTACGGCTAAGCCGTTCATCACGCACTTCAACGCGCTCGATCAAGAGTGCTACCTGCGCATTGCTACCGAGCTGCACCTCAAGCGCTGCATCGTCGGTGGCTTTGAGCGTGTCTTCGAGATTGGCCGCATCTTCCGTAACGAGGGCATGGACCTTACCCACAACCCCGAGTTCACCACGATGGAGGCCTACCGTGCCTTCTCCGACCTCGAGGGCATGAAGGCGCTCGCCCAGGGTGTCATCAAGGCTGCCAACAAGGCCATCGGCAACCCCGAGGTCATTGAGTACCAGGGTCAGACCATCGATCTTTCCGGTGAGTGGGCAAGCCGTCCCATGACCGACATCGTCTCGGACGTGCTCGACAAGCAGGTCACCATCGACACGCCGGTCGAGGAGCTTGCCGCCGCCGCACGCGAGAAGGGCCTGGAGATTAAGCCCGAGTGGACTGCTGGCAAGATCATCGCCGAGATTTACGATGAGCTGGGCGAGGACACCATCGTCAACCCGACCTTCGTATGCGATTACCCCATCGAGGTCAGCCCGCTTGCCAAGCGTTTTGAGGACGATCCGCGCCTGACGCACCGCTTTGAGCTGGTCATCGCCGGCCACGAGTACGCCAACGCATTCTCCGAGCTCAACGACCCGGTCGACCAGGCCGAGCGCTTTGCTGCCCAGATGGCTGAGAAGGCCGGCGGCGACGACGAGGCTATGGAGTACGACGAGGACTACGTGCGCGCCCTCGAGTACGGTATGCCTCCCGCGGGCGGCATCGGCATCGGTATCGATCGCGTGGTCATGCTGCTCACCAACCAGGCTTCCATTCGCGACGTCCTGCTGTTCCCGCACATGAAGCCCGAGAAGGGTTTCCAGTCCGGTGCCGCCGCTGCCAAGGCTGCCGAGGCCGGCAACGCCGCAAGCCCGTTCGTCAAGCCGCTCAAGCCCACGCTCGATTACTCCAAGATCGCCGTTGAGCCGCTGTTCGAGGAATTCGTCGACTTTGATACCTTCTCCAAGAGCGATTTCCGCGCTGTGAAGGTCAAGGCATGCGAGGCCGTCAAGAAGTCCAAGAAGCTGCTGAACTTTACGCTCGACGACGGCACCGGCACCGACCGCACCATCCTCTCCGGCATCCATGGCTACTATGAGCCCGAGGACCTGATCGGCAAGACCTTGCTCGCCATCACCAATCTGCCTCCGCGCAAGATGATGGGTATTCCCAGCTGCGGTATGCTGATCAGCGCCATCCACGAGGAGGAGGGCGAGGAGCGCCTCAACCTGATTCAGCTCGACGCTTCCATCCCCGCCGGCGCAAAGATGTACTAACTAGTTACGCGGTTTTACCAAACCGCGTAACGGCTCGACGCTGCGCGGGCCGCATTTGGACAATCTGACGTTCAACTTCAAGGGCGCGACCAGAAGGTCAGCGCCCTTTCGTTTCACGTCACCTTGTCACAAATGCGGCCCGCTCGCTGACTTTTGCTCAACCTATGGTGTCATCTCGCCCCAAAAGGACCTTGCTCGCTCTGGCGGGCTTTCGCTGTTGTTGCCAGGGCATCGGCGTTGCCTTGGCCGTCAATAGTCATTGGGGGCGTTCTCAAACGACTACCCAACGGCTATTGCACACATGGCTCGCATGACAGTCGTCTCTTTTATGTTTCCTTTAGCCGTTGCCGCCTAGGATGGGGGTTAGTCGGTAGGAAGGGAGTGTCTATATGGACGACGCGAGCGAGCGTGCAATCGAAGAGGACATGCTCGATCAGTTCAATTACTTTGACGATGAGGATGAGGAGCTGATCGATCGTCGCGAGCCAGCATCGCTTGACTCATTTGATCTGGTCGATGAAGAGCCCGACGAGGACGAGGGCGAATCAACGGAGCCCCCACAGCCTTCGCGCCTTGACTCGCTGCTTTCGAAAGCCCCCATGCACCACGGCGTTCGTGCCGGTGCGCTCCATATGAAAACTGACTGGCACCAGATCGTGACGGCCGGCGATGAACTTGCCGTCGATGCGCCGCTCACCGATAAGTCATCCATTATCTGCCGCACCGGCATGCTTATGCTGGCAAGCGGAACAGGCGCCTGGCGCGTGCGCGATACCATGAATCGTGTTGCCGCTGTGCTCGGCGTCACGATTCACGTCGACCTGAGTCTTCTGTCGTTTGAGTGCACCTGCATCGAAGATGGCCACTGCTTTAACGAGGTCGTCAGCCTACCCACAACGGGAGTCAATACTCATCGCATTTGGATGATGGAGAGCTTCTTAAAGGAAATCGAGATTTACGGGCGCCGGTTTACCGTGCACGAATACCACGAGATGCTCAAGACCGTTGAGAGCTCAAAGCCCGACTACGTTCCCTGGCAACAGGGCCTTGCGGCAGCCTGTGCTTGCGGTGCCTTCGTCTTTTTGCTCGGCGGCGGCCCTATCGAGATGGCCTGCGCATTTGTGGGCGCCGGTGTCGGCAACTTTGCTCGCTCCCATATTCTCAAGCAGGGTCTTGGCCAGTTTAGCGCGCTGACGACTGGTGTTGCGCTCGCTTGCGTTTCGTATCTGCTGGCATTGCTCGGCCTTGGCCAGGTCGTACCGGGGGCAATGTCGCACCAAGAAGGCTATATCGGCGCCATGCTCTTTGTGATTCCCGGCTTTCCCCTCATTACGGCAGGCCTCGACATCGCTAAGCTCGATATGCGAAGTGGAATCGAGCGTCTTTCGTATGCTGTGTCGATTATTGTGATGGCGACCCTCGTAGGTTGGATGGTTGCCGAGTGTGTTGGCCTGGCGCCGGATGACTTCGCCCCGCTCGGCCTCTCACCGTTGGCTCTTACGCTCTTGCGCATACTGATGAGCTTCGTTGGCGTATTCGGCTTCTCGGTGATGTTCAACAGCCCGGTAAAGATGGCCGCGGCAGCTGGGTTGATCGGCGCCGTGTCCAATACCCTGCGTCTGACCCTTGTCGATGCGCCGACGATGATTCCCTTCCTGGGCCTCAGCACGGGAATGCCTCCCGAGGCAGCAGCGTTTATCGGCGCGCTGGTATCGGGGCTGCTCGCAAGCTTGGCTGAAGTCAAGCTCACCTACCCGCGCATCGCCCTCACGGTGCCTTCGATTGTCATTATGGTGCCGGGCTTGTATCTGTATCGCTCGATGTATTACATGTGCACCTTCGACACGGTCAATATGCTCGGCTGGTTTGTGCGCGCAGTGCTCATCGTAGCGTTTCTGCCCGTTGGCTTGGGCGTGGCGAGAACCCTCACCGACCCTCGCTGGCGCCACACCAGCTAATTGGTGCAAGGGGGACAGGTTACTTTGCACCCCCAATGAGTTGCGGTGAAATAGGGACTGAATTGCTGCTTAAAGGGTCAAAACAGTCCGTATTCCACCGCAACTTATGGGGTCGGGGGGATTATTGGTGCCCTGCATCTCCATAAACTCAACGCTTACGAAGCGCGCGCCGTTCGTGTTAGGGTAGTTCCACCACATAAGTAGTCGCAGACGCACGTACCACGGGCGGGCGAGATGAAGTCCCAACAGCTCCATCTTGCCCGCCCGTTTTTGTTGCGTGGTGCCGCGGCGTAACACAGAAAGGATTTTGTCCTTTATGCCTATCAACAAACGAGAGAGCCTGCTGTTCACCTTTATCATGTGCTTTTGCATGGTGCTCTGGATGAGCATCTACAACGTTGCCCTGCAGCATGGGGCCATCAGCGGCGAGGTTGTTGCCGCCGCGTGGCTCGGCTTCCCCGTTGCCTACATTTTTGCCATGTGCTGCGACTGGTTTGTTGCCAGCCCCCTTGCCAAGGGTTTCGCTTTTAAATTCCTGGTCACGCCGGGCAAGAGCTCGCCACTTGCCATGACGCTCGCCGTCAGCTCCTGCATGGTCGTTCCCATGGTCATCATCATGGCGCTGTACGGTGCCTGCGAGGGTCTGACGCACATGCCCGGCGGCATCCTTGCGAACCTGTATTCCGTGCCCGCGATCTGGATGATCAACATCCCGCATAATTTTGTGATGGCGCTGCCGTGGAACCTTTTGGTAGCCGGTCCGATTTCCCACTTCGTCTTCCGTCGCGCCTTCCCTGTGGGGACGGTTTTCGAGGAGGAGCATGCCGAGCTCTTGGAGCAGGCTATGGCTCCTGAGTGCGAGTAGCTCGCTTAGGGATCTGCTGAGCGCGGGCGACTTGCTTGGTTGGAGCCCTAAGCGTGGATAGCTCTCTCGGCGACATCGCGGGCGTGAGCGGTGCGCATGACCGGAGGGCCCGTGCTGCTCCGTTGCCCGACGTGCTAGCGCGCAGAACAATCTGTTGGTGCATTCGGCGGCTGCTGAAGCGTTTCGGCAGCCGCTTTTTATACGGAGTTTAAATACAACAGTCTGTTGTATTACGTAGAGTGGTATATCTCTAGCAGGAAAAATGCGAGAGACGGAGCATTATGGCGTTGCTAGTAGGACTGGACGTAGGGTCGACGACGACCAAAGTTTACGCGATGCACGAGGATATGACCGAGGCGTGGTGGGGATATCGCCGCCACGGGGCGTGTCAGACAGCGAGCGTGCGCGCCATGCTCGGCGAGCTCGCCGAGCGCTTTCCCCATGAGTCGCTGCGCGTTGCGGTGACCGGCTCGGGTGCGCGCGATATCGCGACCGCGCTGGGCGCCTCGTACGTTCAGGAGGTGGTCGCCAACGCGCTCGCGATCAGCAGGTTCTATCCGCAGACGCGCTGCGCCATCGAGCTGGGCGGCCAAGACGCCAAGATGATCTTCTTCCGCACCAACGATAAGGGAGACATCGAGGTTGCCGACATGCGCATGAACGGCTCGTGCGCAGGCGGTACCGGTGCATTTATCGACGAGATGGCAAAGCTCATGGGGGTCGGCACCGAATCGGGCGAGTTCGAGCAGCTCGCAAGCCGGGGAACGACCGTCCACGAGGTCTCGGGCCGCTGCGGCGTGTACGCAAAGACCGATATCCAGCCGCTGCTCAACGAGGGCATTCCTACCACCGACCTGGCGCTTTCGGCGCTTCATGCGGTCGCCCGCCAAACGATCGGCGGTCTGGCCCAGGGTATCGACATCGAGCCGCCGGTAATCTTCGAGGGCGGTGCGCTCGCCTACAACCCCACACTGGTCCGCGTGTTCCGGGAGCAACTGAATCTATCGGACGATCAGGTTATCGTCCCGCGCGATCCGCAGATCATGGTCGCGCGCGGTGCCGCCCTGTCGCTGACCGACATGTTCGCATCGTCCCAACCGATCGACCTTCCCGACGCTTTTGTCCGGCTGGATAAGCTCGAGACGGTCGCGCCCGCAAGCGGGGAGGGACGTCTTGCCCAGCCCTTTTTTGCCACACCAGCCGAGCAGGCGGATTTTACGGCACGCCATGGCAAAGAGACGCCGGCAAAGGGTCCGGATGCGTATGCGCCCGGAGAGACGGTGCGTGTGGCGCTCGGTATCGATTCGGGGAGCACGACGACCAAGTTCGCCCTGGTCGATGAGGCGGGTGAGCTTGTCGATTCGTTCTACGCGTCTAATAACGGCAGACCGCTCGACGTCGCCCAACAGGGTCTTGTCAGCTTGAAGAACCGCTGGGAGACAGCGGGAGTCACGCTTGCGATCGATGCCGTGGGCACCACGGGATACGGCGAGGAGCTTTTCGCGCGCGCGTTCCACGCCGACTACCATACGGTCGAGACGGTCGCGCACGCCCGCGCCGCGTGCGCATGCGTTCCCGATGCGACCTTCGTGCTCGACATCGGCGGACAGGATATGAAGGCCATCTGGCTCAACCACGGCGTGCTGACCGATATCGTCGTCAACGAGGCGTGCTCTGCGGGCTGCGGCTCGTTCCTCGAGGGTTTTGCCAAAAACCTCGGAATAGCCGTTGAGGATATCGCGACCGAGGCATTTTCGTCCAAAGCCCCCGCCGTTCTCGGCAGCCGCTGCACGGTGTTCATGAACAGCAGCGTCGTTTCCGAGCAGCGGCGCGGTAAGGGTCCGGGCGACATCATGGCCGGTCTCTGCCGTTCGATTATCGAGAACGTGTTCACCAAGGTCATTCGCGTTTCAAATCTCAACCGTCTGGGCGACAAAGTCGTCGTCCAGGGCGGCACGTTCCGAAACGACGCGGTGCTGCGCGCATTCGAGCAGTATCTGGGCAAACCCGTCACGCGTGCGCCCCACCCGGGGCTGATGGGCGCTATCGGTATCGCCCTGCTCGCGCGCGAGGAATGCCGCAAGGGCGACGCCGGCACGTCGTTTATCGGGCTCGATGCCGTGGAGCGCTTCGAGCATCGCGAGTTCGGCGGCGTTACCTGCCGTCGGTGCAACAACCGCTGCCAGCGCGCGGTCGTGGCATTTGGCGACGGCTCGCTTTACGTCACGGGCAATCGCTGCCCGCGCGGCGGCGCCATCTCATGGGATGAGCTCGTGCGCGAGGTTCCCGCGGCGGAGGAGCTGCGTCCGCAGGGTGCTTGCGAGGCACAGGCACCCGGCACGGGGCGCGACCGGACCGCGGCTGCCCCCAATCTCTTTGTCGACCGCGAGAAGCTGCTGTTCGAGTCGTACCCCACGGTTCCCGTCTGCGGGGGGCGCGATGTCACGATCGGCATTCCCCGTGTGCTCGAGTTCTGGGACACCATGCCGTTCTGGTCGACGTTCTTCAGCACGCTCGGCTTTAAGGTGCGCGTCTCGGGACGCAGCACCAAGGCGATGTACGAGCGCGGTCTGGCGCACGTCACATCCGACACCGTGTGCTTCCCGGCCAAGCTCGTCCACGGGCACATCCGCAATCTCGTCGACGCCGGCGTCGACCGCATCTTCATGCCCATCATCACGACGGTGCCCACCGAAAACACCGCCTCTACCAGCGAGTGGATGTGCGCCGTCGTAAAGGGATACCCCTACGTGATGCGCAATTCCGATAACCCGGAGGAGCGTTTCGGCGTTCCGTTCGATACGCCGCTGTTCCACTGGTACGACGAGGGCGACCGAAACCGCCAGCTCAAGGCGTGGTGCAAGGAGACCTTCGATATCGATGCCGACCTGGTTGCCAAGGCGACCGAGCAGGCGGACCGCGCGCAGGAGACGTTTGAGAACCAGCTGCAGCTGCGCGGCAGGCAGGTGCTCGAGAACGTGCGCGAGGACGGCGGCTACGCGGTGGTGATCGCTTCGCGCCCGTACCACAACGACCCGCTGGTCAACCACGGGCTGCCCAAGCTCTTCTCTGAGCGCGGCATCCCCGTGCTGACGCCCGATGCGGTGCCGGGGGTCTGCAACGTTGATCTTTCCAACAGCCGCATCGACATCGTGAACAACTACCATGCGCGCATGCTGTCGTGCGCGGTCATCGTCGCATCGACGCCCGAGCTCGAGCTCGTGCAGATGGGCAGCTTCGGCTGCGGCCACGATGCGTATCTCACCGACGAGATCGCGCGCATGATGGGCGAGATGGGCTCCAAGGTTCCGATGATGATCAAGCTCGATGAGAGCGACGTCGCCGGTCCCATGGGCATTCGCGTGCGTTCGTTTATCGAGTCGGTCAACCGTCGTCGCGCGGAGGAGCGTGCCGAGGGCGCCCGGGTGCACGCGGTCCATCCGCTCGACGACCCGTATAAGGTCAAGTACACCAAGCGCGACCGGCACGACAAGATCGCGCTGGTCCCCAACACCTCCCATGCGTTCTGCAGGCTCATGACCGCGGCGATGCGCAATCAGGGCGTGCGCGCCGAGGCCCTTGATATCGGGCGCGAGGATGCCATCCGCCTGGGCAAACGCTATGTGCACAACGACATCTGCTTCCCCGCGCAAATCGTGATCGGCGAGGCGCTCGCGGCACTCGAGAGCGGTAAGTACGACCCGCACGACGTCGCCGTGGTGACTGGCAAGTATATCGGCGACTGCCGCCTGACGCACTACATGCCCCTGCTGCGCCGCGCGCTCGACGACGCGGGATACGACTATGTCCCGGTGCTCACCAACGACGACGTCGATGCCCACAATGCGCATCCGGGCTTCAAGCTCGGCCTTGGCCCGAGCATCCAGATCGCCTACGGTCTTCCCATGATCGATGCCCTCGAGGCCATGCTTAGGCGCATCCGTCCCTACGAGCTCGAGAAGGGCGCGGCGGACGCTGCGTTCGACCGCGCGCTCGATGAGGTTATCGAGGGCATGGAGCGCTCCGGGCTGAGAGGCCAGGCGACGGGCTTCAAACGCGCGCTTGCGATCATGGACGCCGTTCCGTACGACCGCTCGAACCCGCATCCGACCGTTCTCATCGTGGGCGAGTACCTGCTCAATTTCCATCTCGGCGCCAACCACGAGATTGAGCGCTACCTCGAGGACAACGGGCTCGAGGTCATCGAGGCGCGCATGACCGACGTGATCCGCAAGACCTATTTCTACAAGCATGCGCAGTCGCGCGAGTTCCACGTCGACCTGTCGCTGCCCGAAAAGGCCTGGTACGCCACGGCGGACAACCTGTTCGAGCTCGCGCACGACCGTTGCGACCGCCTGGGCGCGGCGAGCCCGCTCTACGAGCCGCCGACGCGCATGCCCGAGCTCGTGCGCGCGAGCGATAAGATCCTGCACCATACGTTCGATGCGGGCGAGGGCGTGCTGATTCCGGCGGAGATCCTCGAGCACGCCAAGCGCGGCTGCCGCAACTTCGTGATCCTGCAGCCGTTCGGGTGTCTGCCCAACCATGTCGTGGGGCGCGGGCTCATCCATGCGCTCAAGGAGCAGTATCCCACGGCGCAGTTCCTGCCGCTCGACTACGATCCCGACGTGAGCTTCGCCAACGTGGAGAACCGTCTTCAGATGCTCATCATGAACGCCAAGGCGCAGGGGTGCGGTGAGGCGCATGGCGAGACCGCGTAAGGACGCCGATGCGCCCGATGCACGCACCCGTATCATCGAGGCGTTTTGGGAGCTCATCGAGAACAACAGCATCTTCGAGCTGTCGGTTGGCGAGGTGACCCGCGCCGCCCAGTGCAATCGCGGAACGTTTTACTACTATTTTCACGATTTCGATGAACTCGTCGCCATCGCCATAGCCCAGCTGCTGCAGGATAACGAGCTCATCACCGATGCCCTCTGGCATTTTTCGAGCGAGGGCGACCTTTCGGCGTTCGACCGGCGCGACGTCCGCTGCCTGCTGCGGCGCATCGTCATCACCATGAGGGCGGGTGCCGCCGAGCAGGTCGTGCAGGGCATCCATACGATCATCATCGACCGCGTGAGAGAGATCGTCCACCCCGACGGAGAAGAGCTCAAGGCAGATTCGAGCTTTGCGGTGGGCTTTCTGGTCTCGGGCATCATGGGCTTTGTGATGGCGGTCGGCTTTGCCCGGGAGGGCGGCGAGGAGATAGACCTCGAGCAGCCGGGGGACAGCGCGTGCGCGTACCTGAGGGCGGTCGCCATGCAGACGGTGGAAACGGTCGCGCAAGTCGAGGGCGTCGATACATCCGAGCTGCTCGAACGCGTCTCCAAGGAGGCCGATGCCTATCGCGCATCGCGTGCGACGAGTCCCGACGTGGTGAAAGACGCCTAGGGTTTCTCTTGCGGGGCGCCTGTCGCGCATCGCGCGGTGAGTCCCGCGATGCGGTCATAACCTGCATTCATGTGAGCCGGGTTTATAGATATTCCTCCAGCTGTTAACATAGACAACCTGTGGGTAAAGAGACAAAAGCGCCGCCGACGGGCGGGCGTTTTGATTTCGATGAACTCATGTAAGGAAACGAGCATGTTAGATAGATTTACCGATCGAGCGCGCAAGGTCATGTCGATGGCCAAACAGGAGGCGCTCGATCTGCACTCAAATAAGGTGGGCACCGAGCACCTGCTGCTCGCACTCGCCAAGGAGGACGAGGGCATCGCTGCCGAGGCGCTGCGCTCGCTTGATATCTCCTACGACGACATCATGGACACCCTCAAGGAGGTCCAGACCACGGTTCCCGAGCCCAGCGAGGAGACCGAGGCTGCCAAGCTTGCCTTTACGCCGCTCGTCATCAGCGTGATGGAGCGCTCCTTCCGCGTGGCACGTGAGAACAACCAGACCTACGTGTCGACCGAGCACTTGCTGATTGGCATCGTCGAAGAGGGTAACGGCATGGCCATGGACATCCTCATGCGCCTGGGTGTGTCGTCCGCCTCCATCAAAAAGGCTATCGAGAAACTTACCGCCAAGGACCAGGACAAGAAGCGTCCGCTCGCCGGCGCCGGTGCCGGGCGTCCCGGTGCGGGCCTGCCGTTCTTTAGCGGCTCGGACGCGTCGCAGCAAAAGGGGAGCGGCACCGATACGCTCAAGCAGTTCGCCACCAACCTCACGCAAAAGGCGCGCGATGGCGAGCTCGACCCTGTAATTGGTCGCGAAAAGGAAGTCCAGCGTATGATGGAAATTCTTTCGCGCCGCACCAAGAACAACCCGCTCATTCTGGGCGACCCCGGCGTGGGCAAGACGGCCATCGTCGAGGGCCTGGCTCAGCAGATTGCAGCCGGCAACGTGCCCGAGAACCTCATGAACCAGAATATCTGGACGCTCGACCTGCCGGGTCTTGTCGCGGGCGCCAAGTATCGCGGTGAGTTTGAGGAGCGCCTCAAGAACGTGATCCAGGAGGCCACCGAGGCTGACGACGTCATCCTGTTTATTGACGAGATGCACACCATCATCGGTGCCGGCTCTGCCGAGGGCTCCATCGACGCGAGCTCCATGCTCAAGCCCGTTCTCGCACGCGGTGCTTTCCAGATCATCGGTGCCACCACGGCCGAGGAGTTCCGCAAGTACCTCACCAAGGACCCGGCCTTCGAGCGTCGCTTCCAGACCATCGATGTCGAGGAGCCGAGCGTCGAGGACACGGTCAAGATCCTGACCGCGCTCAAGCCGCGCTACGAGGAGCACCACCATGTGCGCTATACGCAGGGTGCTATCGAGGCCGCCGCGAACCTCTCCAACCGCTACATCCAGGATCGCTTCCTGCCCGATAAGGCCATCGACCTCATTGACGAGGCCGGCGCCCGCGCCCGCATCGCCGCCAACCGCGCGCCCGAGCCGGTGCGCGAGGCCGAGCATCGCATAGAGGAGCTCAAGGCCGCCGCGCAGGAGGCCACCGAGAGCGACGACATGAACAAGGCCGCCGAGATCACCGAGCAGCAGAAGGCCGCCGAGATTGAGCTCGCCGAGGCCAAGGCCGCCTGGACCGCCGAGCTCGACGCCAGCCCGCTCACCATCGACGTCGCCCAGATTGCCGACATCGTGTCCGTGACCTCTGGCGTGCCGGTTTCCTCGCTCACCGAGAGCGAGAGCCGGCGCCTGCTGCAGACCGAAAGCGTGCTCAAGACCCGCATCATCGGCCAGGACGAGGCTGTCGAGGCCGTCGCCAAGGCCGTGCGCCGCAGCCGCTCGCCGCTCAAGGATCCGCGTCGCCCCGGCGGCAGCTTTATCTTCCTGGGTCCCACCGGCACGGGCAAGACCGAGCTCGCCAAGACGCTCGCCGAGTACCTCTTTGGCAGCAAGGACGCGCTCATCAGCTTCGACATGTCCGAGTTCGGTAGCGAGTTTGAGGTCTCCAAGCTCATCGGTAGCCCTCCGGGTTACGTGGGCCACGACGAGGGCGGTCAGCTTACCAAGGCCGTTCGTCGTCACCCGTACTCGGTCGTGCTGTTCGACGAGATCGAGAAGGCGCACCCCGACATCTTCAACATTTTGTTGCAGGTGCTGGAGGAGGGTCGCCTGACTGATAGCCAGGGCAAGACGGTCGACTTCCGCAATACCGTGATTATCATGACGTCCAACGTGGGCGCCCGCGAGATCGCGCAGGATGCGAGCGTCGGTTTTGGCACCACCGGTGAGCAGGGCCTTACCTCGAGCGAGATTAAGGGCCGTGCGATGGGCGAACTTAAGCGCCTGTTCCGCCCCGAGCTGCTCAACCGTATCGACGACATCGTGGTGTTCCAGAAGCTTTCGGGCGAGAATCTGACCAAGATCGCGCACCTGCTGGTGGACGACCTGCGTCAACGCCTGATTGCCAACGGTATGAACATCAAGCTCACCGATGCGGCCTACGACAAGATTGTGGCCGAGGGCACCGACCTCACCAATGGCGCGCGTCCGCTGCGCCGTGCCATCCAAAAGCTCATTGAGGACCCGCTGTCCGAGGAACTGCTGGCCGGTGAGTGGGGCGAGGGCGATACCGTTCAGTGCGATGTGGCCGACGGCAAGTTTGTCTTTAGTCACGGCACGGGCGAGATTCCGGCACCGCGTCCGGCGGGCACGCTCGGTGGCGATACCGCCCCGGCGGCTCCGCACACCGGCAACGTCGCGCCCGTGAGCGGCGGCGTGACCTCGGGCCCCGGCGGCATGATGCAAGCCGGTTCCGGCGCGCTGTAGGGCGTGGCGACAATTTGATACGCGCAATCGAGGCGCTCCGGAAAGGGCGCCTCGATTTGTAGAGCTGCGGAAGTTGTGACCGTTACGCTATACGGTCCACCGTTAGCCGATGATGCGAGGGCGCTCGGCGTTTTCGACTGGTTTATGCACGCAAAGTCTGGGAATATACAAGTCGCATGTCTTACTGTCTAACCAGTTGCGCCAAGGAGGCACCATGGACTACAAGATTACCGGCTACGAGCCCGCCCAGCTGTTCCATTTCTTTGAGGAGGTCAGCGCGATCCCCCGTGGGTCTGGCAACGAGAAGGGCATCAGCGATTTCCTGGTCGCGTTTGCCAAGGAGCGCGGTCTCGATGTGTATCAGGACGAGGTCTACAACGTCATCATTCGCAAGCCCGCATCTGCCGGCGCCGAGAATGCCCCGACCGTGATGCTGCAGGGCCACATCGATATGGTGTGCGACAAGTTGGGCTCCGTTGAGCACGACTTTACGACCGATGGTATCGACCTGGTCGTCAAGGACGGCGTCCTTACCGCCAACGGCACCACCCTGGGCGCCGACAATGGTATCGCCGTCGCGCTTATGCTTACTGTGCTCAACGACGATTCGATTGCCCATCCGGCCCTCGAGTGCGTGTTCACCACCGACGAGGAGACCGGCCTGGTTGGCGCCGAGACGCTCGACAAGTCCCAGATCAGCGCCCGCACCATGATCAACCTCGACTCCGAGGAGGAGGGCGTTGCCACCGTCAGCTGCGCCGGCGGCGTCGTCGTTACCTACACCTGCCCCATCGTGCGCGAGCACAAGACCGGTAGCACCCTCACGCTCGACATTTCCGGTCTGTTGGGCGGCCACTCCGGCAGTGATATCAACCTGGAGCGCGGCAACGGAAACCTCATCATGGCCCGCATCATCGACCGCCTGATGGTCGCCGGCGAGCCCGCCATCGTCAGCTTCAACGGCGGCACCAAGGACAACGCCATCAACCGTGAGTGCAAGGCCGTTCTGGTCTATGCCGATCACGCTGCCGCCGAGGCCGCGGCCCAGATCGCAAAGGGCATCATCGCCGACGTCACTGCCGAGCTCGAGGTCTTCGACCCCGGCTTTACCTGCACCGTCGAGATTGCCGACGACGCCGAGGTCGAGGCCATGGACGAGAAGTCCGCGCTTGCCCTCATCCGCGCCCTGCGTCTTGCCCCTAACGGCGTGATTCGCCGCAACGTCGCCACCGACGGCTCCGTCGAGGTTTCCTCCAACATCGGCGTGGTCGCCACCTCCGATGACGAGGTCAAGATTATGCTGTCCCCGCGCTCCTCGATCACCTCGCTGCAGAACGAGTTCAAGGACCGCCTGCAGACGCTTGCCGATGTCCTGGGCTTCGACGCCAAGTTTGAGTTCGAGTATCCCGGCTGGAGCTATGCCGAGCATTCGCCGGTCCGCGAAGTCTTTGTCGAGAGCTATCGAGAGCTCTTTGGCTCCGAGCTGCGCATCGAGTCCATTCACGCCGGCCTTGAGTGCGGCCTGTTTGCCGAGGCTCTGCACGGCCTGGACGCCATCGCCGTGGGCCCGACGCTCTCCGATGTCCATACCCCGGACGAGAGCATGGAGCTCGCTTCTGCCGAGCGCTTCTACGAGCTGCTCATCGACGTCCTCAAGCGCCTCGCTGCGTAAAGGTTGCGCTAGCAGCAGTCCGAGCCACGTGCTAGCGGATTGCAAATGACATTATGAGAGGGGGCACCCGGTCTTTTGCGACGGGTGTCCCCTCTCTTTTGTTTGATAATTGCGAAATTAAGGCCACCTAGTCCATTTCTGCCTTGATGAGGTCGAGGGTGCGCTGGCAGTTTTCGCGGACGGGGCCGAGCATATGCTCGCGCAGGTCCGCCATGCCGGGCAGATCGGCGTATTCGTCCATGACCTCTTCCATGCAAATGGGCGCTTCGTAGGCGAGGTCCATCATGGTCGCAAAGCAAAACTTCTCGGATAGCCCGGCATCGGTAAGCGCCGCCTCCAGCACGGGGTCGCCCATACCGTGGTATCGGCGGATAGCGCCTGGACCGATGCGCCCCACACGATTTTCGCCGCCAACGCTCATGGCAAGGCGCGCCCGGCGGCGCATGCGCTCATACGCCAAACCCGACGCGACATCGTACATGGGTGCGAGTGCCGCGTTTGTGCCTTTGCCAAGGATGAGCGAGTAGTTTTTAGCGTGTGCGTCAGGCGCTCCGATAATGGCGTTATAGAACAACATATAGGTAAAAAGCACAAGATTCATGTGGTGGGGGACTGTGTTAATCAGTCGTTCTTGGATGTCTCGTGTAGTTGGTCCTCCGTCGGCGGTGTATTTCTGGCTTGGCAATACACCGAGCGCCTGGCAAAAGTCCTCCTGATGCAGCCTTTCGATATTTCCGCTGCTATTGACCATTCTGTCGTACCGTTCAACGACGAGCGCGGCTTCGTCTTCAAATGTGTAATAGGAGACGTTGGCAGTTGGAATGCCAACACGCCGAGCCGTTTTCATGCAGACGAATTCGTTTAAGGCCTGATGTTTGAACCCAACGACACCATTTTTGAAGATATGGGTAGTGGGGGATGACCCTAGACATTCGCACCATTGGCCATCATGCCAAGCTAGTGCAAATTTGCCTTGATTGCCGCCCAGGGACCAGCTTTCGTTGGAGCCCATCCATGTCTCTCTTTCGTCATCGCGAATTGCTTTGAGCTTGTGAGCGATTTGAGAATTGGTAAGCGGGCGGTATGCCGAGACCCTGCCGCGGGCGGCGTCTAATTGATCGGCTCGACAAAACTGAACGGCCCCCGCGCAGTCAAGACCGATATGGCACAAGAGGGCGACGGGGTTGTTGGATGCAACATCATGCTCGGTGGCAATAGCGCGACGCTGCTCTTGACTGTCGGGCAAAAGGCCAAATAGGAACGGGCGGACGATGTTATGGCCATACGTGCGATTGGAAAGCGGCATTGTTAGCGATAACGGTGCTCCGCGATAGGTTGGGGCGTATGCAAAGCTGCAGAGTCCATGCTCGTCTTGCCGGAGAGTGCCGGCGATTTCGCCACAAATGAGGGTCGTGAGCTCCATCTCTGCCATTTATTTCACAACCTTGCAGCCAAAGGAGAGGTTTGAAGTGCCGGAAAGGCCTTGCTCGGCTGCGATTTGGGCCAGCAAGGCACCATAGGAAGATGGCGTTCCTTGTCGAGTGGGTCGTCTGCCTACGCTTGGCTTTGGCAGGGTATTCGAGTTCGCGATAGGGAGGTTCACTATCGTCGCCGGATGTTCGGAGGGCGATGCGATGGAGTCGTTATCGCTTTGCGCGAAGAGACCTATGCCGAGTGCGTTAAAGACGGTCAGCAACTTGTCGAGTCGAATGCCCGTGGCGTCTCCCAGCTCGAGCGATGCGAGCAGGCGCTCCGAAACACCGGCTTTTTTAGCGAGGGCCGCACGGGTGATTCCCTGCGCCTCGCGTGCCTGGCGCACGTAGATGCCGGCTTGGCGCGGTGTGGTGATGGGAAGGGTATCCACGGCGATCTCCTAACGTGCAGACTTTTGCATCCTAGTATGACATGCAAAAGTCTGCATGAAAAGGCCTCATGCAAAACTCTGCATGAGGCCTTGCCCGGACGTTTAGTTTTGAAGGGTGTTTTACAGCGCCAAAATCCCCAGATGCTCAAGCAAAATCTTAAGCCCAATGAGGATGAGCACGACGCCACCCACGACGGTGGCAGGCTTTTCGTAGCGCGCGCCAAAGGTGTGGCCGATTGCTACGCCGGCGACGGAGAAGATAAACGTTGTGACGCCGATAAGCGATACAGCGGGAACGATGTCAACCGAGAGCGCCGCAAACGAGATACCTACGGCTAGGGCGTCAATCGAGGTGGCAATGGCAAGAATCAGGTATTCTACCAGGTCAATCTTTTCGGCATCCTTGCCATCACCTTCATCCTCGTCCTCGGTAAAGGCCTCCCACAGCATTTTGCCGCCGATAAAGGCCAAAAGGATAAAAGCGATCCAGTGGTCGATGGGTCCGATGATGCCCATGAATTGACTGCCGAGCGCCCATCCGATTAGGGGCATGCCGGCCTGAAAGCCGCCAAAGAACAGGCCGAGCACTACGGCGACCTTAAGGTTGATCTTTTTCATGCCGAGACCCTTGCAGATGGAAACGGCAAAGGCGTCCATCGAAAGGCCAACGGCGAGCAACACGAGCTCTGCGAATCCCATAGTCTGGCTCCCTCTCTGCGGGCGAGCCCGCGTGTACCTCTTGGGGGAGTAACAAAAAAGACCCGTGGCGTACGCGTTGCGCGCACAGCCACGAGTCTCGTTCATTAAGGCAAGCCAGACCGTTTCGGCCAGTATGTTGACTTGCCGCGCCACCGGAGGCGAACCCGGCCACGCGACTACTCCCTCATTCATGTGAATCCCGATGCTACCACATAAGCAGCCCATTTGGGTTGGGCTCTCAGCTGTGTTCGCTCATTCTGTAAGCATCGGATTTCGCAAGCGCCGCGGGGACAAACCGTGAGAAACTATTTAGCGTTTATGGAGCGTATACGATGGGAGCGATGCCTTGGATAAGAACGAGCTGCAAAAGCGTATGGAACAGGCCATCCGCCTGACGGCACCTGGTCAGCCGATCCGCACCGCCCTCGACATGATCATCGCCGGTCATCTGGGCGCCCTTATCTGCGTCGGCGACACCGAAAACGTGCTCGCTGCCGGTAACGACGGCTTCCCGCTCAACATTTCGTTCACCTCGAACCGTCTGTTCGAGCTCTCCAAGATGGACGGTGCCATCGTCATCGACGGCGACCTCACCCAGATCCTACGCGCCAACTTCCACCTCAATCCCGATCCCTCGCTTGCCACAAGCGAGACGGGCATGCGTCACCGCACCGCCGCTCGCATGTCGGTGCTCACCGATGCCATCGTGATCTCGGTCTCGGCCCGTCGTGCCGTCGTTAACGTGTACGTTCACGGCAAGAGCTACGAGATCCAGCCCGTCACCACCATCATGAGCTCGGTCAACCAGCTCGTCGCCACGCTTCAGACTACTCGTCAGTCGCTCGACCGCTCCCTGCTGCGCCTGACGGCCCTCGAGCTCGACGACTACGTTACGCTCGCCGACATTACCGGTATTTTCTCGAGCTTCGAGATCATGCAGCAAGCAAAGACCGAGCTTAAGGATTGCATCGTCAAGCTGGGCAACCAGGGCAAGCTCGTGCAGATGCAGCTCGAGCAGCTCGCCGGTTCCAGCATGGATACCGAATACGACCTGATGATCCGCGACTATGCAAGTGATTCTTCCGAGGCTAATGCCGAGAAGATTCGTGCAGAGCTCGCTCGCATGACGCCTAAGGACCTGTCCGACCCGCAGCACGTGGCGGCAGTTCTGGGCTATGACGACCTGGACGAGGACTCCGTCATGACGCCGCTGGGCCTGCGCACGCTTTCGCGTGTGTCCGTCGTGCGCGACGGCGTGGCCGAGAAGATCGTCGACGAGTACGGCTCGCTGCAGGAGCTCATGGACGACATTAGCGAGGATCCGGAGCGCCTGGGCGACTTTGGCGTCAACAACCCTGCCATTCTTGCGGACTCGCTGTACCGCATGAAGGGCACCAAACAGGGGAACGCATAATGGCGCCCGTATGCGCCGTGGTCGTTGCCGGCGGCAGCGGTCAGCGCTTTGGAAATCCCGGCGGCAAGCAGCTCGTTAACGTGGCGGGCCGTCCGCTTATGAGCTGGTCCATCCGCGCGTTCGACCGGAGCGACAAGGTCGGCCACATCGTGGTGGTGTGTCCTGCCGAGCGCCGTGCCGAGATGCGCCGCCTGGCCATCGACCCGTTTGACTATGACACGCCCATCAGCTTTGCCGACGCCGGCGATACCCGTCAGGATTCCACCCGTGCCGGCGTGCATGCGGCTCCGGCGGGCTTTGAATACGTTGCCATCCACGATGGCGCTCGTCCGCTCATTACGACCGAGGCCATCGACCACGCTATCGACGTGCTCATGGGCGACCGCTCGCTCGACGGTGTCGTGTGCGGTCAGCCCGCGATCGACACGCTCAAGATCGTCGACGGCGATAATATCGTCGAGACGCCGCCGCGCGAGCTCTATTGGGCCGCGCAGACGCCGCAGATCTTTAGCGTCGACGCCATGAAGCGCGCTCACGCCGCTGCTATCGCCGAGGGCTTTATCGGTACCGATGATTCGTCGCTGGTCGAGCGCATGGGTGGGCGCGTCCGCTGCGTCCAGAGCCCGCGCGATAACCTTAAGGTGACGGTGCCCGAGGACTTGCGTCCCGTAACCGCGATTCTGCTTGGCCGTATGGCCGAGGGAGAGGACCTTCCCCATGTTCAGTAACCTGCGCATTGGCCATGGCTACGACGTTCACCGTCTGGTGGAGGGGCGTCGATGTATCATCGGCGGTGTCGACATTCCCTACGAGCGCGGCCTGCTGGGCCACTCGGATGCCGATGTGCTCGCGCACGCCTTGGCCGACGCCATTCTGGGCGCCTGCCGTGGGGGAGACATTGGCAAGCTATTCCCCGATACCGACCCCGCCTATGAGGGTGCCGATTCGATGGTGCTGCTCGCTCGCGTGATGGACTACGCGCGCGAGCTGGGCTTCGAGTTTGTCGATGCCGATTGCACCATTGCCTGCCAGCAGCCTAAGATCACCCCGCACCGCGATGCCATGCGTGCCAACCTTGCCCATGCCCTGGGCGTTGACGTCGAAAACGTGGGCGTCGCCGCCACTACGACCGAAAAGCTCGGTTGGGAAGGCCAGGGCGAGGGAATCGGCGCCTGGGCCGTCTGCCTGCTACAGAAAACCGTTAAGGAGTAACGAATGCGTATCTATAACAGCGCTACCCATAAAAAGGAAGAGTTCCAGCCCATCGAGTCCGGCAAGGTCCGCATGTACGTGTGCGGCCCCACGGTCTACGACAACATCCACATCGGCAATGCCCGCACGTTCATCAGCTTTGACGTGATTCGTCGCTGGCTCATCGCGAGCGGCTACGAGGTCACGTTTGCCCAGAACCTCACCGATGTCGATGACAAGATCATCAAGCGCGCCAACGAGCAGGGCCGTACCGCCGCCGAGGTCGCGACGGAGTTCTCCGACAAGTTCATCGGCGTCATGCGCGTCGCCAACGTGCTCGATCCCGATGTGCGTCCTCGCGCCACCAAGGAGATCGGCCCCATGATCGCCATGATCAAGACGCTCATCGAGCAGGGCCACGCCTACGCCGCCGATAACGGCGACGTGTACTTTGCCGTGCGCAGCGATCCCGACTATGGTCAGGTCTCGGGCCGCAACATCGACGACCTTATGGTTGGCGCGCGCATCGAGGAGAACGAGGACAAGAACGACCCGCTCGACTTTGCCCTGTGGAAGGCCGCCAAGCCCGGCGAGCCCAGCTGGCCGAGCCCCTGGGGCGAGGGCCGTCCCGGTTGGCACACCGAGTGCGCCGCCATGGTACACCGCTACCTGGGCACCCCGATTGACATCCACGGCGGCGGCTCCGACCTTGCCTTCCCGCATCACGAGAACGAGTGCGCCCAGGCCACCTGCGCCTGGCACCAGGGCTTCTCCAACACCTGGATGCACACGGGCATGCTGCTGGTTGACGGCGAGAAGATGTCCAAGTCGCTCGGAAACTTCTTTACGCTGGCCGAGGTGCTCGAGCAGCACTCTGCCGCGGCCCTGCGCCTGTTGATGCTGCAGACGAGCTATCGCTCGCCGCTCGACTTCTCCTGGGAGCGCCTGGAGGGTGCCGAGAACTCACTCACGCGTATTGCCGGTACGGTCGAGAACCTTCGTTGGGCTGCGAACCATGCGACGGCCGATGCCGATGCGGGTGCCGCCGAGGCGTTTTCCGCCAAGGCCGCCGAGACCCGCGCCGCCTTTAAGGAGTGCATGGACGACGACTTTAACACCGCCGGTGCCATGGGTGCTGTCTTTGGCTTTGTCACCGAGTGCAATCAGTATCTGGAGCAGGCGGGCGATGCTGCCGACAAGGCCGCAGCCCTGGCTGCCGCCGATACGCTGGCCGAGCTGCTCGATACGTTTGGCGTTGAGCTTCCCGAGCCCAAGGTCGAGTTGCCGCTGGGCCTGCTGGGCGTTGCCGCCGGTTTGGTTGCCTACACGGGCGACGACGTGGACGAGGCCGCTGCCAAGATTCTCGAGGCTCGTGCCGAGGCTCGTGCCGCCAAGAACTGGGATCTGGCAGATGCCATCCGTGATCAGCTCAAGGACCTGGGCCTCACCATTGAGGATACCGCCGCCGGCACCCGTATCAAATCTCTCTAATCCCCGCGGGTTTCCCAAGCACCCGACCTTGCCGTTCAAACCGTCGCTCGCGTACTCAAGTACGCGTCGCTCCTCTTTCACGGCAATCTCGGGCACTTGGAAAACCCGTACCGACCGCTTGAGCTATTCGTCTTAAGCGGTCGCTTCTTTTGTCCTGTTTGAAAAGTATTTAAAGGAGGCCGCTTTATGGCCGACAATCGCAAGCGTGCGCCTCGTGGCGGCAAGCAGGCTGCTTCTGGCTCGCGTCCGATTCGCCGCAATGATCGCGCTGCCGCTCCCAAGGGCCAGCGCGATCGCACCCAGGCCGCACGTCCGCAGCGCGATCGCAACCGCGACGCTGTCCAGGCTCCCAAGGGCGAGTTTATCGAAGGTCGTCGTGCTGCCGCCGAGGCGCTACGCACTGGTTTTCCCATCAAGTGCGCACTCATTGCCGAGGGTGGGGAGCGCGATGCCGCCTTGTCGCGCCTGGTCGACGACCTCAACGCCGCGGGTGTCCGCATTAAGTATGTGCCGCGCGCGCAGCTCGACGCACTGTCGAGCCATGGCGCTCACCAGGGCATCGCACTCGAGGTTGGCAACTTCCCCTATGCCGATGTTGCCGATATTCTCGACCGCGCGGGCGACGGTCCGTCGCTTGTCGTGGTGCTCGACCACGTGACCGACGACGGTAACTTTGGCGCCATCGTGCGCTCTGCCGAGGTCGTGGGCGCGGCGGGCGTCATCATTGCCAACAAGCGTGCCGCCGGTGTGACCGTGGGCAGCTACAAGACTTCTGCCGGCGCCGTCATGCATCTGCCCATCGCGCAGGTTCCCAATATCGCTCGTGCGCTTGACGATCTTAAGGCTGCTGGCTTTTGGGTGGGCGGTGCCTCCGAGCATGCCGAGGGCAGCTGCTGGGATGCTCCCTTCGAGGGCCGCGTTGCGCTCGTCATGGGCTCTGAGGGCGACGGCATCTCGCGCCTGGTGCTCGAGAAATGCGACTTTTTGACCAAGCTTCCCCAGCGCGGCATGACCGAGAGCCTCAATGTTGCCCAGGCGACCACGGCGCTGTGCTTTGAGTGGCTGCGCCGCAACGCCGGCGAGCTCATGGGGGAGGAGTAGCGCATGTCCAAGAAGAACCGCGCCAAGTCTAAGGCCAAGCGCTTTGGTGAAGGCTCGGCCAAGCCGATTGTTTCGGCCGCGACCTATGGCGTGGGCGGCAATGCGTTTGCGCAGGCCATCGCCGATCCGGTCTCGACGGTGCACTCCAATAAGCCCGAGCTGCTGGTGGTCGACGGCTACAACGTGATTCACTGCACGCCGCGCTACGAAAAGCTCGTGTACGACCATTCCGACGATCCGTATTCCAGCGACGTTCACGATATGGCGCGCACCGCCCTCATCAACGACGTCGCCGCCTTTGCCCAGGGCCGCTACGAGGCCGTGATTGTGTTCGACGGCGCGGGCAATATTTCCAGCGAGCGCCCCAACCTGCCGGCCCGCGGCGTGCGCATCGAGTTTTCGCCGACGGGCGTCTCTGCCGATACCGTGGTGCAGAAGCTCTGCATCGAGGCACGCGAGGAAGGTCGCGCGTGCTCCGTGGTATCGAGCGACGGCACGATCCAGGCTGTCGTCATGGGCAAGGGCGTTACGCGCATCTCGAGCCGCATGCTGGTGGACGAGATCAAACAGATCGATAACGACGTTCACGAGGCAGAGGAAGCTCCGCAGATCAAGATGACCCTGGGCAGCCGCCTGAGCCCCGATGCCCTGGCCAAGCTCAAGGCCCTGCGCGGGAGGTAGGGAAGTTGGCGGGGCAATGCTGCCTCGCTAACTCCATTCAGCGATGTCGATCATTCTTTCGAGGCGCCATGTAAGCGCCTCTTTTAGATATGGCAGCCTTGCCGTGAGCGCGTCGTTTCTGGACAGAATCTCGATTGCCTCGTCAACGAAGCCTTCGAGTTTGTCGCCGTCAAACCAGCCCATGTCCTCGACGAGCAACATTTGTTTGGCGGGGCTTGAATGAAATTGTGCGCTGGTAAAACTGTGCTCTCCCGCCCTAAGCTCTTCTAGTGATATGTTGCACCAGAGTGATGAGCCCGAATCGAAGATGGGGGCTGGTCTGCAGGCTAGCGTGTTTACGTTTCGCACAAGGCCAAAGTTACGCCAATGGCGGTCATAGTTGGCGATGATGTCGTCGCACACGATCATGCGGTCAAGGGCGTCTTTTATATCTGTCGCTCCAAGCTCTTCGCAGTTTGCTACATACCGTTCGTAATCGGTTAGTCGCTCGTCTGCATTTGCATGCTGGTTTACATAGAACGCAGGGACATATTCTTCTTCGTCAGTTAAGAAGACATTGCATGTGCTCAAGGCGGAAGTACCCGCGCCTTCGAGCGAGTAAGGCACATAATCGCAGGCGTTTAGGATGCGACGGTGGAGTGCGGTCGCCACCATCTCGTTATAGGGTTCCTGGTTTAGATGCGCACCTGCCTTGTGGAGGATTCGACGGTCACCCTCGCATGTCCAGTACTTTTGAAGATTGCCGTCCGAGGTGTTGTCGGGCTTGGCAGCAGCTGCCTTGCCCTCTGGGGCGAAGGGTGCAATGGTTAGCGAGACGTCATCAAAAGCATTATTGAAGAAATTGATATCTTTCCACGCGAGACCGGAGTCTTGGGGCCTAATCCAATACTGGTCGGATAAGGAGAGGCCAAGATTTCGCTGTACGAGTTCATCGGGAACATCAACTGCGGCTTCTGCAAGCAGGGAGGCTAGCCCAATGCGTGCGAGCGGGATACCGCGGCCACGCCACCAAGTGCGGAAAGAGTCGAGCGATATGGGGCTATTAGGGCCAAATACTCCAATAGGGGCGTGGGCGTAATCGATGTCGGCGCCGATATGGGTAAAGTCTTTTCGCGATGTGCTGTAGACCAGCTGAGCGACTTCGTGCGTGCGATTCATGAGGGTGAACGCGATCTCGCTCTTACCGTGGCCGCGGCGGGGACGTCCCCCCGTTTTGGTCACGGAACGGAGTCGCGTGTCGACGCTGTCTTTGTCGATGAGCCATACACCAGAAGCCTTGCGGGCATCAAGTGCTCCGTTTTTTATGAGCTCCTGCACCCTGCGCGGAGTGATGCCGAGCAGCTCGGCGGCTTCCTTGGTAGTAAGCATCACGAAACCCTTCGTCAAAACGAATAGTTTTATATATAGCAATTGTAATTAAAACTATTCGTTCTGACGAATGGTTTTGAGATTGAGGGCGAACCGACAGAAATGAACGGGCCTGGTACCTGTTGTTGCTGGATTTTGCATATTTGTATAACGCCGTGTGGCCTGTTGCGCCCCGTCCGTAATTCCTTTATTCTTAACAGGCTTCGCGCGAAAGCGCCAAGTGTGCCAGTGTGGCGCAACGGTAGCGCAACTGATTTGTAATCAGTGGGTTGCAGGTTCGATTCCTGTCACTGGCTCCATGAGAGTTTCGGGCTCTGTTCCCTTGTGGGACAGGGCCCGTTTCTATTTATGTCGATAAGTCAGCGTGTTTGGCGCCAAACAAGCTTCAGGTTTGTCTCGATCCGTAACACGAGTGGGCTGAAGACCCTCCTTATAGTTACAGATCGAGACATTGCCAAGGGAAGGCCGATAACATCTCGATCCGTAACACGAAGAGGCTGAAAACCGTTCTTACTGTTACAGAATGAGACGTAAGCGGGGGTCTCTGCGAAACATCTCGATCTGTAACAGATAGGGGAGGAATAACCCTCTTACTGTTACAGGTCGAGACATAGGCCAGGGCGAGGTTGGTCATCGTCATCGAGCGTGGATTATCGGACACACGAGCGTGGAAAATCTCCCGCTTAGTGAATGAGCGTGGATAATCTGCCACTTTGGACTTGATGGCACGGCAAAGTGGGAAAATATCCACGCTCGATTTCAAACGGAAGAATATCCACGCTCGATTTTGCTGGGAAGAGCAATCTTCTGTCTGGGAAGCCCCGATCTCGACCTATATATAGGTGCAAATAGGCTGTTATCGAAGTTCGATACTGAAGGTGTACTCCACTACAGCAAAGTGTTACCTTGGGAAACGTCACCTCAGTATCCAAAACCACCGTCCCTCATATCCCAACTCAACAAAACAGCAGGTCAAAGGTATATAGATACGCCCGGAACCGTGTATCTAGAGGTTTTCGTTGACAGCCCCCAAGGTTGCATCGTATTATCTTTTTCGTTCGCGGGGGCGGCGGTCCAAAAGACCAAAGAACCTGCGGATACTTGAACGATTGGGAGTTTGCCCGAGTGGTTAATGGGGACGGGCTGTAAACCCGTTGGCTCTGCCTACATAGGTTCGAATCCTATAGCTCCCACCCGTCAAGTGCCTGTATAGCTCAGTCGGTAGAGCACTTCGTTGGTAACGAAGAGGTCACCAGTTCAAGTCTGGTTGCAGGCTCCATCCGGCGGTGTAGCTCAGTTGGTTAGAGCACACGGTTCATACCCGTGGCGTCACTGGTTCGAATCCAGTCACCGCTACCATAGGTAACACGGTGGCTTCTCAATAGTATGTTGAGAGGCCACTATGGTATAAAGGCAAAGTCCCGTCCGGGGACGACCTGTTAAGAGGAGGGCTTTATGGCCAAAGAGAAGTTTGAGCGCACTAAGCCGCATGTTAACATCGGCACCATTGGTCACGTCGACCACGGCAAGACCACGCTGACCGCCGCCATCACCAAGGTTCTCTCTGAGACCGAGGGCTGCAAGGCTGACTTCACTGCGTTCGAGAACATCGACAAGGCTCCCGAGGAGCGCGAGCGCGGCATTACGATCTCCGTCTCCCACGTTGAGTACGAGACTGCTGCCCGTCACTACGCTCACGTTGACTGCCCGGGCCACGCTGACTACGTCAAGAACATGATCTCCGGCGCTGCTCAGATGGACGGCGCTATCCTGGTCATCGCCGCTACCGACGGCCCCATGGCTCAGACTCGCGAGCACATCCTGCTCGCCCGTCAGGTCGGCGTTCCCTACATCGTCGTCTTCCTGAACAAGTGCGACATGGTCGACGATGACGAGCTCATCGACCTCGTCGAGATGGAGACCCGTGAGCTCCTCTCCGAGTACGATTTCCCCGGCGACGATATCCCCGTCATCCGTGGTTCCGCTCTGGGCGCTCTCGAGGGCGATGCCAAGTGGATGGACGCCATTCGCGAGCTCATGAAGGCCGTCGACGAGTACATCCCGACGCCTGCTCGTAACAACGACCTCCCGTTCCTGATGGCCGTTGAGGACGTTATGACCATCTCCGGCCGTGGTACCGTTGCTACCGGCCGTGTCGAGCGCGGTGAGCTCAAGCTCAACGAGCCCGTCGAGATCGTCGGCATCAAGGATACCCAGAACACCGTCGTTACCGGTATCGAGATGTTCCGTAAGTCCATGGACTTCTGCGAGGCTGGCGACAACGTCGGTCTGCTGCTCCGCGGCATCAAGCGCGAGGACATCGAGCGCGGCCAGGTTCTCTGCAAGCCCGGTTCGGTTACCCCGCACACCAAGTTCACCGGCGAGATCTACGTTCTGACCAAGGAGGAGGGCGGCCGTCACACCCCGTTCTTCGATGGTTATCGTCCTCAGTTCTACTTCCGTACCACCGACGTTACCGGTACGGTCAAGCTCCCCGAGGGCACCGAGATGGCTATGCCTGGTGACCACATCACCATCGAGGGCGACCTCATTCACCCGATCGCCATGGAGGAGGGCCTGCGCTTCGCTATCCGCGAGGGTGGCCACACCGTCGGTTCGGGCATCGTCTCCACGATCATTGAGTAAATTAGCTCTTTGATTTAGTTGACTTAGAGAGAACCCGGCACTTATAGGGTGCCGGGTTCTTTTCTACGCGGGGCCTGTTCCCTGCCGATTGCGCTTCGCTTGCTCTTAAGCCGAGCGTGAGGGATCGATTAGATCTCGCTGGCTTCATTGATGTGTTCCAAATATGAATGGATCCAGCGAGAACCAATTGATTCGAGGTTTTCATTGACAGCACTTACGTAGAGCTGATAAAGTACCAACTCGTGCCCGTACGGGGCGGAAATGAAAGGTTCAGGATAAATGCGTACTCTAGTTACTCTTGCGTGCACTGAGTGCAAGCGCCGCAACTATACGACCACCAAGAACAAGTCAAACATGCCTGATCGTATGGAGATCAAGAAGTATTGCCCCTGGTGCCGTCACCACACGCTGCACAAAGAGACTCGCTAGTCTCTAGTCACATACGCCAGTAGTTCAATTGGTAGAGCATCGGTCTCCAAAACCGAGTGTTGAGGGTTCGAGTCCTTCCTGGCGTGCCAGTCATTATTCCGTAAGCTCCCAATTGGGGGCTTACGGTTTACTCATGTATAAGCGCATTGCGCGGAGGTAACCCAAATGGCCAACAAGAAGAACAAGAAGAAGGCTCAGCAGCCGGCACCTGCCAACAACGCTGCCGCCAACTCCAAGGTTGAGGCCAAGAAGGCCGTTGCCAAGAAGAACGAGAAGGCTGCGAAGTCCAAGAAGAACGAGAAGCCTGGTTTCTTCGCCCGCACCAAGAAGTATTTCGCTTCGGTCAAGTCCGAGATGAAGCGTGTCACGTGGCCCGATAAGAAGGAGCTCGTGAACTACTCGGTCGTCGTTTGCGCTTCTCTGGTCGTCGTCGGCGTCGTCATCGCTCTGCTCGATGCTGGCTTTGGCGAGGCTCTTGCTCTGTTCTCTGGATTGAGGGGCTAAACCATGTCTAAGCGTTGGTACGTCGTTCACACTTACTCCGGATACGAGAACCGCGTAAAGTCCGATCTCGAGCATCGTATCGAGACCATGGGCATGCAGGACCGTATCTTTGATATCGAGATTCCTATGGAGCGCGTCACCGAGATTAAAGAGGGTGGCAAGCGCGAGACCAAGGATTCCAAGATTTTCCCGGGTTATGTCCTGGTCCGCATGGAGATGGATGACGATGCTTGGACGTGTGTTCGCAACACGCCCGGCGTCACCGGTTTCCTAGGCGGCAACGGCAAGCCCGCTCCGCTTTCCCGCGACGAGTACAACAAGATGACTCGTCGTCCCGGTAAGGGCGATTCGCCCAAGCGCACCTCGGTTGATATTCAGGTCGGCACGTCCGTCCGCGTCACCGATGGCCCGCTTACCGACTTTGATGGCAAGGTCTCCGAGGTTAACACCGAGGCTGGCAAGCTCAAGGTCACGCTGATGATCTTTGGCCGCGAGACGCCGGTCGAGCTCGACTTTAACCAGGTCGCTGTCATCGCTTAAGTTTTCGTCCGTTCGCGCGAGCGTGCTTCTTCTGTGACTGCTCATCTCAGGAGTGCTTCTAACACGTGCGTGCTTACGATATAGCAAGTACTTCACACTCGTGATTCGAAAGGAATGACCATGGCTGAGAAGAAGGTTGCCAACGTCATTAAGCTCCAGATTCCTGCTGGTGCAGCAAACCCCGCTCCTCCCGTCGGCCCCGCCTTGGGCGCTGCTGGCGTGAACATCATGCAGTTCTGCCAGGCCTTTAACGCCGAGACGCAGGACAAGAAGGGCGACATCATCCCCGTTGAGATCACTGTCTACGAGGATAAGTCCTTCTCCTTCATCACCAAGACCCCGCCGGCGGCTCACCTCATCAAGAAGGAGCTGAACCTCAAGTCTGGTTCCGCTAAGCCCCAGGCCGACAAGGTTGGTCAGCTCTCCCAGGAGCAGCTCACCAAGATCGCCGAGATCAAGATGCCGGACCTCAATGCCAACGACATTGACGCCGCCAAGAAGATCATCGCCGGTACCGCCCGTTCCATGGGCGTCACCATCGCTGAGTAGCGATTTCTTATGGTAACGACGGGTGCTCCGACCGGGGCGCCCGTTAAATGTGTGCAATAGGGCACACGATACGATGTGGGAGGGCTCACGCCCGTTTAACCACAGGAGGTAATACACATGGCTAAGCATGGTAAGAGCTATAACGCTGCTGCCGAGAAGATCGACCGCGCGACGCTCTACACCCCCCTTCAGGCTGCCAAGCTCCTCAAGGAGCTCGACACCGCCAAGTTCGACGAGACCGTCGAGGCCCACTTCCGTTTGGGCATCGATACTCGTAAGGCTGACCAGAACATCCGTGGTTCCATCTCCCTGCCCCACGGCACCGGCAAGACCGTTCGTGTTGCCGTCTTCGCCGAGGGCGAGAAGGCCCGCGAGGCCGAGGCTGCCGGCGCCGACATCATCGGTTCCGACGAGCTCGTCGCCCAGATTCAGAAGGGCGAGATCAACTTCGACGCCGCTATCGCTACGCCGAACATGATGGCCAAGGTTGGCCGCATCGGTAAGATCCTTGGTCCCCGTGGCCTCATGCCGAACCCCAAGCTCGGCACCGTGACCATGGACGTTGCCAAGATGGTCTCCGAGCTCAAGGCTGGCCGCGTTGAGTACCGCGCCGACCGCTACGGCATCTGCCACGTGCCCCTGGGCAAGAAGTCCTTCTCTGAGCAGCAGCTCGTTGAGAACTACGCTGCCCTGTACACCGAGATCCTGCGCGTCAAGCCCTCTTCTGCTAAGGGCAAGTACGTCAAGTCCATCTCCGTGTCTTCCACCATGGGCCCTGGCGTCAAGGTCGATCCCGCTGTCCAGCGTGACTTCCTGGCTGAGTAACTGCTAGTTACTGCCTGATCAAAGCAAGCATTGCTAAAGAAACCCGGTTCTGCCTTGTGCAGGACCGGGTTTCTTGCTATCGCGTCAAAAGCACCACAAAGGGGACGGTGTCCCCTTTGTGGTGGTTACCAGGGTGTTCTGGCTGTTGAGGACTCGATGGCATCGTGGCGTTTGAGCTCGCGGCGCATGGTTTGCGAATTGAGCCAGGCTGCCTGCCAGCCACGGATGGGGTAGCGCGTCTGATCGAGCTCAAACTGCGTATAGCCGCAGGCGTTGATGATCGTCGTTCCACACACATGCTGCCGCTCGCGTTGAAATTCGTAACCGTAGCTTTGGTGTACATGCCCGTGCACCATGTAGTCGGGATTCCAGGATTCGAGCGCTGTGTTAAAGCATTCAAATCCTCGATGTGGCAGATCGTCCAGATCGCCCATGCCGGCGGCGGGCGCATGGGTCAGCAGGATGTCGCAGCCGCCGACCATCCTCACTTTGCGTGACAGCTTGCGCACGCGCTTGGCCATCTCGCGCTCGGTGTACATGTTGGCGCCATCTCGGTAGCGCATGGAGCCGCCAAGCCCCGCAATGCGGACGCCACGATACACGTAAACGGAGTCTTCGATACAGATACAGCCGCCTGGTGCATGACGCGCGTAGCGGTCATCGTGATTGCCGCGAACGTAGATGAGCGGTTTGTTGATGACGGTGACCAAAAACTCAAGATAATCCGGGTCCAGATCGCCAGCGGACAAAATCAGGTCGACACCCTCAAAGCGTTCCTTGCGAAAGCACTCCCATAGGCATCGTTCTTCGGTATCGGCTATGGCAAGGATTTTCATAGGGCGTGGACCTTCGGCTCATCGTTGGGCTGCGGAATGGTGCCCACCACGTTGTCGGCCAACCAGTCCATCTCGACGATTTGAGTGCTCGGCAGTGGGGGAAAGCCCTCGATCTGCACCACGCCGTCTTGGCTATGGAGCTCGCCGCCAAATGGATTGATGGAACCCTCGACGATGCCATTGCGGAGTAGCTGAACAAGCTTGCGCGTCTGATAGGGCAGGCCCGGAGCGTAGCGAATATCGATAACGCCCGAGCTCATGCCATACCAGTAGTTGACGGCGCGGACCCGGCTGTCGTCACTGGTCTCGTCCCAGGTGCCATGCAGCAGACTTCGCACGATAAGCTCGTAATATCGGCCCCAGTTCCACACCGGCATGGCAATGCCGGCAACCTTGCCATCGATCAGGCGGTGAAGTCCGTAGGCCGTGGGATCTTCGAGCGACTTTGACATGTCGGCGCCGGTCATGACGCTCACGCCTTCGCGGCACATGGCCTCGGCAAGGCCACCGGCAGGCACATCGCCCCAGGTCAGGATAATTTGCGCACGGGGGTCGAGCAGCGAGGCGCCAATCGCAAAGGCATTGATTTCGCTGAGTGCGCCCGAGGCAAAGACCGACGCGTGGTAACCGATGCGGTGGTTGTCCGCCATGCTGGCGGCAAGGGCGCCCAGGAGGAACTTGGCCTCGTACATCTTGCCAAAGTACGAACGGACGCTTTGATGGGGAAGACCGATAGAGCAGTTGAGGAACCGAACCCGGGGATACTCAACGGCAGCCCTGAGCGTGTATTCCATCAGGCGGTGCGAGGTCGAGAAGATGACGTTTGCTCCATGTTTGACAGCCGTTTCCACGGCGGCGTAGAACGCGTCCGGATCATGGCAGTCCTCGAACGCCTCGGTGCGCACGATACCGCCAAAGTGCTCATCGAGATACTGACGCCCTTGGTCGTGCAGGCTGTCCCAGCTCGACGTCGCACAGGGGAACTCATGGATAAAGGCGATGCGCAGGGGGTTGGCCGCCGAATAGACGGTCTTGCCCATAAAGAAGCTGAGCACGCCGGAGGTGGACTTGGCGGGCGACTCCTCCTCATCGACGCTCGGTGCTTCGACAAGATCTACCTTGTCCTCGTTATTTTTGCCGGCAATGACCAGCTCGCGCCAGATCTTGCACAGGCGGTTTACGACGATATCCGTCGGTGTATCCAGCAGGCGGTCCTGGTTGTACACATTGAGGTAGACGAGCATGGCGTCGGCGGGCGTAATGTCCAGGTGGTCGCCGCCCGCGCGAAGGTAGGCGCGCTTAAAGAGTAAGAAGGTGTGGCGCAGGTAGTCGACCTTTTTCTGCGGCCATTTTTCGATAAGGTCCTGACCGAGCATCTTGGCGAGCGTCTCGTAGCTTCCCTCGCGTGAGAACTCGATCTCGTATAGGGGGCAGACGCGCCAAAACGCGCAGAACTCACCGTACAGGCGGCTTTCGACGGAATCCCATGTGCCGGGGTAGAGACGGGTGACCTTGGCCGAAACCGTCGGGGCGTCCAGGAATTTGAGGACACTGACGCGCTTGTTGCCCTCTTGGACGTAAAACCGATGCATGAACTCGGTGACGATGACGGGATCGCGATAGCCCTCGGTCACCTGGATGTCGTAGAGGTTGGACCACTTGCGGGCGAACTCGGTGCTAAACGGCAGCAAGGGCATAAAGTTGCATGAAAAGGCGGACTGACGGCCTTTAGTAACCGTACCGACGACCATTTCGAGCGGAATGTCCCTTAGGCCGACGCTCTCTCGCTGACCTAAGGGGAGCTGGGCGACCAAGCTATCGAGGTCCGTGAGGTACGGATGCTCGCTTTGACTAATGGCGCGTCGACGTCCTTGCTCGCCGCGCTTGCGTGCTTGACGATAGGCCTCTTCCATGGTGTCTACTCCCTTAGTCGTTTAAACAACGATATGAACCATGGTACCACGATGCGAAACCACCACAAAGGTGCCTGTCCCCTTTGTGGTGGTTTAGGCGATGATGGGGGCGATGGCGCGGATGCAGGCGTCGGCTGCCGTGAAAGTAGTGCTGTCGTCGCTGACGATAAAGATGATCTTGCCCTTAATGCCAAAGTCGCCGATCTCGCTAAAGAGCACATACGGCTCCTTGTCAAAACCCGAGATGGGCGAGACGGCCGTTTTAGTGGCGCTGGTCAGCTCGTCTGCCAGTGCGTCGAGCGAAGCCCATTTTGAGGGGTCTTTCACCGCGACGGGGACGGCTACGCGCCCAAAGGGCATCAAATGCACGAGCGTGTTCTTGGAGATGTTGGAGTTGGGGACGATGATAGTCTGCCCGCAGGCATCTTCGATGGTCGTGTGGCGCCAGGTGATGTCCTGGACCACGCCTGATACACCACCGACCTCGATGTTGTCGCCAGGCTTGATGATGCCCATAAAGGTCACCTGCATGCCGCCGATAAGGTTTGAGAGCGTGTCCTGAAAGCCCAGGGAGATGGCGATGCCGCCGACGCCAAGAGCGGCGACGAGCGCGTTTGCGTTAATGCCAAAGCAGTTGTCGAGGATAAAGCTGCCGCCGATCATCCAGATGACGGCGCGAGCGATGTTGATGAAGATGCTCGATGCTGGAAGCGGGTTATCGTCGCGGTTGAGTAGGTGGCGCAGCGTCTTGGAAACGACTTTGGTGGCGATTGCCGTGCCTATTGCCAAGATGCCGGCCCAGATGATGTTGTGGACCCACCGTTGCTCAAAGAAATGAAGAATCGGCTCAAACAATTCCATGTAGGGAAAACCTCCTAATGATCATTCAACCATGATACCCACCAAAAAGCCCGTCCGATCATGAACTGCGCCCCAAATCTTGGACGCCCTAAATAGCGACTAGGCCGCAAGGGCCT